>CAJURK010000059.1 GCA_910588745.1 uncultured Dorea sp. | reverse complement strand
AAAATAGGTTCTGAAAGCCTTATAAAATCAAGGCTGAAGATTCCGAGAAGTTATTAGGAAGGAAAAGGAGGATGCGGGGATGATTTATTGTGTGGAAGACGACCAGTCAATCCGTGACCTGATGATATATGCTTTGAACTCTGCCGGATTTGAGGCGGAAGGTTTTTCCTGCGGAGGGGAATTTTTTCATGCCCTTGAGCGTGGGAGGCCTGCTTTGGTTATGCTTGATATTATGCTGCCGGATGAAGATGGAATTCAACTGCTAAAGCGGCTTAAGGGGAATGTTTCTACAGCGGAAATCCCGATCATTATGGCGACGGCCAAAGGGACGGAGTATGATAAGGTGCTGGGGCTGGATCTGGGAGCGGATGATTATCTGGCAAAACCCTTTGGCATGATGGAAATGGTATCCCGGGTGAAAGCGGTGCTGCGCAGGACAAGGCCGAAAGAAGACAGAACGGTCTTGCGGATTGGAGGCCTGGAGATGAATACCGGGGAACACCGGGTATTTGCAGAGGGAGAAGAAATCCGTCTTACTCTGAAAGAGTATGAGCTGCTTCGGATTTTTATGGACAATCCTGGCAGAGCGTTTACAAGAGAGCAGTTACTTCGGCAGGCATGGGGGACGGATTATATGGGCGAGTCCCGCACGGTGGACGTCCATATTGGAACGCTGCGCTCCAAATTGAAAGACTGCGGGAATTCGATAGAGACGGTAAGGGGCGTAGGCTACCGAATGGAGGTGAGGCTGTGACAAAGCGGATTTTCCGTTCTATTTTTCTGACGGCGCTGGGGGTATTTCTGGCGTCGGCGCTTTTGTTTATGGGCGTACTTTACGAGTATTTTTCAGTCGTTCAGCTCAGCCAGCTTCGGATGCAGACAGATCTTGCAGCCCAGGGGGCGGAGAAAGAAGGACTGCGGTTTTTTGACGGGCTTGACGTGAAGTATTACCGTATTACCTGGATTGATGCGGACGGTACGGTACTTTATGACAGCAGATCCAATACTGGGGAAATGGAGAACCATCTGGAGCGGGAAGAGATAAAAAAGGCTTTTTCAGAAGGGAAGGGAGAAAGTTCCCGCTATTCGTTTACCCTGATGGAACGGTTCAATTATTGCGCGCAGCGTCTCACAGACGGCACGGTACTGAGGCTTTCCATAACACAGAATACGGTTCTCACGTTACTTCTTGGAATGCTGCCGTCAATCGGCATGATCGTTGGGGCGGCGATCGTGCTGTCGCTGGTATTGGCTTCGCGGCTGTCTAAGAGCATCATCAGGCCGTTTAACCGGCTGAATCTTGACGAGCCTTTGAAAAATGAGGGATACGAGGAACTGGAGCCATTGCTGGGGCGTATTGCCGTGCAGCAGCGAAAGATACGGAGGCAGAGCGAGGAACTGGAGCAGAAGAGAAATGAGTTTGAGGCGGTGACAACCGGAATGGAAGAAGGGATTATCCTGCTGAACGAGAAGCAGATGATATTGGGGATGAATCCTGCTGCGGCGCGTATTTTTCATCTGGACAGTTCTTATGTGGGAAAGCATATCTTGTCTGTGGATCACAGCCTTAAGCTGAGAGAACTTATCCACAAGGCGGGCGCAGGGAGCCGTGGGGAAATGAAGATGGAGCTTGGACAGGGAAATTATCAGTTTGACGCGGCTCCGGTGTATTCGGAAGGGCTGATTTCAGGAATTGTCCTTCTGATTTTGGACGTTACGGAGAAAGAGCGAGCAGAGCAGATACGGCGTGAATTTACGGCGAACGTATCCCATGAACTGAAAACGCCGTTACAGACCATATCCGGCTATGCGGAGCTGTTGGCGAACGGGATGGTAAAGCCGGAAGATACGGCAGGATTTTCGGCGCGGATTTACGGAGAGTCGAAACGCATGATCCGCCTGGTCGAAGATATCATCCGGCTTTCAAGGCTGGACGAGGGCGCGGAAGATATGGAGCGGGAGACGGTAGAGTTGTACGGACTTGCGGAGAAAGTGATGGAGAGTCTTACCGGGGAAGCGGAGAGGGCGGAGGTTCAGATGACTCTGAAAGGAGAACCTGCGCCGGTCTACGGGATTTACCGGATTTTAGAGGGAATCGTCTATAATCTTTGCGACAATGCCGTGAAATATAACCGTAAAGGCGGTTTGGTGTCGTTGTCTGTATATAATGAAGAATCGGGAGTCCGCCTTACGGTTTCCGATACGGGTATCGGGGTACCAGAGGAGTGCAGGGAACGGATTTTTGAGCGGTTTTATCGGGTGGATAAGAGCCGCTCAAAGGAAAAGGGAGGAACTGGTCTGGGACTGTCTATCGTCAAGCACGGGGCAAGGCTCCATAATGCGGTTATCGGGCTGGAGAGCAGTCCGGGAGAAGGAACGGCGGTTTCCGTTTATTTTCCAAAGAACGGAGCATTGGAAAGATTTACAAAGATTTTACAAAACCCTGATAATAAATTTGATATAGATTCGATAAACTATACTTAATTGAACTGCTCGTTTCGCAGAGCATGCCTTAATGGGAAGAGTCCGCCAGGCTGACAAGGCATGAATTGGTGTGTGCTTGAAAGCATGAGTACATGAGGAGCCGGTTCAAACGTATTATATCAAAGGAAAGGGAGTGTACAAGAGATGGATCTTTTTGACGGGCTGACACTGATCGGAGGGCTGAGTCTGTTTCTGTTTGGCATGAGCGTTATGGGACAGGCATTGGAGCGCAGAGCTGGAGAGAAACTTCGGGAACTTCTAGGCAGGCTTACGACGAATAAAGCGGCGGGTCTTTTAACCGGCCTTGTGATAACGGCTGTGATTCAGAGTTCTTCAGCGTCGACGGTTATGGTTGTGGGGTTTGTGAATTCGGGTCTGATGACGTTAAAGCAGGCGATTCATGTGATTATGGGGGCGAATATCGGAACGACGGTTACGGCATGGCTTTTGAGCCTTGCGGGAATTGATAGTGGAAATATGTTTGTAAATCTCCTTAAGCCAACCTCGTTTACGCCGATTCTGTCGCTGGTGGGAATTATTTTCTATATGTTTTGCAAAAACGACCGGAAAAAGGATACCGGCATGATATTTCTCGGCTTCGCAACGCTGATGTTTGGAATGGATACCATGTCAGGGGCAGTATCGGGACTCCGGGATATACCGGAATTCCAGAATCTTTTTATTGCCTTTACGAATCCGGTTCTTGGAGTGCTGGCAGGAACCGTTCTGACCGCGATTATCCAGTCCAGTTCCGCGTCGGTGGGGATTTTACAGGCGTTGGCGGTAACAGGGCAGGTTTCCTATGGAGCGGCAATCCCGATTATCATGGGGCAAAATATCGGTACCTGCGTTACGGCGATGCTTTCTGCCGCCGGGGCAAACAAAAATGCAAAGCGGGCGGCGCTGGTACATCTATCCTTTAATGTGATTGGGACGTCAGTGTGGCTTGCGGTATTTTGCCTGTTAAGGCTGATAGCTGCACCCGTCTTTTTAAATGAGCCGGCGTCGTTGTTTGGGATCGCCGTAGCGCATACGGTATTTAATCTTTTGTGTACGCTCCTGATGCTCCCTTTATCCGGCGTGCTGGAAACGCTTGTAAACCGGTTGGTACCGGATACCAGCGAGCCGGAAATTCTATCGGAGCTGGACGAACGTTTGCTGAATACGCCTCCAATCGCGCTGGAGCGCTGCCGCGAAGTGGCGGCGGATATGGCGAAAACAGCCGTCCTGGCGTTAAAGGACAGTATTGTCTGCTTACAGAAATATTCTCCGGAACTTGCGGAAACTGTTCGGAAGAAGGAAAAGAAAACAGACCATTATGAGGATATTCTGGGGACGTATCTCGTGCAGCTCAGTACAAAACAAATCAGCGAGGCCGATAGTATGGAGGCTGCAAAATTGCTGAAAAACATCGGGGATTTTGAACGTATTTCCGACCATGCGGTCAATCTGTTAGAAGCAGTGGAAGAGATGAGAGGGAAAAATTTGGCGTTTACCGGTTCTGCAGAGTCAGAAATCGGCGTGATTACTTCGGCTGTAACAGAAATCTTAGATTTATCATTGGATTCATTCCTGACAAATAATCCGGAGACCGCGGCTATGGTAGAGCCGTTAGAAGAGGTTATCGACCAGCTTAAAGAGCAGATGCGCATCAGGCATATCCTCCGCCTTCAGCAGGGATCCTGTACGATGGACGCCGGATTTGTATGGTCGGATCTGCTTACAGATCTGGAGCGTACGGCGGATCATTGTTCTAATATTGCCGGCTGCGTGATCGATATGGCGCGGCACAACATGAATCTGCATGAGTCCCTGGACGAGCTTCGGAATAACAGCGAGGAATTCCGGCAGAGATACAGGGCGTATGCCGGAAAATATTCCCTTGTGAAGAATTCACGATGAATGAAATGAATAGCATATTTACAGAAGCAAAAACAGAACAATCTTGCGTGAACTTTTGCGAAGGGGAGGTTTTGTCCGCGAAAAACAGACTGTCTATGATGGTCTGTTTTTTCATGTTCGGATACCCTCAGTGGATAAGGGGCGTGTGTCCCTTTGTCTACTGAGGGTAGAATCATGTGATAACTATGTAAGAAATAAAGTTGTGTCCCGGGAAAAAGGGCGATATAATAAGGGGAGTATTATAAACGGTTCAAGCAGAGTTAAGAGAAAATGAGAGATGTGTGGAACATACATACGAAGAATGGGAATACCTCGGCGGCTTATGGCGCAGAGGGCAAAGAGGTAGAAATTATGGGAAGAATCATAGGAATTGATCTTGGAACGACGAATAGCTTGGCGGCTGTCTGGCAGGAGGGCGGGAGCCGGCTGATCCCCAATTCCCTCGGCGAGTATCTGACGCCTAGCGTGGTCAGCTTTGACGATAAGGGGATGGTGTATGTGGGAAAGATTGCCAAGGAGCGTCTGATTTCCCATCCGGAGCAGACGGCATCCGTGTTCAAGCGGTTTATGGGTACGGAGAAAACCTATTCTCTTGGAGGGAAGTCTTACCGGCCGGAAGAACTCTCCGCTTTGGTGCTTCGGAAATTAAAAGAGGACGCGGAGCGTTATCTGGGCGATAAGGTGGACGAGGCTATTATCAGTGTGCCGGCATATTTTAACGATATGGCAAGGAAAGCAACGAAGGACGCAGGTGCGCTGGCCGGGCTTCATGTGGAACGGATTATCAACGAACCGTCCGCGGCGGCGCTGGCCTGCCGGGGATGGAATCAGTCTTCCATGCAGCTGGCGGATGAAACCCTTCTGGTGTTTGATTTTGGAGGAGGAACCTTAGATGTGTCTCTAGTGGACTGTTTCGAGAACGTAATTGAGATAGCGGCGGTCAGCGGGGATAATCATTTGGGGGGCAGTGATTTTGACCGGGTAATCGCAGAACTGTTTTGCTCGGAAAATCTGCTGGTATTAGACGAACTTCCCCTGAAACGCCAGAGAGTTATTTTTGAGAGCGCGGCAAAGGCCAAGTGTGCGCTGACAAAGGAAGAACATACGGTGATGACTGTTTCCGACGAGGGATATCATAAACAAATGGAACTTAGCAGCCGGAAGCTGATACAGAGTTCTATGCATTTGTTCCACAGGATGATTGTTCCGGTACAGTCAGTGCTGAACGACGCGAGGAAAAAAACACTGGAAATCTCGAAGGTAGCGTTGGTAGGAGGATCCTGTAAAATGCCCGCGGTGCAGCAGTATCTGCGCCGTTTTCTTCCGGAGAGCCAGATGTCGGTCTCAAATCCGGATTATGTGGTAGCGCTTGGCGTAGGGATTTACGCGGGGATTAAAGAGAGGAGCGAAGATATCAAGGATATGCTCCTGACGGATATCTGTCCCTTTACTTTGGGAACCGGAGTCCAGAATGGGGCGGATGCGGCGAACCCGATTATGGCGCCGATCATTGAGCGGAACAGCACGCTGCCATGTAGCAGGGTACAAAAGTTTCAGACGGCCGGTGATTTCCAGAAGACGGTAAAAATAGATGTGTATCAGGGAGAAGAATATTACGTAAAGGACAATATCTGCCTGGGAGAGATGAACGTGGAGGTTCCGATTGCTTTAAAGGGACAGGAATCGGTAACGGTAAGGTATACTTATGACATCAACGGACTCCTGATCGTAGATGTGAAAGTGGATTCTACCGGACGGGAGACCAGCCAAATCATGATGACCGGGACGAATACCATTACGCCGAAAGAAATGGAGTCCCTTGTAAAAGAACTGGAACGGCTGAAAATGCCGCCGGCAGAGAACGAGGAATTCCAAATGCTTTTCGCCTTGGGAGAACGGCTGTTTGCCCAGAGTACAGGCGGGCTGCGTGAGGAAATCAGCAGGCGGCTCCAGTATTTTCAGTATCTGCTGGATAAAGAGCAGGATCCTTACCGGATTATGAAGTGGAAAGTGAACCTACAGGGATTTCTGGAAAGCGCCGGGGAATATCTGGATACCATGGGATTTTCCTGGCAGCAGGAGGATGATGATTCCTGGTATCAAGAACGGAAAGAAGATGAGGAATCGGAGGAGGGGTATATAAGATGGTACGACGGCCATTTGACGTCCTAGGCATTGAGGTGACGAGAGATACAAAACAAATTAAGAAAGCGTATGCTGCGCTGGTAAGGAAGTATCATCCGGAAGAACATCCCACAGAGTGGGGCAGGATCCACGAAGCCTATGAAACAGCCATGGCTTATGCAGAGGGACGGCAGCAGGATTATATTAAGCGGCAGGAGGAATGGAGGCTCGGCTTAGAGCGGGCAGATGGAAGCGGGCAGGAAACGGAGGATGAGGTTCTGACCATCCGGGACAAGGAAGTGGTGGAAAACGCCGAATATGGAACCATATTCCAGGAGGTGCAGGCCCAGTGGCTCCAGGAAAAAATAGAGCGGGAGCAAAAGCTTCGGATAAGGCTTGAGGAGTTGGGGAAACTCCCTGAGAAACATGCGGTAAAGGAGTGGAAACATTTTTTTGCAGAAGAGTTTCTTCCGGGCGAGAACACAGAATCGCTGATGCTTCTGTTAGAAATACTTAGGAAATATCCGCTGCCAAAGAAGGCGCTTCAACTGATTGAGGAAGTTATGAAGGAGCGGCTGAATGATTATAACGCCAAAGAAAAATCTGACTGCAGTGATCTCGTCAGAGAAGTAATAAGACTTTGCGCATACAAGCCTGTCTCACAGCGGCGGGTACGGCGCAAGCCTTTAAGCTGGCTGTGGATATTCGCGGTATTTGCGGTTTGTATTTGCGCGGCAGGTATAGCAAGGCAGCGCTCCGGGTATGTAAGCACATCGGATGTGTTGGAAAAAGCCGCGGTATATTTAAATGAAAAATACGGGCAGAACCGGTATATGGCTGAAATGCTTCGGGCAGAGAAGATAACGCTCTCTACCAGTGAAGAAGACCGGATCGAGTCCTATAAGATAACAGTGGAAGACTCCGAAGGAGCGGCTGCTTATGCGGTGCGGTATCTGGAGGCAAAAGATGATACATTTGAGATATTTGATAATATACAGGCGGAAGAAATCAGACAGGCTTTTGAAGCCAGGATCAATGAACGAACCGGGCATGCGGAAGGAAAACTGTTCTGGAATTCCGAGACAGACGGCAGCATGTCAGGTGGGATTGGGAACGGGTTGTTTAGGACGAAGTATGAAGGAGATT
Organism: uncultured Dorea sp.; assembly: GCA_910588745.1. Taxonomy (GTDB): domain Bacteria; phylum Bacillota; class Clostridia; order Lachnospirales; family Lachnospiraceae; genus Claveliimonas. Next base: position 6,303 of record CAJURK010000059.1, on the reverse strand, counting down.
TTGACGCGTTTATAGAGGAAGAAACACAGGCGCGGCAACGAGCGCCAAAAGGAGTGAAGTGGTCCGTGAGTTCTGCCGCCCGTCCGACGAACGGAGTCTGCGACTATTATATCCAGGATTCTGCAGTGCAGACCATGAGGGAGAAATTTGAAGGGAAAGAGTTTCCGGAAGATGCCGGGCTTCTGGAAGTATTGGAAGGCTGCGCGGCAGATTACCAGGTGCAGCTTCAAGGGATAGCGCTTCCGGGAAATTTTTTTGAAGAAAAAATGCGGCAGGCGGCGTGGGATGATACGGAAATGTCGGTATACGGGGACGTAGCCGCCGGTTATAGCTTAGAACCTTCGATTCCGTTTTTGATGCTTACCGGATGGTATGTGGCTCTGCCGCCGGAGAAGGAGGAGTTATCGGATATCCATAATAGTATGTATGCAAGAGAAACGGTTCAGATGGGCAACGGGATTTACGGCGCGGAAAGCAGTATACGTACGTATCCGTTTGAAACGGAGTCGGAATGGAATTTTGGAAGCATGCAAAAAGTAGCGACGCCTGCGAATTTTGATTTGACGGAGGAGAAAAGGAACAAGGCGGTGAGCTTCCAACTGGCGCCGGGGACTGTACTGTCAAATGATTGTTGTCTGGCGATTGACAAGGAAGTTTATGGAATTGCTGACGCAGGGTATCAGGTATTTATTTCAGATGGAGTTGGGAATGACTGGAGTGAAGCATCCGTAAGCGAATATGAAGAAGCGGGCGTGAAGCTGAAGTATGGGCATGTGCTGGATGGAGAAGGTTTTGTTTTTCTGGAATACCGTGCGGTGGAAAGCGGAACTACCGCAGAGATCGTCACCATCGTTAATCCGTAAGCAGAAGGATATGGAGAGGGCAAGGCGTTTATCCATCATGAAATAAGAGGACATATAGAGGAGGATAAGAAAGATGCTGGAGTTTCGATATGACACACAATTGCTGATTGAAGGAGAAGAACTCGACGAGGATGTGATTAGCGGGTATTTTACAGAACACTTTCAGGGTGACTGTCTGCTTGCTGTGGGCGATGAAGAATTGATTAAGATTCATTATCATACCAATGAGCCATGGAAAGTTTTGGAATATTGCGCCACACTTGGCGAAATATATGATATAGTAATTGAGGATATGGACAGACAGGCGAGAGGGCTTCAGGGATAGCAGGAAGTCAATGTGCGCGCGGTTTGTATGTAAATTCTGTCTGTGTACGGCCAAGAATGAAGAGATAAGGAGAATAGGATGAGCAATAGGATGGGCGAAGGAAAAACACGGTCCTGTATTGACTGCGGGACAGTGAATTGTAATAAAATGGATAAACAGTTTCCGGAGTTCTGCGTGACTACGGGGACTGTAACAGAAGAGGATTTCGCGTATGTCCGGGAGAAATATGCGGAGGAAGAAAATAAGAAAAGTATGGTTGCAGCCGCCTGCGTAGAGTATGAAGGATATTGTCAGCTTACCAGAGTACAGGAAATTATGGATTATGCAAAGCGGATGGGCGCGAAGAAGCTTGGAATCGCTACTTGCGTAGGACTGATTCGGGAGTCGCGGATGCTGGCAAAGATTTTCCGGGCGCATGGATTTGAGGTTTACGGCGTCGCCTGCAAGGCGGGATGCATTCCGAAGCACGAGGTAGGGATTCCGATGGAATGCGAGGAGCTTGGAAGAAATATCTGTAATCCCATTCTACAGGCGAAACTTCTGAATGACGCACACACAGATTTAAATGTTGTAGTAGGATTGTGCGTGGGGCATGACAGTTTATTTTATAAATATTCCGAGGCTCTCGTGACTACGGCGGTAACAAAAGACCGGGTGCTGGGACACAATCCGGTTGCGGCCCTTTATACAGCGGAAGGGTACTATAAGAAGAAATTATTTAGTGAGGATAGCGATGATTGATTTAGACACTTTAAATGCGCCCCAGCGAGAGGCGGTACAGCATACGGAAGGGCCGCTTCTTGTCTTAGCCGGCGCAGGTTCAGGGAAGACCAGAGTATTAACCCATAGGATTGCATATTTGATTGAGGAAAAGGGCGTGAATCCCTGGAATATCCTAGCGATTACTTTTACCAATAAAGCGGCGGGAGAAATGCGGGACCGGGTAGACCGTATTGTAGGGTACGGCGCGGAGAGTATCTGGGTAAGCACTTTTCATTCCGCCTGCGTGCGGATTTTGAGAAGGCATATCGACCTGCTCGGGTATGATACCAGCTTTACCATTTACGATACGGACGACCAGAAAACGCTGATGAAAGATATCTGCAAGCATTTGAACGTAGATACCAAGATTTATAAAGAGAGAAATCTATTGTCTATGATTTCTTCGGCGAAGAATGAGATGATTACGCCGGAAGAGTACCGGCTTCGCGCGGAGGGGGATTTCGGACGGCAGAAAGCTGCTTTGGTATATGAAGAATATGAGAAGCAAATGAGAGCCAATAACGCGCTTGATTTTGACGATTTGCTGCTTAAAACGGTGCAGTTATTCCAGACCCAGGCAGAGGTGCTGGATTATTATCAGGAACGTTTCCGCTATATTATGGTGGATGAATATCAGGATACCAATACGGTGCAGTTCTGGTTTGTGAGCCTGCTTGCAAAGAAATACCGGAATCTCTGCGTGGTAGGGGACGACGACCAGTCTATCTACAAATTCCGTGGGGCGAATATCAAAAATATCCTTAATTTTGAGCAGGTATTTGAGGATGCAAGGGTAATTAAGCTGGAACAGAATTATCGTTCCACCAGCAATATTCTGAACGCGGCCAATGCGGTAATCCGCAATAACCGGGGAAGAAAGGACAAAACGCTCTGGACGGATAACGGGGAGGGAAAGAAGCTGACGTTTCGCCAGTTTGATTCTGGTTATGACGAGGCGGAATATATTGTGGACGACATCAGAAAGCAGGTGAACGCAGGAAGCGGAAACTGTCATGACTTTGCAATTCTTTACCGCACGAATGCCCAGTCCCGTATCTTTGAGGAGAAATTTGTGACGGCAAATATTCCTTACCGGATTGTGGGAGGGATTAACTTCTATGCCCGCAGGGAGATTAAGGATATATTAGCTTATTTGAAAACCATTGATAACGCCAAAGATGATATTGCAGTACGCCGGATTGTCAATGTGCCTAAGCGGGGAATCGGGCTTACCAGTATCAACCGGGTGCAGGAATATGCGCTGGCAAGGGAACTGGGATTTTACGAGGCGCTGCTTGGCGTAGAGCATATACCGAATATCGGGCGGGGCAAAGCAAGGCTGGAGTCTTTCGCGGCTCTGATCGAACATTTTAAAGCAGACGCGGGAAAGCTTGGCATTTCGGAGCTGACGGATGAAATCTTAGAAGAGACCGGTTATATTGAAGAGTTAAAGAGCGAAGGCGAGTTGGAAGCAGAGGCAAGGCTGGAAAATATTGACGAGCTGAAAAATAAGATGATTGCTTATGAAGAACAGTGCGCGGAGCAGGGAGAACCGATTACATTGAGCGGATTTCTGGAAGAAGTGGCGCTGGTGGCAGACATTGACAGCCTGAATGAAGAAAGCGATTACGTCATGCTTATGACGTTACATAGTGCAAAGGGGCTGGAATTTCCATGCGTGTATCTTGCCGGCTTAGAGGACGGGATATTCCCGAGCTATCTGAGCATTACTTCTGACGATCATGAGGAGGTCGAAGAAGAGCGCAGACTCTGCTATGTTGGACTCACAAGGGCGAAGCAAGAACTAACGCTGACCTGCGCGAAGCGCAGGATGATACGGGGGGAAATGCAGTACAACAAAATGTCCCGGTTTTTAAAAGAGATTCCGGAGGAGTATCTGTCGGACGGCGAACCATTTAAAAAAGAAAAGGCGGAGCCGGAATTTCGGAACGTATATAAGCATGCTAAGCAGAGTTTCCATAATAAAGCTTTTCAGGCCAGACCTGTGCAGCAGTTTCAGGTATCCGGAAGCAGCGGGCCGGGATATGACGTGGGAGACCGGGTACGCCACGTCAAATTCGGCGACGGACTGGTGACAGGGATTACCGAGGGCGGCAGAGACTATGAAGTAACCGTGGAATTTGACACGGCGGGAAAGAAAAAGATGTTTGCAGGTTTTGCAAGACTGAAAAAAATTGAGGAATAACCAATAGATTCGCGTTTACAGGCCTGCCTGCGGCCAGCAGCGGGAAGTTGTTATGATTTTCCGTAAAAAAATGTAGTAATCTTAACTGGTTGGTGTTATAATAAAACCAATAAATTTGAATTTAGACAAGCGCATGAGAAAGGAGCGGGAGTATGAACATTAATAGGAACAAGATTGAAGAAGTTCTGGCAGCATCTAAGCTGAATGATCTGATCCATAAAAAGGAGGAAGAAGAGAAGCAGTGTAAGGCAGTTCTCATCATTCTTGCAGTAATCGGAACAATTGCAGCAGTTGCAGCAATCGCTTATGCAGTATATTGTTTCCTTACCCCAGATTACCTGGAGGATTTCGAGGAAGATTTTGAAGATGACTTCGACGATGATTTCTTTAACGAAGATGATCAGGCGTAAGTAATCAGGAAAGAATTTGGAGTGCAGTCTGTGCCGAAAGCCAGACTGTAAATGAATGAAAAAAAAGGAAGGCACTTCGATAAAGAAGTGTCTTTTTCTGTCATGGAATTTTGTTAAATTTTTTTATCGGATGAATAATAGGAATGGTGCAGATATGAAAAAAGGACAGATTGTAGAGGGACTCGTTACGAGGGTGGAGTTCCCGAATAAAGGAATTGTCGCAGTGGAAGACGAGGAACGGTGCATCGTGGTTAAGAATGCGATACCGGGGCAGAGGGTGCGCGCGGCGGTGAATAAAGTGCGAAAAGGTAAGGCAGAGGGGAGGCTTTTAGAGGTAGTGGAGCCTGCTCCTATGGAAATACCATCTCCGTGTCCGCATTTTGGAGCCTGCGGCGGATGTACTTATCAGAATCTTCCCTATGAGCAGCAGCTTCAGATGAAGTCGGAACAGGTAAAATCATTGATGGATGAGGCGGTAGTGGGAAACTATATCTGGGAAGGAATCCTTCCAAGCCCGGTAGAAACTGCTTACCGCAATAAAATGGAATTTTCTTTCGGGGATGAATATAAGGATGGTCCGATGGCGCTTGGCATGCATAAGCGGGGGAGCTTTTATGATATAGTCTCGGTGCCGGAGTGCCGGATCGTGGATGAAGATTACCGGAAAATACGGAAGTGTACGCTAGATTATGCGAAAGAAAGCGGACTTCCCTATTATCACCGGATGAAGCATACTGGATTTTTCCGTCATCTCTTGGTAAGAAAAGCAGTAAGGACCGGAGAAATTTTGATAGATTTGATTACGACAACAGAATTTAATGGATTTGAAGCGGAAGGCTGGGTGCGGGAGCTGCTTGCTCTTGAGCTGTCCGGGGTGATTGCCGGGATTTTATGGACGAAGAATGACAGCGTTGCGGATGTTGTGAAAGACGAAGGAACGGAAGTTTTGTATGGACAGAATCATTTTTATGAGGAACTGCTGGGGTTAAAGTTTAAGATTACGCTGTTTTCATTTTTCCAGACAAATTCTCTTGGAGCGGAGAAACTTTATGAGAAGGCAAGGGAGTATATCGGTGATACGAAGGATAGGGTGATATTTGACCTATATAGTGGAACAGGAACTATTGCCCAGATACTGGCGCCGGTAGCAAAGAAGGTGACGGGGGTGGAAATCGTTGAGGAGGCTGTGAAGGCGGCAAGGGAAAATGCGGAATTGAACGGTTTGTCGAATTGTTCTTTTTGGGCAGGCGATGTGCTGAAGGTAATTGATGAATTGGGGGAAGCACCGGATTTGATTGTGCTGGATCCGCCCAGGGATGGAGTGCATCCGAAGGCGTTGGAGAAAATCACGAATTTCGGGGTGAAGAGGATTGTGTATATCGCGTGTAAGCCGACGAGTTTGGCGAGGGATTTGGAGATGCTGCAGGGGAGAGGGTATCGAGTGGAACGGGTTGGAGGGATTGATTTGTTTCCGGGGACCTATCATGTTGAGTGTGTCGTGTTGATGTCACGGGTGGAGAAATAGAATAGCGGAAAAGTGTAGAAAACAAGGGATTTCCGGGAGTTGGGACGGTTTGGAAAATTGTTCCGGCTCTCGGATTTTTTGTCTGTTGTATTGTGCGGAAACATATCCACTGCTTTTTGGGTGGGATAGTTGAATTGACAGGTTAGATATGGGGTATGTTGTGGAGATAGGATTGTTAAGAGTAGGTTGAGCGGATAGAATAGATAAAACAC
>CAJURK010000058.1 GCA_910588745.1 uncultured Dorea sp. | reverse complement strand
CTGTTACGTCTGTTGTTCTGAAGTAGAACTGCGGACGATAGTTGTTGAAGAATGGAGTATGACGTCCACCCTCGTCCTTTGTCAGTACGTAAACCTGACCAGTACACTTGGTATGGCATGTTACGCTGCCTGGTTTAATCAGACACTGACCTCTTTCAATATCCTCTCTCTTGATACCACGAAGAAGCGCGCCGATGTTATCGCCAGCCTGGCCTTCGTCAAGCAGCTTACGGAACATCTCGATACCTGTTACGGTTGTCTTCTGCTTCTCTTCCTTGATACCAACGATTTCAACTTCCTCGTTAATGTGGATTGTTCCACGCTCTACTCTACCTGTAGCAACAGTACCACGACCTGTAATTGTGAATACATCTTCTACTGGCATAAGGAACGGCTGATCGGTAGCACGCTGTGGATCTGGAATATACTCATCAACTGTGTCCATGAGTTCCATGATCTTGTCGCCCCACTCGGAAGCCGGATTCTCAAGAGCCTTAAGAGCAGAACCCTGGATAATCGGCGTATCATCGCCTGGGAATTCGTACTCGTCAAGCTTCTCACGAATCTCCATCTCTACTAACTCAAGCAGCTCCTCATCGTCTACCATATCACATTTGTTCATGAATACAACGATGTAAGGAACGCCTACCTGACGGGAAAGAAGAATATGCTCGCTTGTCTGAGCCATAACGCCGTCTGTTGCAGCTACAACAAGGATAGCGCCGTCCATCTGAGCCGCGCCGGTGATCATGTTCTTAACGTAGTCAGCATGTCCTGGACAGTCAACGTGTGCGTAGTGACGCTTTGCTGTCTCATACTCAACGTGTGCGGTAGAAATTGTGATTCCACGCTCTCTCTCCTCTGGAGCCTTGTCGATATTATCGAAAGCTACTGCTGCATTACCTTCTACTCTTTCAGACAAAACCTTTGTAATTGCTGCTGTAAGAGTTGTCTTACCATGGTCAACGTGGCCAATGGTACCGATATTACAATGTGGTTTTGTTCTTTCAAATTTAGCTTTTGCCATTTTGAATATCCTCCTTATTCAAGCGCCTTTACAGGCAATTTTATTTTTTCAAGTTTACTCGGCTATTTCTGATTATATTTCATAACGCCGTGTTTTTCAAGCCTTTTTCATACTTTTTCAATACAAAATATTACATATTGCATAGTGGTTCAGACAAGCCGCCCTGTTGCATACAGAAATCCATTCATAATCGCTTTGCGATGGGATTTTACGCTCCCAGATCATTTTCTTTGGGTCGTCGCCCTAAGGAACCGGCTTTTCGTCGCAGCAAGCGCGCGAACCTGTCTAAACTTACTATATTGCTGCAGTTATGATTCAAGACTTATCTTTTTATTTACCATCTTTTCCAGATAATACTTTCTCCTGAACCGACTTCGGTACCGGCTCATACTTCTCAAAGAACATAGAGTAGTTACCGCGTCCCTGTGTCCTGGAACGAAGGTCGGTAGAGTAACCGAACATCTCGGAAAGCGGTACAAATCCGCGCACAATCTTTCCTCCGCCCAGATCGTCCATACCTTCGATGCGGCCGCGGCGTGAATTGATATCGCCGATCACATCTCCCATATATTCCTCCGGCATGGTTACCTCAACCTTCATGATAGGTTCAAGGAGTACCGGGGCCGCCTTCTTCATCGCATCCTTGAATGCAAGAGAGCCGGCAATGTGGAACGCCATCTCACTGGAGTCCACTTCATGGTAAGATCCGTCATATACATTAGCGTGAACGCCTACTACCGGGAATCCTCCAAGAATACCGGACTTCATAGCCTCTTCAATACCCTCGCCAACCGCCGGGATGTATTCCTTCGGAATAGCGCCGCCGACTACGGTAGACTCGAATTTGAACAGTTCCTCGCCGTTGGCATCCATAGGCTCGAACTTAACTTTACAGTGTCCGTACTGTCCGCGTCCGCCTGACTGCTTCGCATATTTACTGTCAACCTCGACAGCCTTAGTAAACGCTTCTTTGTATGCAACCTGCGGCGCGCCTACGTTCGCCTCCACCTTAAACTCACGAAGAAGTCTGTCTACGATAATCTCAAGATGAAGTTCTCCCATACCTGCGATGATCGTCTGGCCTGTCTCCTGATCCGTATGAGCGCGGAAGGTCGGGTCTTCTTCTGCAAGCTTTGCAAGAGACTCGCCCAGCTTGCCCTGGGAAGCCTTGGTCTTCGGCTCAATTGCCAGCTCGATAACCGGTTCAGGGAACTCCATAGACTCAAGGATTACCGGATGTTGGTCGTCGCAGATCGTATCGCCTGTAGTCGTCAGCTTAAATCCGATCGCCGCAGCAATATCTCCCGAATATACTTTATCAAGCTCTTCTCTCTTATTTGCGTGCATCTGCAGGATACGTCCCACACGCTCTTTCTTGCCCTTGGTTGCATTCAACACGTACGAACCGGAATTTAAGGTTCCTGAATACACGCGGAAATATGCGAGCTTACCAACAAATGGGTCTGTCATAATCTTAAATGCCAGCGCTGAGAACGGCTCGTCGTCAGATGAGTGTCTCTCAACTTCATTTCCGTCTTCATCTGTACCGGTGATCGCCGGGATATCAAGCGGAGACGGCATAAATTCGATTACCGCGTCCAGAAGTTTCTGAACGCCTTTGTTTCTATAAGCCGTACCGCAGCAAACCGGAACTGCATCGCAGGTGCAGGTTGCCTTTCTAAGAACAGCTTTCAGCTCCTCAGCAGAAGGCTCTTCTCCTTCCAGATACGCCATCATCAGATCGTCGTCCAGCTCGCAGATCTTCTCTACCAGCTCCGTGCGATATAATTCGGCATCATCCTTCATATCATCCGGTACGTCTACAATTGAAATATCATCGCCCTTATCGTCATTATAGATATAGGCTTTCATCTCAAACAAATCAATGATTCCCTTGAAATCATCCTCTTTGCCGATCGGGAGCTGAATACAGATCGCATTCTTGCCCAATCTGGTCTTAATCTGTTCTACTGCATTGTAGAAATCAGCGCCCAAAATGTCCATCTTATTAATAAATGCCATTCTAGGCACATTATACGTGTCTGCCTGACGCCATACATTCTCTGACTGAGGTTCTACACCGCCTTTTGCGCAGAATACACCCACAGCGCCGTCCAGCACACGAAGCGAACGCTCAACTTCTACTGTAAAGTCAACATGCCCCGGAGTATCAATGATATTGATACGATGCTCCAGAGCGCCTTCCTTCGGCTTACAGTTCTCCTGCAAAGTCCAGTGACAGGTCGTGGCAGCAGAAGTAATCGTGATACCTCTTTCCTGCTCCTGGGCCATCCAGTCCATGGTAGCAGTACCTTCATGAGTGTCGCCAATCTTATGATTTACACCGGTATAGTAAAGAATACGCTCTGTAGTCGTAGTCTTACCAGCGTCAATATGCGCCATAATACCGATATTTCTGGTTCTCTCCAATGGATATTCTCTTCCAGCCATTATTGCCTCCTAAAATTAGAAACGGTAGTGCGCAAACGCCTTGTTTGCCTCTGCCATCTTGTGCATATCTTCTTTTCTCTTCACAGATGCACCTGTGTTATTCATTGCGTCCATCAGCTCGTTCGCAAGTCTCTCTTCCATAGTCTTCTCGCCTCTCTTGCGTGAAAACATGGTGAGCCAGCGAAGCGCTAAAGCCTGTCTTCTATCGGCTCTAACCTCGATCGGCACCTGATAGGTAGCGCCGCCGATACGTCTTGCCTTAACTTCGAGTACCGGCATAATGTTGTTCATAGCCTCCTCGAATACCTCGATAGCCGGCTTGCCGCTCTTCTCTTCAACTCTTGCGAATGCTCCGTATACAATCTTCTGAGCTACGCCTTTCTTACCGTCTAACATAATGTTATTGATAAGCTTGGTAACCACTTTGTTGTTGTACAATGGATCCGCCAAAATATCTCTTTTTTGAGTATGTCCTTTACGTGGCACGGTTCTTCCCTCCTTAAACATTCTGTTTTTGCAAAAGCGCCCGCCCCTGCAAAAAATTTAATTCATCGGTACTCACATGTGTCGTTCTAATGATACTGTGTAGTGCATAGGGCATACCTCGTCAAATGAGATGCATACCGCAGGATAAGCATTGTCTATCTGCGGATGCATATCTAAACCCTGCAACTTACTTCATCATAGTTCTGTTTGTGAATATTCCATTCATAATGAAGTTCTTCGTCACTGTGTTTCCGAAGAACCAAGCAGTCTCTGTCACCCATACTGCGCGAACGCTGTATTGGTAAAGAGCTTACTTTTTAGCGTCTTTTGGTTTCTTCGCGCCGTATTTGGAGCGAGCCTGACGTCTCTTAGCAACACCTGCTGTATCCAGCGTACCTCTGACGATATGATATCTGGTACCCGGCAGGTCCTTAACACGTCCGCCACGAATCAGTACAACACTATGCTCCTGAAGGTTGTGTCCTTCTCCTGGAATGTAGCTTGTTACCTCGATTCCGTTAGAAAGACGAACTCTGGCAATTTTACGAAGCGCTGAATTAGGCTTCTTCGGCGTAGCTGTCTTAACTGCGGTACATACGCCTCTCTTCTGAGGAGCAGATGTGTCCGTCGCTCTCTTCCTTAAAGAATTGTACCCTTTCTGAAGTGCCGGAGCTGTAGACTTCTTAGCGTAAGTCTGGCGTCCTTTTCTAACTAACTGGTTAAATGTTGGCATTTCTTTTCACCTCCTACAATAAAATAAGTTACTGGTTCAACATTAATTTGTCTACACGCGCACAAAAAACAATGCATTTCTATACACGCCAGATTATTTTAGTATGTTTTATGATAAATGTCAAGGACTTTTTTGTTCGCTGAAGCTTCTGTTTGACCGCCGACACGATCTCTGCCTCATGGTTGATATCCAGATAATAATCGCAGGTATCAAACAACTCATCTATCATCTTGGCGCGCGCTCCAGGATAGAGCGTCACATTCTGATACCGGGTCAGTCCCGTCAGCTTCGATGACATCTCTGTAATAGCCGCAGTGTGTTTGCCGGATCGGCGCTGTGCCTATCTTCCCAGAATACGTCAATGAGTTCTTCCGCAGTGACGTCCCTCCCATGATTCACAATCAAATACTGCAGAATAGATAAGGTCTTTTTTCCTACCTTTCCGGATATTGTATGATATTCTTTTCTTTTTTGTCTGATAAAATCATTCTGAGCGAAACATCCTTCGTCTACTTCCGGCAGCGCGTACGAAAACAACCCAAGCAGCTTAAAACAAATAACTTTCTTTGTTTTCATTTTCCTATTACCGCTGAAGTCTCCCCGCCTCCGGCAGTATCCTCCTTACTTCATAGCGCCGCCCGGCATTTCTCAAAACGACGACGCTATCTTTATCCCAACCGTTTATCAATACTCTTTTATAAGACGGTATATGAATCCTGGAACCGTTTCGTACATCTACGTCTATCGCGCAGCATTTACGTAGAGTATCCCGCTCCAGAAACCGCTTTAGTGCGTCTACAAACGAATCTCCCCTATTTTCCCAACAAGAAGAGCCATGCAAAAACTTTGTTTTCACACAGCTCAAATTATTTATACTCCAGGAATGATAATATAACAAATACTCCCATCATTCTCGCGAAGAATATTATAACATATTTCATCTAAAATAAAAAGCATTGATTTCTGACTGGTTATAACCCAAGCGCCTCGGCAATCGCACCCATTTCCTCCAGTGCAATATCAATTAAATCATCCAGGCTAAGTCCCGTAAACTCAATCATTTCCATATAGTCACGGTTAGCGCCGGAAGCGAACCGAAGCTCGTTGAACCGCTTCATGACCGACTTATGCTTCACGCTTGCAATCTTTTTATCCGGATAAATCTGTGCAACTGCCTTCACAAATCCGCTCATAGGATCTGCCGCAAGGATAGAATATTGAAGCTTTGTCTTTGCCTTCATGCCGCACTTTGGATTGTGAGCCTTGATTGCGTCTCCCAGCTCTTTGTCGTCGATTCCTTCTTTCTTTAGGATCTCAACAGAGGTCGGGCCATGCACGCTCATGTCGTGCCGCCAGTCGCATTGTTCTTCATCCAAATCATGAAGAAGCCCCACGCATCCCCAGTATTCCACGTCGTCCGGAGCAAGCCTTTTTGCCAGCCCCTTCATGATCGCTTCTACCGCATAGGAATGCTGAATATAATTTTCGCCCTCCATGTATTTCATCAATATTTCATGGGCGCGTTCCCTTGTAATTCGACTCTCCATTATTGTTCCCTCTCGATTAAATGGATTTCCATATCCATGCCCATACTATCTGCAATACGGTTTAACATATCCACAGTAGGGCTGTGTTTACCGCTCTCTAACCGGGCAATATTCGGTCTCTTTACTCCGGAAACATCTGCAACCTCCTGCTGGGTCAGTCCCATTTCTCGTCTGGCCTGCTTATACATTCTGCCGACTGCAACACTCATCTTCTCCTGATAAGCCTTGATGATATATACATTCGTTCCCTCGTCTTCAAGGTCAACGATCATGCCCTCTGCCGCTCTCATGGCTTTGATTTCCTCGACGGTCATAGGACCCTTTCTCACTCTTTCTGGCTCAACATTTTTCTTGCTCATCTTTCAACACTCCTATTGTATCTCATCCGCTTCTGTAACAGTTACAAGTTCTGGTTCGGATTCCTTCCCGTCCTGCGGATTCTCTGCGTCTTCGGATATCTCCACCTCGACCGCCGTCTCGGCGCCTCCGATTATGCCAATCGCTTCAGCCCCGTCGTCTACAAGAATCTCTTCATCCAGTTCAAGTTCTGTATCCAGCTTGACATCCCGGTATTTCCTCATACCTGTACCTGCCGGAATTGGTTTTCCGATAATTACGTTCTCCTTCAATCCTGCCAGATGATCGACTTTACCCTTAATAGCCGCCTCTGTCAGCACCTTCGTCGTTTCCTGGAAGGATGCGGCTGACAGGAATGAGTTGGTTGCAAGGGATGCCTTGGTAATACCGAGCATGATCTGCTCGCCGGTTGCCGGCGTCAATCCCTCCGCCTCCAGTTCTTCATTCTTATCTTCAAACTCTAAGATATCTACCATCGTTCCCGGAAGGAAACCAGAATCTCCATCCTGTTCGATGCGGATTTTTTTCAGCATCTGGCGAACGATGACTTCAATGTGTTTATCATTAATTTCAACACCCTGCAGGCGGTACACTCTCTGTACCTCCTGGATCATATAATCCTGTACGGCACGAAGTCCCTTAATCTTTAAGATATCATGCGGATTGACGCTACCCTCCGTCAGCTCGTCGCCGGCCTCAAGTACTGCGCCGTCCATAATCTTAATTCTGGAACCATAAGGAATCAGATAAGCTTTGGATTCCCCGGTTTCATCATTCGTGACAATAATCTCACGCTTTTTCTTGGTATCATTGATCGTTGCAACACCGCCAAATTCCGTGATAATTGCCAGACCCTTCGGTTTTCTTGCCTCAAAAAGCTCCTCAACACGGGGAAGACCCTGTGTAATATCGTCGCCGGCAACGCCGCCCGTATGGAAGGTACGCATGGTAAGCTGCGTACCGGGTTCGCCGATCGACTGTGCGGCAATAATGCCGACAGCCTCGCCAACCTGTACCGGTTCGCCGGTGGCCATATTAGCGCCGTAGCATTTCGCGCATACTCCCTTGTGGGATTTACAGGTAAGAATGTTGCGGATCTTGATTTTATTTAAGGAACCGCCGTTCTCATCCACACCATATTTCATAATCTTTTCCGCGCGTCTCGGAGTAACCATATGGTTCGCTTTCACAATAGTATTGCCGTCTTTATCAAGAATGTCCTCGCACAGGTAACGCCCTGTAATACGCTCCTGCAGGCTCTCAATCTCTTCGTTTCCGTCCATGAATGCTTTTACATACATGCCGGGAATTTCCCTGCCCTCTCTCCGGCAATCCACTTCATGGATGATCAGCTCCTGGGATACGTCTACCATTCGTCTGGTCAGGTATCCGGAATCGGCTGTACGAAGCGCGGTATCCGACAGACCCTTGCGGGCTCCATGGGCGGACATAAAATACTCCAATACGTCCAGTCCTTCACGGAAGTTCGACTTAATCGGCAGCTCAATGGTACGGCCTGTGGTATCCGCCATCAGTCCCCGCATGCCGGCAAGCTGCTTAATCTGCTTATCCGAACCACGGGCTCCGGAGTCGGCCATCATAAAGATATTATTATAGGCGTCCAGGCCGGAAAGCAGCGCCTCTGTCAAAGCGTCGTCGGTCGCCTTCCATGTCTCAACAACTTCTTTGTACCGCTCTTCTTCCGTAATCAGCCCTCGCTTATAGTTTCTGGTAATTTTATCTACCGTATCCTGCGCCTGGGCAATCATCTCCGGCTTCTGCGGCGGCACAGTCATATCAGAAATCGATACGGTCATAGCCGCTCTTGTAGAATACTTATATCCTGTAGATTTAATCGCATCCAGAACCTCCGCCGTTGCAGTTGCCCCGTGCGTATTGATAACCTTCTCCAGAATCTGCTTAAGCTGTTTCTTTCCTACATGGAAATCAACCTCCGGAAGCAGCTCGTTTCCTTCCGTCTCACGATCAACAAACCCCAGATCCTGCGGGATAATCTCGTTAAAAATAAACCGGCCTAACGTGGATTCTACGATTCCGCTCTTTTCTGCACCGTCCGGCATTGTCTTAGTAATACGCACCTTAATTTTGGAATGGAGCGTCAAAGCCTCGTTCTCATACGCGAGAATCGCTTCGTTTACATTTTTAAAGAACTTCCCTTCCCCCTTGGCACCCGGCCTTTCCTGCGTCAGGTAGTAAATTCCAAGCACCATATCCTGGGAGGGAACCGCAACCGGACCGCCGTCCGAAGGCTTCAGCAAGTTATTCGGAGACAGCAGGAGGAACCGGCACTCCGCCTGAGCTTCTACCGACAGAGGAAGATGAACTGCCATCTGGTCTCCGTCAAAGTCCGCATTGTAAGCGGTACATACCAGCGGATGCAGCTTGATTGCCTTACCCTCTACCAGAACCGGCTCAAATGCCTGAATACCAAGTCTGTGCAGCGTAGGGGCGCGGTTTAACATAACCGGATGCTCTTTGATAACATCCTCCAGCACATCCCATACCTCCGGCTGCAGTCTCTCAACCATTTTCTTTGCATTTTTAATATTGTGGGCGGTTCCGTTCTGAACCAGCTCCTTCATAACAAACGGCTTAAACAGCTCGATCGCCATTTCTTTCGGAAGACCGCACTGATAGATCTTAAGCTCCGGTCCTACCACGATAACCGAACGACCGGAATAATCCACACGCTTTCCAAGCAGGTTCTGACGGAAACGGCCGGATTTACCCTTCAGCATATCAGACAGCGACTTCAGCGCCCGGTTGCCGGGTCCGGTTACCGGACGTCCTCTGCGGCCGTTGTCAATCAGCGCGTCTACGGCTTCCTGCAGCATCCTCTTTTCATTTCTTACAATAATGTCCGGCGCTCCCAGTTCCAAGAGTCTTTTCAAACGGTTATTTCTATTAATAATTCTCCGGTACAGATCATTCAAATCAGACGTAGCGAACCGTCCGCCGTCCAACTGCACCATGGGCCGCAGATCCGGCGGAATGACCGGAATATTGGTCATAATCATCCACTCCGGCTTGTTGCCGGACTCGCGGAATGCTTCCACCACCTCAAGACGTTTTACAATCCTTGCCCTCTTCTGGCCGGTGGCTCCTTCTAACCCGTTCTGCAGTTCTGTACATTCTTTCTCTAAGTCGATGGCTTTTAACAGCTCCTCAATCGACTCGGCTCCCATTCCCACACGGAACGCGTTTCCCCAGTTTTCTCTGGCTTCCTGGTACTCCGCCTCGGACAGGATCTGTTTGTACATCAGGTTTGTTTCGCCCGGATCCAATACAATATATGAAGCAAAATACAAAACTTTCTCCAATGTCCTGGGCGACAAATCCAAAATCAATCCCATACGGCTTGGAATTCCCTTAAAATACCAAATATGGGAAACCGGCGCCGCCAGAGCAATGTGTCCCATCCGCTCGCGGCGGACGCTGGACTTGGTAACCTCTACGCCGCAGCGGTCGCAGACCACGCCTTTATAACGAATCTTCTTATATTTACCGCAATGGCATTCCCAATCCTTGCTGGGTCCGAAAATCCGCTCGCAGAACAGTCCGTCTTTTTCCGGTTTCAAGGTTCTATAGTTAATGGTCTCCGGTTTGGTAACCTCGCCTCTCGACCACTCTAACACTTTTTCAGGCGATGCCAACCCGATTTTGATTGCATCAAACGTCATTGGCTGGTATGTTTGTTCATTATTATTTGCTGGCATACTGGCACCCCTTCCTATTCGTCATCTGACATTTCATCAAATTCAATCTCAAAATCATCCCCGAACTCATCATCTTCAGGTTCCATATCGTCAAACTCGTCGTCAGGTTCTTCTTCAATATCTACAAGTTCATCTCCCTGGAATTCCTGAGCCGTATAGCCGTGTTCGCCCAGATCGTCATCCTCCCTGTTATATCTTCTGTCTCCCTCGATTAGTGAATGGAAATCCGTCTCGCCCATGTCAACCGTCTCCATGATCTCAACCTCGGTATTGTCGTCGCGAAGTACGCGTACATCCAGGCCAAGGGACTGGAATTCCTTCAAGAGGACCTTAAAGGATTCCGGAATACCAGGCTCCGGAATATTCTCGCCTTTAATAATCGCCTCGTAGGTCTTCACACGTCCGATCACGTCGTCAGATTTTACCGTCAGAATCTCCTGCAGCGTATAGGACGCGCCATAAGCCTCCAACGCCCAAACCTCCATCTCGCCGAAACGCTGTCCGCCGAACTGAGCCTTTCCGCCCAAAGGCTGCTGGGTTACCAGCGAGTAAGGACCGGTAGAACGGGCATGGATCTTATCGTCTACCAAATGGTGGAGTTTCAGATAGTGCATGTGTCCAATGGTTACCGGACTGTCGAAAAACTCTCCGGTACGTCCGTCCCGGAGACGAACCTTCCCGTCTCTGGACAACGGCACGCCCTTCCACAATTCTCTGTGATCACGATTCTCATAGAGATACTCCATAACCTCCGGGAGCAGTTCTTCCTTGTGAAGCTTCTCGAACTCTTCCCACTCTAAATTCACGTAATCGTTGGCCAGATCCAACGTATCCATAATATCATTCTCATCGGCGCCGTCAAATACCGGCGTTGCAATGTTAAAGCCAAGAGCCTTTGCCGCAAGGGACAGATGGATCTCCAATACCTGTCCGATATTCATACGGGAAGGTACGCCCAGCGGATTCAGCACGATATCCAACGGGCGTCCGTTTGGAAGGAACGGCATATCCTCTACCGGAAGCACACGGGAAACAACGCCCTTATTTCCATGACGTCCCGCCATCTTATCTCCTACGGAAATCTTTCTTTTCTGGGCAATGTAGATGCGGACAGCCTGATTTACGCCCGGAGACAGTTCGTCGCCGTTCTCTCTGGTAAACACCTTGGCGTCCACTACAATACCATATTCTCCGTGAGGCACTTTCAGAGAAGTATCTCTGACCTCTCTGGCCTTCTCGCCGAAAATCGCGCGAAGCAGCCGCTCCTCTGCTGTAAGCTCCGTCTCGCCCTTCGGGGTTACCTTTCCTACCAGGATATCTCCTGCGCGGACCTCCGCTCCGATACGGATGATACCTCTCTCATCCAGATCCTTAAGGGCGTCGTCGCCTACGCCGGGAATATCTCTTGTGATCTCCTCCGGACCAAGCTTGGTATCTCTGGCCTCCGCCTCGTATTCTTCAATATGCACAGACGTATATACGTCGTCTTGTACCAGTCTTTCGCTTAAGAGTACCGCGTCCTCGTAGTTATAACCCTCCCAGGTCATAAATCCGATCAGCGGGTTCTTTCCAAGGGCCATCTCTCCATTCGAAGTAGACGGACCGTCCGCAATCACCTGTCCCGCTTCAACCCTGTCGCCTTTAAATACAATCGGCCTCTGGTTGTAGCAGTTGCTCTGGTTGCTGCGGAGGAATTTTGTCAATTTATATTTCTTCAGGGACTTATCGTCCTGACGCACCGTAATCTCAGTGGATGTGGAACGCTCGACAACGCCTCCGGCTTCCGCGATAATGCAGACGCCAGAGTCTTCCGCCGCCTTCTCTTCCATACCAGTTCCCACCACCGGCGCCTCCGTCATCAGAAGCGGCACCGCCTGACGCTGCATGTTGGATCCCATCAGGGCGCGGTTCGCATCATCGTTTTCCAGGAACGGAATCAATGCAGTCGCAACAGAGAACACCATTTTCGGAGATACGTCCATGTAATCAAACATTCTGCGCTCATACTCCTGCGTCTCTTCCCGGTATCGGCCGGATACGTTCTTCCGTTTGAAATGCCCTTCCGCATCCAGCGGCTCGTTCGCCTGCGCTACATGATAGTTATCCTCTTCGTCAGCCGTCATATAAACAACCTCTTCCGTAACCCTTGGGTTCTTCGGGTCTTCATGGCTGATCTTCCGGTAAGGCGCCTCAATAAAACCATACTGATTAATCCTGGCATAGCAGGCAAGGGAGTTAATCAGACCGATGTTCGGTCCTTCAGGCGTCTCAATCGGACACATTCTTCCATAGTGGGAATAATGCACGTCCCGAACCTCGAATCCCGCGCGGTCTCTTGACAGACCCCCGGGACCCAGTGCGGACAGACGTCTCTTATGGGTCAGTTCGCCCAGCGGATTATTCTGATCCATGAACTGGGAAAGCTGGGAAGATCCGAAGAACTCCTTCACCGCCGCGGTTACCGGTTTAATATTAATCAGGGACTGCGGAGAAATTCCCTCTAAGTCCTGGGTTGTCATACGCTCGCGAACCACTCGCTCCAGTCTGGACAGACCGATCCGGTACTGGTTCTGTAACAACTCGCCTACGGAACGGATACGCCTGTTGCCCAAATGGTCAATATCGTCGTCATTCCCAAGTCCGTACTCTAAGTGAATGTTATAGTTAATCGAAGCCAAAATATCTTCTTTTGTAATATGCTTCGGAATCAAATCGTGGATATCTCTGCGGATTGCATCCTTCAATTCGTCGATATCCCCCGCCGTCTCCTCCAGAATCCCGGCCAGAACCGGATAGTATACCTGTTCTGTCACTCCGGCTTCCTTCGGGTCTATATCCACAACCGCATCCAGATCCACCATCATGTTGGACAAGACTTTAATCGCCCTCTCCTCCTCCGGACGGTCAATCCATACCGCCGGAACGGCTCCATTCTGAATCTGATCCGCCAGTTCTCTGGTAATCTTCGTTCCTTTTTCCGCGATCACCTCGCCGGTCACCTGGCTCACCGCCGGTTCAGCCAGAATCTGCCCGGTAATACGGTTTCTGAAAGACAGCTTCTTATTAAATTTATACCGTCCAACCTTGGCCAGATCATAGCGTCTTGGGTCGAAGAACATACTTGTAATCAAGCTCTCCGCACTGTCCACTGCCAGAGGCTCGCCCGGACGAATCTTCTTATATAATTCCAGAAGGCCTTCCTGATAGTTAGACGCCGCGTCTTTTTCAAGGCTTGCCAGTATCTTCGGCTCCTCGCCGAACAGCTCCACTATCTCCGGATTGGTTCCAATACCAAGCGCGCGCACAAGCACCGTAATCGGCACTTTCCTTGTTCTGTCCACACGAACATAGAACACGTCGTTGGAATCCGTCTCATATTCCAGCCATGCGCCGCGGTTTGGAATTACAGTAGACGAGAAGAGTCTCTTTCCCACTTTGTCGTGTGCGATGGCATAGTAAATGCCGGGAGAACGAACGAGCTGGCTTACAATTACTCGCTCTGCGCCGTTGATCACAAAGGTTCCAGTCGCAGTCATAAGTGGCAGATCTCCCATAAAAATCTCATGTTCATTGATTTCATCTGTTTCTTTGTTGTGAAGCCGTACTTTCACTTTCAAAGGCGCCGCATAAGTCGCGTCGCGCTCTTTGCATTCTTCAATGGTATACTTCACATCTTTCTCGCACAAGGTATAATCCACAAATTCCAGACTCAGATGGCCGCTGTAATCCGTAATTGGAGAAATATCATCAAATACTTCATTCAAACCTTCGTCCAGGAACCATTGGTAGGAATCCTTCTGGACTTCGATTAGATTCGGCATCTGAAGCACTTCTTTTTGTCTGGAATAGCTCATGCGTGAACTTTTTCCACTTTTGATAAGGCGAATTCTGTTCTTCTCCATTGACACACTCTCCCCATTTATTTTTTGGCGGGCAAAATGCCCAAAAACTTACAGTTTCGACACAAAATCAGCTTGTCAGACTAATTTTGGGCGCAATACAGTGGCACAACTTTCCACAGTAGCGCATTCTTTACTATATCATGTCATTTTAGATATTGTCAACCAAGTTTTTCAAATTTTTACCAAGTTTGTTACTATTCAGCCTTCCGGCTGTCTAACTGGCAATGCACCGGCTAAAAAAT
>CAJURK010000057.1 GCA_910588745.1 uncultured Dorea sp. | reverse complement strand
GTACTCCGTTTTCTCCAAGTCAATATTTAACTGTATATAGAATAACACAGTTCCTACGTCTGCGCAATACTTAAATTTAAATTTGGAAACAGACCATCAGCAAACGCAAAGTCCTGCGTAACAGTAACATCAAATAAACCATAGCTCTTGTTTTGTTGTCGATATGGCAGTTGCCCCCGCTTTTAACGCCAGCATCACATCTTCTTTATCATCAATCATGCCTCCCGCAATCACAGGTATCCTCTGCGCCTTTGTAACCCTTGTGATAATCTTGGGCATAATGCCCGGAAGGATTTCAATACAATCCGGTTTTGTCGCCGCGCTCTGCTTGCGGATGTTTTCCAGCGAACGGGAGTCCAGCACAAAAAAACGATGTACCGCATACAAGCCAAGCTCCTTTGCCCTGTTGATCTGGGAGGTCTTTGTCGATATGATTCCGTCGGCCCTGGTCATGTTCTTAATATAATCCACGGCAATTTCTCTGCCGTCAAACCCGGATACCAGATCAAGATGCACCATGGCAATTCTCCCACGCGCTTTCGCCCGTTCCACAATGGAAGCGATATTGCAGATATCGCCAAACAAAATAAAAACAATCTGGCTGTCTGATTCAAAACTCTTCTCCATGCTTTGCTCATCCTTAACGGTGGCAATTACCGGACAATCTTCCACGATTTCCCGAAACCCATTTTTCATACCGCTGCCCTACTCCTTTTCTAATCCAACAAAGAACAATTCATAGAAATCATCTTCCCACGCGAGCTTCGGTGAATTTTCTCCGCCGCCGTTGGTGCTTCTTCGCATTGCAGCATAAAAGTCCTCGCCGGCATTGACCATGTCCATCTCATAGATCTCATAACCAAATTCCCTGCACAGCTTACAAAACTCTGATAATGGATCCTCTGTCTTTCTGGACTCTAAAAACCGTTCTTTCCACATGGGGTTCTTTCTGATTTTCTGCTGTAATTCATCCAGCATCCCTGCAATATCCGCCATCTCAATAGCCACTCCATCCCCGGCATTTGCCGCAAAAACATCTGTTCGCCCCGCTTGTTCCGGCTGTCTGCCGCACGTTCCCGCGCCTCTTAATCCATCGGTTATTATTTCACGCCGACCTTCTTACAAATATCCTCCAGGCAGCATTTGTCACAAAACGGCTTTGTCCTGGCGGTGCATACGTCCCGCCCATGATATACCAGACGGTGGCAGAAATCGCTTCCCTCTTCCGGCGGAATGATCTTCCATAACGCCATCTCCACCTTCTTTGGCTCCTTAACGCCGTCCACCAGCCCCATCCGGTTGGTCAGGCGGATACAGTGAGTGTCCGTTACAATAGCCGGTTTCCCGAACACGTCCCCCATAATCAGATTGGCGCTCTTCCTTCCTACCCCCGGGAGCTTTAACAGTTTATCAAAATCATCCGGCACTTTCCCGCCGTATTCATCTCTTAGAATCTTCATGCAGGCGCTGATATCCCTGGCTTTGCTCTTTCCCAGCCCGCAAGGTTTCACAATCGCTTCAATATCTTCCGGGCCTGCTTCTGCAAGGGCGTTCACATCCGGATACTTCGCATACAGCTCCTCCACAACAACATTCACTCTGGCATCCGTACACTGCGCCGCCAGCCTAACGCTTACAAGCAGCTTCCATGCCTGGTCATAATCTAAGGTACATCCGGCATCCGGATATTCTGTTTTCAGGCGCCGGATAATTTCCAACGCGCGTTCTTTTTTTCTCATATGTAAATATCTCGCTTTTCTATATTCGGCTGAACAAAAACTGCCGGTTCCATTATACCATGCGGCGGACGGATAGAAAAGACCCGAGCGTATCTCGCTTTATCACTTCTACATGTTTTCACGAACTTTGCAGTAAATGCAAAGTCCTGCGCGATCAGCAGCGACGCCTCTGCATTCTTCTTCCTATCTCTGTATAATCACGTTCAAATAATTCCTCGCTGATCTGCTCCTGCAAAAACTCTGCCGTCACGTTCTCTATGATCTTATTTCTCACAAATTCTTTACTTTTTCCCGCATATTTTGGCATTCCGGACAATTCCTGGATATGCGCAAGCTCCGGCCGCCAGAGCATCTGGATTTTGCGTCTCATATCCATGTTCGGATTGTCCTTCGCTTCTCTAATTACATAAAAATCCACGCTATCATCCAGCCATTCCACCGATATAATTCCCCAGTATTCGGGAACATGTTCCGCAATATGAAGCGCATGGGTAGAGCCTGCCGCTACATAATTCCGGTCAAAATACCGGTCATAGTCCTTCACCTGCCGCTTAAGCCGCGCATAAGTATCCGCATCGCTCTTGATCTCTATT
The DNA here is from genome assembly GCA_910588745.1 of uncultured Dorea sp. Taxonomy (GTDB): domain Bacteria; phylum Bacillota; class Clostridia; order Lachnospirales; family Lachnospiraceae; genus Claveliimonas. The sequence goes on along the minus strand of CAJURK010000057.1, from coordinate 12,693 downwards.
CCCGCTAATCTGCCCGGAAGTACCATGACGATATCTGCCCTGGATCTTCCAATCTGCTTCTCTTCTATCATACGAACCTTGCCGTACCGTTCTTCCATAAAGTCAAACAACGGCTCCCGTATATCTTTATCGTATAGCATAATACTCTCTTTCTTTTCAATAATGCCTGAATGTTTTTATCATAACATAACTAAGGCGGCCGCGCCAGTGAAAATCTGCCGCTGCCGCCTCAAAGTAATTATTGAAAAACGGACAAAATTTTTATCATAATCCAGGCCAGCACTTCTCCTCCGCCGGATAACGCGGATACCGAACCGGTTCCGGCGTCAATCAGGCCGCTGCTTGCGCCTACCTGTGTAAATAACGGAGCCAGATCTGTTGCAATAAACAGCATCCCGCATATCACAATTACACCAATGAGAAGCGAACGGAAAGAATTACGTTTCCCCGCCATAACCGGAGCTACCATAAAGTAAGTCATAGCCGGCAAGTCTGTAAACGGCAGCAATTTATTAAACGGAAGGATAATGGCGAGCAGCAGCGTAATCGGAACCATAATCATAGCCATCGTAATTACTTCCTTATCCCCCAAAAGAACAGCCATATCCATCCCAATATTCATATTTCTTCCCGGAAACTTTCTGCTCATAAATTCCTGCGCCGCATTTGAAAGCGGACTTAACCCCTCCATCAATATTTTCACCATTCTCGGCAGAATAAACATTACCGCCGCCATACCGATACCTGCAGTAAGCGCCGCTTCCCAGCCGGTTCCGGCAAATAGCGATAAGAAGAATCCCAGAATAAATCCCAGAAACAACGGCTCGCTCAAAAACGAAATTTTCGGATTCATTGAGGTAAGGCTGAACTTAACCTTTTTTAGTCCCGGGATCTGGTCAATGACCCAGTCAATCCCCATACAGACGTACATCATAACCGGAAAACTCTGGGTTGTAATGGTAACGCCCGGATATCCCAGAAATTCAGCAATTTTTTCCGCGTGTTTATCAGCCAGAAGCAGTACCACACCTCCATAGATTCCGCCGACAATACAGCCTGCAGCCATACTTCCCGTCATTGCATATGCCAGGGAACCGCCCATAATAAAATGCCAGTAATTCCAGATATCCACATTCAGGGTATCTGTCTGCTTCAAAACAATCAGCACAATATTCACAACGATCAGCACCGCAAACATGGCAACTACAAATCCGCCGTTTGAAAAAGCGATGCCGCTGGATACTGGCCATCCCATATCATATGTATCAAGCGACATATGCCACTTATCCTGCAGTCCTTCGATAATAGGCGACATGAAGCCGCCCATCTGGCCGGTAATCAGATTAATACCGATAAATCCCACTCCAACCGTAAAGCCGGCGCGCAGCGCTTTTATTGGCTTCATCCCGACAATCAGCCCAATCATAAATATAATAATCGGCATCATAACAGAGGCTCCCAGCCCCAAAATCGTATTAATAAATTGCAGCATCCTTTTACTCCTTCCTAATTTTATATCACTTTTTCTTTAGATAATCGGCGATTTCTTTATATAATGCCCCCGCGTTCTGATTTAAAAGAACCGGCATTGCACCAAACGCCTTGATTCCCTTCAAATCAACGCTTTCTAAGGACGTTGTAGCAATGATCACATCCGGCGGATTATTTGCAATCAAACCGCTTGCTTCCGAAACGTTTGCTTCCGTAATAGACAGATCCGTAATCCCACAGTCCTCAAGTCCGTCTCTTAAACGGCTTGCCACCAGCGTTGACGTTGCCACTCCGCTTCCGCAAATCGATAATATTTTATACATAGTTCTCTCCTCTCTACGAAATATATTCTTTCACTACAGCATAAACCCCTTCCCTGTCCGCCGCGTTCATTAATCCGTTCACCGCCTCCTCATCCTGCGCCAGATTAATCACGCTGGCAAGCAAAGGAAGCTGTTTATTCCCGTCGTCAAATACCAGACCGAATATCCAGGCCGCTTCTACCATTTGATCCGGATTTGCCATTTCTTTAAACTTAACGGTATGTTTTAGTTTCAATATCATCACACAGGGCCTGATTACATGGCAGGGATCTGTATGCGGAATCGCAATAGATACCGGCGTAACCGGAAGTCCTGTCGGACTGATTTCTTCCCGCTTAAGCAGCGCGTCCGTATAAGAATCCTTGACATATCCTTTTTCCCATAATGTGCCGCCCATAATCCTCAATACTTCTTTATAATCTGACGCTTCCACATCCAAATAAATGTTATCTAACGCAATCAAGTCTTTCCCCTTTCCTAGTTTTTTCTGAATTAGTTGAATTTATACAAAACAGCCAAACCACGCATTTTCAATAACAGCTCCTCAACACTTCCAGAATATGGGCTTTTTCAAACACATAGGTTTCCGGCGCTTTTAATACATTTTCCGCTATTTCTTCCAACATTTCTTCCTTTACTCCTAATTCCCGAAGCGTAACCGGAAGTCCCCAAGACTTGAATTTATCCTTCAACGCCTGCAGTCCCAGTTTTCCATATTCTACATCGCTCGTCCCTTTTTCTCTCTCGATGCCAAACACCCTCTCTGTAAACTGGACAAATTTCTCCGGATTCTTTTTATTTTCAAATTCAAGCCACGCCGGATTAATCACTGCAAGACCTTCCCCATGGGAGGAATCTGTCATTGCCCCCACTGCGTGCTGGATCCAATGTGCAGGAAATCCTGCGTTTGACCTTCCGCAATCCTGCAGTCCGCTCATTGCGAGAGTCGCCGCCCAGCTTAACGCACCTCGCTTTGAGGTATCTCCAAGATTCTCCAATACGCCGTCATTTTCGAGAACCGTCATGACAATTCCCTCGCCAATCCGGTCTGAAACAGGATTATCCGGAACTCCGTCAAAATATCCTTCAATTACATGTGAAATCGTATCTGCCATCCCTGCAGCCGTTAATCTTTTCGGAACCGTTACCAGAAGTTCCGGATCTATGATCGCTGTTTTCGGAAATGCAAAAGCGTCGTGAACTGCCCATTTCTGCCACTTTTTACTATCTTCGTTTCTGTCATTTGTCACAACACAATGGCAGCTTGTCTCGGCGCCGGTTGCCGAAATTGTTGATACGGCTACAACAGGCAGCGCTCTATCTATCTGTCTCTTTCTGGAAAAGAAGTCCCAAACATCCGTATCCGACGGCGCTCCAAAAGAAATTGCCTTTGCCGTATCGATGGAACTTCCTCCTCCTACAGCTACTATCACTTCAATCTGATTTTTTTTTGCCGCTAGGATTCCCTCTTCAATTTTGGAAAGTTTCGGATTGCTTGTAATTCCTTTTAATTCAAATACTTTTATTCCGCAGCTTTCCATATATGCAATCGCCTGTTTGAAAACTCCCATTTCTTCCAATGGCCCTTCCTGCTCAATAAGCAGGGCTGAGGAACCGTAATTATTTACCTCTTTTCCGAGCTGCTTATATTCGCCTGTACCAAATACAACCTTCGTAGGATTATAATATTGAAATTCTTTCATTGCTACACCGCTCCCCCTCCTTTTGCTGCTTTTCGGATTGCAAGCGCCGCTTCCTCCGGGATAAAATCATCCAGCCCTGCCGCCATCGCATAGTATCCTACCTGGGCGCATTCTTCTGTATATACCGCGCAGGTCATTGCCGCATCCATATCTTTTCCGGCAGCGATTAGACCGTGATTCTTAAGAAGCGTAACATCTCCTTCTTTTCCGATTGCCCTTACTGCCGAATCCGCAAGCTCTTCGGAGCCGGGAAGCGCAAAGCAGTCTGTTACCGGAATCGGATAATACATATTAGAAGGAACCGTTGCTCTCGGTAAATTTCCACCCTTCATGGACATTACCGTTGCAAACAAAGAATGCGTATGTACAACCGCTCTTATATCCGGACGCGCCCGCATAATTGCCGTATGCATCGGCGTCTCCGAAGAAGGCTTATATTTTCCTTCTATCACATTTCCATCTAAATCTACCAGAGTAATATCTTCCGCAGTCATTGTTTCATACTCGATTCCGCTGGGCGTAATTGCTACAACCTCATCGTTATCATCTCTCATAGAAATATTGCCGCTTGTCCCGTGTATCAGACCTAGCGCATTTGATTTTTTTGCCGCTTCCACTACAATTTCTCTGATCTTCTGATAATTCATCTCTTCAACCATCCTATCCTATTTTGATTTCATTCTTAATTGATTCTCCATTTGCGTGGGATAACAGAGCGTCTAACGCATGATCAAGGTCAAAAGTCTTATTGACCATAAGCTCCTCCGGAAATTCCCCTCTTTTTAACAGTTCAAACGCAATTCCCACATGTCTTGGCGTTGTATGATAAACTCCCTTTATCGTAAGCTGCGAATAGTGAAGCATCTTCGTATCTACCGTAATAGTTGTTCCCGGTTTACAGCCGCCGAATTCCATCACCATACCGCCTTTTCTTGCCATACGGATATTTTTCTCCCAAACTTCCGGAACCCCGGTAGCTTCAATCGCAACGTCAACGCCTCTGCCAAAAGGCGTCAGGCCTCTCACAGCCTCCACCTGATCCTCCGTTGTCTTTAGATCAACAATCATGTCTGCTCCTAATTTTTTCGCTGTTTCCAGCCTTAAATCCGTAAAATCACAGGCAATTACTTTCGCGCCCTGAAGTTTCGCACAGTGAAGCATCATCAGCCCAATCGGCCCGCAGCCGTTGACCACCACCAAGTCTCCCAGTTTAATATTGCTCAAATCTACTCCGTATACCGCGCATGACAGCGGTTCCAATAAAGACGCTGTTTTGTGGGTCATATAATCCGGCATGTGAAAAATCGTCTCTTTAACCAGCGCTTCCGGTATCCTTACATATTCTGCCCAGGTTCCGCGCATCTGCCGTAAGTCGTCGCACATACTGTAGTCTCCTGCCTGGCAGAAATAACAAGAATGGCAGGGCGCGGTATTATGTGCCGCTATTCTGTCCCCCACTTTAAAATTTTTGACTCCTTCTCCTACTTCATATACGATTCCGCTTCCTTCATGGCCAAATGCAACCCGGCTTCCGCCGAAAGGTATTGTTGGATGCCCTCTCCGAAACGTCTTTACATCCGTCCCGCAAGTGGTAGCGCTCATCACCTTCATGACCACTTCCCCCGGCCCGGCTTTCGGTATTGGCAATTCCATAATTCTCAAGTCCTCCGCCTGGTTTAATACTGCTGCTTTCAATACAATCTGCCTCCTTCTCCCTATTTTTAGGTATTAAAATAACACCCTTACAAAATTCATTTTTGTAAAGTGATTATTTTCGCTTATTTTTTGTTTTGCCGGTTCTGCTACCCGACTCTGACTATTTCTGAACCCTGTTTTTTTATTCTCTGGCAAAGCTCCAGCGATAAATATTTATCCGTAATAAAATAATCGATGTCTTTAAAAAGAATGCATTTCATTTTATTCCAATTCTTGATTTTGCTGGAATCCGAACATAAAACAACGGTATCGCTGCATTTAACCAGCTTGCTTTTATACATTTTTTCATTATAGTTATCCACCAGAACGCCATAGTCAAAATCAATGTAGGCGCTGGATAAAAAGACTTTATCAAAATACAGACCGTCCAGTTCATTTATCGTCTGTATCCCCATAATTGCAGCATGACTCTTTAGGAGCTTTCCCGAGATAACGTTCACTTCAAAAGCATAATCGCCTTCAACAATATCCTGTATAATCGACACCGAATTTGTAAATACAATAATGTCCTTTGCCACAATATATTGCAGCATATAATTAATCGTTGATCCTGCATCCAAAAAAATCACGTCTCCGTCACAAATCATTTCCGCCGCTTTCTTTGCAATCACTTCTTTCGCTTCCCGGCTTAACTTTGCTCTCTGTCCGAAAGAAGGAAGATCCGACTGGGCTTCTAAAAGATATACCCCTCCGTGGACTCTTTTCACCTTGCCCTTTTTCTCCATCAAATCCAGATCTCTTTTTACCGTAGATTCTGAAACCTTAAATCGTTCCATCAGACTGTGTACGGAACAATACTGATTTTTTTCTATTTCATCATAAATCGCTTCTCTCCGAAGACTTCTTTTATTAAGCTTCTCTGCCATATTTCCTCACTTCATTCAATCATTTTGTGTATCTTTGACTATACTTTAATTAAATTTTTGCAGGTTTTCAACCATTCTATACGCTTTTTTATTCAGAAACAATGTAAAACCACTAATTAATTGAACGATTCTAAATAATTTTGAATGATTTCATTCTTTTTAAAAAAATACAATTCAAAACCTGCCGCTCTATGGGCATTCTGATTGATTGCCGGGCATAATAATAGGAGGCATTCAATAATGCCTCCTATTAAAAATCAATCATTCGTCAGCAGCTCTTCATGCGCTGCATCGATTGCTGAAACCAATAGATTCATATAATCCAGTCTTCCATAAGCCGTTGACAAAATAACAACTGCATAAGGATGTCCGCTTCTCATTACAATTCCGCCAGCGTTTTGGACATGCTGATTTCCGCCATTACCAATCCAGCCCGCTATTTTCAATCTCCTCTTCCAAAATTGCCGGGTTTTCTATTATTTCTGTTTCACTAGCGTACGCTGGTACGGTAAAAGAAACTACAAGCATCCAAACAATTGCAAAATTTATAATCCGCCGCTTTTTCATAATACTTTTCAATTCTCCCATATCCTAAGTTCCTCAACCCAAATCAGCGGATGCTGCATCCAGCACCCGCTTTATAACTTCGTAAATTAGTGATGGAATAACCGAATTCCGGTAAACGCCATTACCATATGATACTTGTTACAAGTCTCAATTACATGATCATCTCTGACGGAACCGCCCGGCTGCGCGATATATTGTACGCCGCTCTTATGCGCCCGCTCAATATTATCGCCGAATGGGAAGAATGCATCCGATCCAAGAGCCACGCCCGACATCTGGTCTAACCACGCGCGTTTCTCTTCCCTGGTAAATACTGCCGGCTTTTCTTTGAACGTATTCGGCCATGCCTCATCATTTAACACATCCATATACTCTTCGCCAATGTAAAGATCAATCGCATTATCCCGATCTGCTCGGCGGATATCGTCTTTAAACGGCAGGTTAAGCACCTTTGGATTCTGTCTCAGCCACCAGTTGTCCGCTTTCTGTCCGGCAAGCCTGGTACAGTGGATCCGGGACTGCTGCCCTGCGCCGATACCGATTGCCTGTCCGTCTTTTACATAGCATACGGAATTGGACTGGGTATATTTCAGAGTAATCATAGCGATTGCAAGATCAATTCTTGCCTGTTCCGTCATATCCTGGTTCTCCGTTACAATATCGTCAAAGAATTTCTCGTCAATCTTTAATTCATTCCTGCCCTGCTCAAAAGTGATTCCATAAACTTCTTTATGCTCCAACTCTGCCGGCACATAGTCCGGATCGATCTGTATCACGTTATAATTACCGTTCTTTTTCTGTTTCAGTATCTCTAGCGCTTCCAGCTCATACCCCGGCGCAATCACACCGTCCGATACTTCCCTCTTAATCAGCCTGGCTGTATCCGCGTCGCACACGTCTGACAGAGAAATAAAATCCCCAAAAGAAGACATCCTGTCCGCGCCTCTAGCCCTTGCATAAGCACATGCAAGGGGAGACAATTCTCCCAGATCATCCACCCAGTAAATCTTCGCCAAAGTCTCGGTAAGCGGGAGTCCTACCGCCGCCCCCGCCGGAGATACATGCTTAAAGGATGTCGCAGCCGGAAGCCCCGTCGCCTGCTTTAACTCCTTTACAAGCTGCCAGCCGTTAAACGCATCCAAAAAATTAATATATCCCGGACGTCCGCAAAGCACCTGAATAGGAAGTTCGCTTCCATCCTCTATATAGATCCTGGACGGCTTCTGGTTCGGGTTGCAGCCATATTTTAATTCTAATTCTTTCATCTCATCCGCTCCTTATTTATTCTTATTCACGATCTTCGATTCATAGTTGCCCGTTGCAATGTCAATATAACGTACAAACAACGACACTTTGTTGTCCTCATTCAGGCTGTTCCACAAAAGTTCTGTAAACGCGTCTATATCGTCCGGAATCTCCACCAGTTTCGGTTCTCCCTCAAAACTTGGAAGCGGATTGCCGTCATGCATATACGTATGGATAAAACGTCCCTCTCCCGCTTTGGCATTCTCATAGGCAAAGGTATATCTGCCACAGCTCGAAGGATCCCCATTATTGCTCTTTAGGATAGACATAGCGTAACTGTATTTCCCGTTCTCCACATGCATAATTCCGGAAATCCTCGGGGTATAATTCGGTTCGTCCGGCTCAAATTCCCGGCTTCTTAAAGACTGTTCAAAGGTAAGCTGCCTGTCCATCCCTTCATAAATGGTATCAGTCTGATCCCCATTTGTCACAATGGTCTTGTTTCCCAGCACACGTACCGGAGCATAGATGATCAAACTTGGGTCAGTAACCTTGGATTCGTCAAAGGCCTGAGTACGAATACCCTCGCCGTCCTCTACAAAAATACGGTTGCGGCTATTCTCGCTTCTGCCCATAATAAAGTAAGCCGTCACCGCTTTCGTGCCGTCACCGCTTCTTCCGATGATAATCCCTCTGCCCGGATACGCATTCTGTTTCAGTTCCTTCTCAATTGACAACATCTCCATGAATCATTCTCCTTTTCTTTATCTGTTGGCCTCTTTTTCCTGCATACAATTTTATTATATAAAAAACACGCTGCTATTTCCAGTAGAATCTCAACAAACTTTATCAGGCAGCGATTGTTCCGGTTACCGGTAATCTTTGCTGATGGAAAATCCTTTCCCGCGCACTTCCGTTACCCTGCTTACTATCATAAATGCCTCCGGGTCAATATCCCGGATTAACCGTTCCACCTTCGGCAGTTCACGATTATACAGAATGCTCAGCACTACTTGGGTCTCTTCCTGTAAATATCCTCCCTCTCCATACAGAATCGTTACTCCCCGATCCACCTGCGCAAGGATTGCCTGCCGGATTTCTTCTACATGCCCGCTGATAATCTTCACCTCTGTCCGGGTAGCCCCCATCATCATTACTTTGTCTAAAACCCCGGTATAAATCAGAATCAGAAGAATTCCATACAGAATCCTCTCCGCGGGATTATAAACTGCCTGCCCCGCCAATATCAGCATATCAAAAAAATTCAGGCTTACAGATACCGGGATACGGAAATATTTATGCAGTACCAGCGGCGGAATATCCATCCCTCCCGTAGAAGCTCCCGTCCGAATTACAAGTCCCAGCGCCAGGCCGATTCCTAAACCGGAAAATATAGTATTCAGAATCGGTTCTTCTGTCAGCGTTACCTCCCCCAGTATCCGATCAAATACCTCCAGAAAAATTGGATAGGCTAATGAACTAATCACAGTTGTAAGGGCAAATTTCTTGCCAAGCAGTACAAAGCCCGCCGCCAGCATAATCAGGTTAAATATCAGCACAAATCCGGCAAGAGATATTTCGGTATACCGTTTTACCAGCAGACCGATACCGGTAGTTCCGCCGGTCATCAGATTACCTGGAAGCAAAAACAACTTGACTATAAGCGCATACAACATATTTCCCAAAATTATAATTACAAATGTCCGCACACTTCTTACATTTTTATTCTCTGTCCACATCTCACATACCTCCGCAAAACTAAAGTGGGTTTCGCACACCTTTTCCTTGTAATATTTCCACCAAGCAAATCTTTATTCCGCATGCGAAACCGCATATTCTCCCAAAAGATTTTATCATATACGGAACAATATTCGTCACATCATAAAAACACGCCTGTCAGAGAATTTTCCCTAGCAGACGTGGATCAAGGCATTGCCTAATACATCTTCATTATAAGTTGATCCGTTTGTAAAATCAATCTTTTTTACTCTTCTATTTCCCCCAGTTCATGAGCATAGAGCTTCTTTTCGTCGCTGATAATAATCGTTCCCACTCCCGCTACGCTGAAGAACTCCACCAGCAGCGCATGTTTAATCCTCCCATCCAGAATATGCACCCGATTCACTCCATGCTCTACCGCCTGAAATCCCCGTTCTACTCTAGATATCACGCCTTCCGTGACCCAGCCCGCCGCTAAAAGCTTATGTACCTCATCCACCGTGAGTCTGGGATAGACCTTCGTACGTTCCGGATCTTTCCAGATACCTCTGTGAGAAGAAAGATATACCAGTTTATCTGCCTTCATCTTCACCGCTATTTCCAACGCGGTATCTTTCGGATCAATCAGAACATCCTCGTTGTCAATATCATTTGGAACAATAACCGGGATATATCCGTTATCCAGCGTCATATTCAGCGTGTGTAAATCCACGCCGCAGATTCCGATTGCCTTAGTTCCGCACAGTTCCAAAAGCTTTGCCACCCTCTTATTCTCCCGGAATTTATCGACTCCCATCGGCGTATCATGTACCACGATGGGGCGCATACCTACCGTTTTAAGCAGCGCAATATCCCGCATCAACTCCTGTTCGTCCACCGGGCTTAAATATTTTCTGCAGCCGTATTCAATCACTACAACGTTCTGGTTGAAGTCCCTGATATAAGGAAGCGCCTGAATTAAAAACTCTGCCTTTGGCTCTACCTGCTCGTATAACTTCTGATCCATCTCTTCTTCCTCCCGAAAACTCTAATACTTACGAATGGAATCCTCTTCACACTCTCCTGTATTTTCAATTGACTGAATCACCACATAATAGCCGGCAGAAGCATTGATCCTCACGTAGACCCGATCCCCGGCTTTATGCCCCAAAAGAGCTTTTCCCATCGGCGACTCAATACTAATCAGGCCTTTTAAGGAACTGCCTCTAACGGAAGTCACCAGCCTGTATACTTCTGTCTCATCGTCATCCTCAAAATAGACCGTAACCGTATTGTTAATCCCCACCTCATTGTCCTTCGACTCATCCGATACAATCACGGCCGTCTTAAGCATCCGCTCTAAATAACGAATTCTGCTCTCGTTCTGATTCTTGTCCTTCTTTGCCGCATGATATTCAAAGTTCTCGCTCAAATCCCCATGGGCTCTGGCCTCCTTCACTGCTTCAATGGCTTCCCTGCGTACGACCAGCTTCCGGTACTCAATCTCTTTTTCAATCTTCTTTACATCGCTCCGCGTTAATTGCTCTCGCATCTCACACCTGTTCCTCCTTACAAATGCTATCTTTAGCATAGCATAAAAAGAGACGCTCTGAAAGTATTTCTTTCACAGCGCCTTCCATAAATATTTCTTCCTATTGTTGCTCATCGTTCTGTAATCGGACACGGACAGAAGCCGGAGCAATTGTCCGCTCCACTATACGCATCGGCTTCCGTCCGCCGTTTACGGACTCCCTTGTAAATAGCTTTCGCTTATTTGAATCTTACTGCGGTGCCGTAGGCAACTACTTCTGCCGCTCCGGACATCATCTGCGCGGAACCATACCGGATGCCGATAACCGCGTCGGCTCCCATTTCTTTTGCCTCGTCAACCATACGTTTCACGGCAATCTGCCTTGCTTCATTTAACATCTCTGTATAAGCTACAACCTCACCGCCCACCAGCGTCTTCATCCCCGCCATAAAGTCCTTGCCAAAATTCTTAGTCTGCACAACTGCGCCTTTCACCATCCCCAGCGCCTCAATATCCTGTCCCGGAATATATTCAATACTTAGAAGCTTCATCTTCTTCTCCTCCTTTAATTTCTTTGATTCGTCCAACCAGCGCCGCCATCGTCCCTATAATGATAGCCACCGGCGTCGCAATAATAAATACCAGAAGCCCAATCGGCAGCGGCTCCTGCATATGCGCCCACAGCATAAACCCGATAACCGCCGCCATAATGACCGTCATGCTTGCCGCGCCGATCAATGCTCCCATGGTTTTCTTCCTGTGAGTATCTGTGCTGTTAACATCCATAAACCTTACGCCCTCCTTTTCCAGCCGTTCCAATTCCTCCAGGCATGCGTCCGCCTCTAGTTTATCCAGCGTAATATGCCTGTCGGTCAGTCTGCGGCTAATTTCTTGTATCTGCTCCAGACTTTTCTTCTGACGCTCCAGTTCCTCCAGATGTCTATCCAAACATACGTCCAGGCTGCACTCTCCGGAAAAGACTTTCTTAATTTCCTCTATGGAAACGGACAGCTTCCGAAGAACTTTGATCTGCTTCAGCCGTTTGATCTCTTCCTCATGATATTCACGATATCCGTTCTCTGCCCTGGGTGGTGTAAAAAGTCCTTGGTCTTCATAAAACCGAATATTCTTTCTGGTAATACCAACCAGTTCCTCTACATGTTTGATCTGCATCTGATTTTACCTCGCCGTCATCTAGGTCTGTACCTGTGTTATACAGCTTCCACAAGGTGGAAGGTCAATACTTTTTTCAAAATTATTATCTATTTTATCATTTTTTTCCTGCTAAATCATTTTTTTCATACTTTTTAACATCACACATAACAAGAAGCTCCTTAGTCGTATTACATTAAATTTATTATACCCCTAATCTCCTGAAAAGTTAAGACAAAAACTCCGCAGGATAACCTGCGGAGTCCATATTCTTGCATCTGTATCATTGTTCTGCTTATCTCAAGAGAAAAAGCCAGAGAATTATCGGTTGCTGAACTTAGAATCCCGATTTTTCAACATTATTTATGCATTTGTAAGTTACGTGTCAGTTACCCATAATG
>CAJURK010000056.1 GCA_910588745.1 uncultured Dorea sp. | reverse complement strand
ACTTAAAATCCCGTGGGTAGTGATACCCGTACCGGTTCGATTCCGGTCTGCGGCATTGGTAAAAATAGAAGGAAACGCTGTAAAACAGGCGTTTCCTTCTATTTTTATATTTTAATGCTTGAACACTTTTGAACACCTAAGTTGTTCTTCATCGATTCCAGAAATATCTCTTTGGTACTTAGGAATTAACTTTGGCTCAAACTCACCATTTCTGTCTCTGGTAACATCAATCTGGAATTCACCATATTGGCTTTAAGCGTCTTAGGCGAATAGCCGTTTCTCTTATTATCTGTCAGTAGATCACCCTTTTAATTCTTCTCATAACCAGGAGCAGCGTCCGACTCTGTTTCCATAAGCTCCTGGAGAATGTCTTTAAAGGTTTCTTTGATGAGGGAAGAAACATCTGCCACACTGCTAATGTTATTTTGTACTTTTAATATTGGTTCTTCCTAATAGATAATCCGTGGAGCATTTATAATAGTCGGCCAACTGGCAAAGAATATTTAAAGGAATATTGTGTTGTCCTGTCTCATAATAAGAATATGCTCTTTGACTTATATTTAATATTTTAGCAATTTGTGCCTGGGTCATATCATTATCTTCCCGAATATCTCTAATATGCTTAATATCCATGTACGTCCCTCCGTATGGATATTATATTTTAGAACGAATTGTTCTATTGCGTTTTAGCCTAAAATAGGCTAGAATGAAAGAGAACGATTAGAAAGGGAATATGTGTGTAACCAGAGGAAGAACCATCAACCATTGCATAAGTGTTTTATAATTTATGCAACGAACAATTTTTAAGGGGGAATGCGATAAAATATTTAATTCAAAAATTTGCATTACGATAAAGTATGATGTGATATTTTATGCTATAGGAGGACAGATAATGATAAAGTCAAAACAAATAAATAGAATAATGAAAAAGAAGAAACTGCTTAGTATACTTTTAGTATTTATAATGGCATTCGCAGTACCGATGTCGGCATTCGCAAAGGAAATATCTGAAACAGATTCCGTAGAAGAAACGGAAACTCTAATTACTTCTGACATAGATTCCGTAGAAGAAACGGAATCTTTAATTACTCCTGACAGCGAAGAGTATATTGCAGAAGAAGAGCCGATGAAAACTGTCGAAGATGACACAAATATAGAAGCAGATCCAGAAGCAGAAATTATTTCTGCTGAAGAACCACAGGAAGATGGCTCCACTGAAATAACAAAGGAATTTGGAGGCAGTACAGCGAATAGTGTCGCTTACAGAACCCATGTACAGACCTATGGCTGGCAGGATTTTGTAGCGGATGGAGCCATAAGCGGAACTGCCGGACAGGCAAAACGTCTGGAAGCTATTGAAATTAAACTGGAAAATACATCTTATGAGGGAAGCATCGAATACAGAACGCACGTTCAAACATACGGATGGCAGGATTGGGTATCAGATGGAGACATGAGCGGGACTTCCGGACAGGCAAAACGTTTAGAAGCAATTCAAATTCGATTGACAGGAAAAATAGCGGAGCGCTGTGATGTATTATACCGTGTTCATGCACAGAGCTACGGCTGGCTGGGATGGGCGAAAAATGGAGAGTCTGCAGGAACAGCAGGTTATGGAAAACGGTTAGAGGCAATTGAAATACTCGTTCTAGGAAAAGGAAGCCCTCTGTTTCTATCCCAGATAAAAGGAGAGTTTGGCGATGCTTATAAGCATCCCCAGATTCAGTATAAGACTCATGTACAAACTTATGGATGGCAGGACTGGAAAAAGGAAGGAGCAATGAGTGGAACTTCCGGACAAGCGAAACGTTTGGAAGCAATTCATATTGCCCTTTGCGATCAGGACTATGCTGGAGGCGTGCGTTATCGTACACATGTACAGACCTATGGCTGGCAGGATTATGTGGCAGACGGGGCAATGAGCGGAACGAGCGGACAGGCAAAGCGTTTAGAAGCAATCCAAATAGAACTGACTGGCGAAATGGCGAATCATTATGACATTTATTATCGGGTTCATGCGCAGACATTCGGTTGGCTGGGATGGGCAAAAAATGGAGAAAAGGCTGGAACGGCCGGCTATGCAAAACGATTAGAGGGTATCGAAATTCGTCTTGTGTCAAAAGGGGGAGACGCACCAGGAAGTACCGAAAATGTTTATAAAGAAGTTTCAGGAAATACTGATACGGGGGAGTCTGTTCATACCCATACTTGGACTACGCCAGATAAATTTGTGATAAAGTGCCTTAAATGTACAGATATGTATTTTGAAGAAAGTCGTGATCGGACGCTGCATAATGTTGCATACAATTGTTATGGAGGTTACAGTGTGGTAAGGGCGCCTGGAAAAGTATGCTCTGCATGCGGAAAATATGAAAGTACAAAACACGTTCACAGTTGGAAGCCAAGCGAAGTTAAACTTGTGAAAAAACAGGTGCAGTGTCAGTGTGGGAAAAAATATGAAGGATATGTAAACGAGGCCGGTAAATATATAACAGCGGAAGCAAATTGGAGATATCATTCTTCCGCCGGAACGTCTAATGATAACGGAACAAAACATACAACATTTACCGAAACGACAGGGGAAGCCTTCCTTACGATACCAACCCAAAAGTGTAGTTGTGGATTGGTACCAGGTGCATTTACGCGAGAATGTGTTCTTTATCAGAATCTAATAAAGGGCAAAGACGAGATCATTGATATTATTATAGACGGTAAAGGCGGATGCCAAATAGATGATATTGTGGCAAAAAGCGCTAAGTGATTTCTTTCTGCTACGGCGGCAATCAGTAGTTCTTTTATCCCGCTGTAGTATTGATCATAGTCATGACTGCTACGCTCATATCAATGCAGCAGGATATTCTGCTAAGAACGTGTAAATACAGACTGATACAGAAACGATTCAAATTACAACACAGAAAATCGCTTCTGGAAGCAACCAGGAATTAACTGGGTATGCTTACGGCCGCGATACTACAAAATAGTATATAAATTGTAGAGGGACTTCGGTTCCTCTATTTTAAAAAGGAGAGAAAGATTATGCATTGTAATCATTGCGGAAAAGAACTGGAAAAAGATATGATATCCTGCCCTGAATGTGGTACAAAAGTTCAGAATGAGGTGACAGGGCAGAATTTAACAGCAGGAGAAGAAAAAGGATGCAAAAAGAAGAAATTGCTGATTATTGCAGGAACAGTTACATGTCTTTTTGTGATAAGCCTGGTTGTTTTTTTGTTTTTAGACAGCGGAAAAAAAGAGAATGATAAGCAGGGAACCAAAATACAAGACAGAGAGGAAGAGACACTCAAGTTTGACGAAAGCGAATACATATTCCCTTATAGTGATAAGGAATACCTGGCAGATGCGGACGTGGAAAATCTGACAGAAGAACAGCTTGGTTTTGCAAGAAATGAGATACTTGCACGGCATGGACGGATTTTTACAGAGGAAAAATATAAGGTCTATTTTGAAGAAAAGAACTGGTATAAGGGAACGGTTGAGCCGGAAGCCTTTGATTCAAATTATGAAAAGGAACTCAACGAAATCGAGAAGGCAAATGTCGAAATAATTAAAAAGTATGAGGACAAGCTTAAGTCATTTGCTCTTGCAGGGCAATACTATGCTTCTGTCCTTAAGGAATATCAGGAGGCGGAAGCCGGAGGATATTCAGGGAATATAAACCAGTATCCCCACGTAAATCCTTTGCTTTTTGAAAATGGGTGTTTGGAACCGCTTTATTTTACCTTGGCAGATTTATGCGGTGACGGGGTTCCTGAACTGCTTATCGGGTACTTCCTTGACGGGGATAGTTCGAAGTATATCCTTGTGGAATTATATGGGTATGAAGAGGGAAATGCAAAACAGCTTGCAGTATCAATGGGATTTGGCGTAACTCCCCTTGGCGAGCATAATTATATAGGGGAGCGTGTGCGGTATTACATTTGTGACAATGGACTGATAAGAGAAAATGGTAGTGGTGGAGCCGGCATAAATAATGTAACCTATTATGAGCTACAGGAAAATTCAGTTGAGATGGTCATAAAAGAAGGCGCGGGACAGGACGAAGGCCGTTATTATGAACAAGATTACGGTGGATTAGGGGCAATGGAAGCAACGAAAGCGTTTTATGACGAAATGCAGAACAAATATCCGCTAAAATCGGACATGCAGTGGTATAAGCTTCAGGAACTGGTTGAGGATAAGTCCCAAGCAGACGGGCAGGTGAAATATTATGCGGATATCCTGAAGGAATATCAAAGGGGAGAAAAAGAAAGTTATTCAGGCAATGAAAGCCAGTATCCCCACGTAAATCCAATTCTTTACGGCTATAAGAACAGTCCGCCGTTATACTATGCCCTGATTGATTTGTGTGAGGATGGAACGCCGGAATTGTTTATCGGGTATCCTTCCAGCGGGGAGGGTTTAGACGATACGATTTTGGATATGTATGGATATGCTGACGGAAAGGCAGAAAAATTCATGGATGGCATCGGCCTTCATCCGGAACCAATAAATAATTATATCGGTGAACATGAAAGGTATTATGTATGTGAGAATCTTATGGTTAAAAAGGAAGAAACGGACGGAGAAAGCAGAGATGCTACAACATTTTACCGGATGGATGAGGATAGTGCAGTATTATTGCTTTCAGAAAGTGTTTCCAAAACCACAGAGGGCTATTACTGGAGTGATGACGGCTTAAGCACCAGTGAAGCGACAGAAGAACAGTATGAAAATACAAGAAACAAATATGCGGTAAAAACGGATATCCCCTGGAAAAAGCTTGCGGACTTGAAGTTAGAAAATGATACCGAAGAAAACTTTGACGCCGAAGCATGTTATGAAAATATCCTAGAACAGTACCGTACACAGAAAGGTATGCTAATGACAGGCGGTGATGATGATTTTACAGAAACGTATCCAAATGTAAACTGGAATGTATTTGGAGGCATCGGAGAACTCCCTCCAGGGTTGAGTTATGCAATGATAGATATAGATGGTAATGGAGTAGAAGAACTATTTATTGCAGATGTCGCAGAAGGAGACTCTACTTCTTACACAACCTATGACATCTATACCTGCATACAGGGAACACCTCAAAGATTATTTGATGCCGGTGATATGGGGATTCAGTCATTCTATTTTATCTGTGAAAATAACGTAATTATGAAGATACAAAAAGAGAATGACAGTACATGGTATGGAACACTTTTTTATCAGATTGCCGGAGATTCCGCAAGCACAAATTTTGTAGACGGAGTATGGATATATCCTGGAAGCAGTTTAGGGCCTATGTACTCTAGAAGCGAGGAGTGTATGGCTGATAATGCAGAGGACGTGGATAAAGCATATTATGATACTCTATTGAATACATATCCTGTCAAAAAAGATATAGAATGGATAAAATTATAAAATATTCCTTTTTGTACCATTCCGTCGCTCTGTCCGTGCCGTTGGCGCCGAGTCGCTGGAATATATGCTGAATTGAATAAAATTATATTTGAGGACAAACGAGCTTAAGATATTTAAAAAGAAAATGACTATTCAGAGTAGATATGTTAAAATGAATCTAAAATAAGAAACCGTTGAACAATTATGTGGTCAAACTGATAAGCTTTTTGAACTGAACAAGATTGATTTTATAAGCAAAATATAGAATGGCACTGTGAATCATAGCAGTTAAATAAATTTGCGGAAGGGAAAATTGAAAATGAAGTACTCAAAAAATGTATCTCTAAAGAATAATAAGAAATGTTTACTTAGAAATGCTACTGGCGACGATGCACAGGAAGTCTTAAATGTTTTTCTTCTAACTCATGAGCAAACAGATTTTTTATCATCCTACAAGGACGAAACCTCTTTTGATACGGCGTTTGAAAAGCAATTTTTGGCCGAAAAAGAATGTGCAGACAGGGAAGTTTATCTTTGTGCTGTTGTTGACGGACAGATCGTTGGAACTGCAAATGTAGATAGCAAAGGGGCAAATAAGGTCAAACATCGTGCGGAACTAGGAGTTGCAATTGATAAGGATTTTTGCGGCGTTGGAATCGGCCGAGCATTGATTGCAGCTTGTATCGAGTGTGCAAAAGAAGCCGGGTATTCCCAATTGGAATTAGAGGTTGTAAGCGAAAACAGTAATGCGATTGCTTTGTACAAAAGTATGGGTTTTATCGAATTTGGACGCAATCCAAGGGGTTTTCGTTCACGCTACCAAGACTGGCAGGAACTAATTTCAATGAGGCTGGAATTAGACTGACAATTTCATCCAAACTATCGCAATAGAATTCTTTTTATTCAAGACAGGCAAACATGGGGCTATCGGAAAATGATACTGCTTGCCGCTATACCACTTGCTCAATTTGAGAGCGCGGAAGTATAGTGCAGGTCAATTACATTTCCCGACAGCCTCATTTTAGTGCAGGTTAATTACATTTCCTGACAGCCTCATTTGTTACTGGCGCTTCTGGCAGGCCGCTGTCTGCCAACAATCCATTGCGCTGTTATGAGATTGCTTTTCCTCTCCATTTGCCTCTTTTATAAAAAACACTCGTAATCAGCGCCCCCAACACCCAGGAAATCAGCAGCGAGATAAATATGCACGCCCGCTCCCCCTCGGGAAGCTCCGGCGTCTTGGACAGATGCACCAGTCCATACGCCAAAGGCACGCGGATTACGATCGTACTCACCATAGAAATCCACATAGGCGTCATGGTGTCTCCCGCTCCCCTCATGACTCCTGACAGCGTCTGGGTCACCGCAACAGCCACATAGCCCACAGCCAGAATCGTCATCATCTGCATGCTGAGCGTTACCAGCTCAGAAGTATTGGTAAAAATCTTCATTAAATGTCTTCCAAACAGGAGAATAAGTCCCACAATTACCGCAGAAGTTCCCATAGCCATCAAAGTACCCTGCTTCGCGCCCCGGGATACCCGCTCATACTCTCCTGCTCCTACATTCTGTCCCGCATAGGTGGTCATTGCCGTGCCAAACGAAAAATTCGGCATCATAGCAAATCCGTCCACACGCATTACAATTACATTCGCCGCAATAAATAATTCGCCAAAACTGTTGGTCAGAGACTGAACCACCAGCATTGCCATCGACATAATCGCCTGCGTCACCCCGGAAGGCACTCCCAGCCGTATGATTCCGCCGGCATACTGCCGAAATAGGCGTATGTATTTCCATTTCATATCAAAGAGATCTCCAAGCTTCGTCAGCCTCCGGATGCAGAGCAGCGCGGAAATCCCCTGGGCAATCGCCGTAGCCAGCGCCACCCCGGCAACTCCCATGTCAAGCTTCGCTACAAACAAAAGATCCAGCACAATATTAAGGCCGCTTGCCGCCAACAGGTACGCCAGCGCCGACATCGAATCTCCCAGTCCGCGCAGAATGCCGCTTAAAATATTATAAAACGCCATGCCTGCCACGCCGATAAACAGAATTCTTAAATAGGACGTACACCAGTCAATAATTGTCGCCGGCGTATTCAAAAGCTCCAGCAGCGGCCTTGCCGCCAATGTTGCCAGCACCATCACCAAAAGCGATGCAATCCCGGTCAGTATAATCGACGTTCCAATGGTCTTAGACAGCGCCTCCCTGTTTCTCGCTCCCAGATACTGGGACACCATGATCCCCGCTCCCATACTGATTCCCACAAACAGTACAATCAGCAGATTCAGAATCGGCCCGGCGCTTCCCACCGCCGCCAGGGCGTTGTCTCCCACAAACTGGCCGACCACCACGCTGTCCACCGTATTATATAACTGCTGGGCAATATTTCCAATCAGCATCGGCACCGTAAATATTACGATATCCTCCCATGGTTTCCCCACGGTCATATCTACCGGGGCAAATAATTTCTTTAATCCATTCATCCAGGCTCCTCCTTTCGTCAAGCGTGTTAATTTCCATAGTAAGTCATTATAAAAAAGTTTGCAACAATTTTTATTGCTGCAAAAATATATTTTAAAAAATAACCGCAGAAATGGTGTAAAGGAAAACTGTGTGTCCAAACCTATCTTCTACCGTTATTTTCTAAGCCAATATATGAATTTTTTAATTATCATCTTCGGAAATCACTAGATTAATGGAACAGCGCAAACCGTTCCCGCCATGTTTATCCGGATTCAGATCCGTTTAACACCAATTCAGCAATCTTCCTCTGTCTCATCCAAAATGTTATCTATAATCTTAATCAATTCCAAAAGCGACCGAAAACACACGCTTTTATCTTCCTCAAGATGTGTAATCTCTCCCTGCCAGCTACTGTGCTGCCTGTGCCGCACCCGGATAACAAACGTCCCTTTATCTCCATGCTTTTTTAATAATTCTTCCTCGCTCAAAACTCTTTCCATCCCTTCCGTCCTATCGCAGCTACGTATATTGCCGTGTATATCTCTATCGCCGGTTCCCATAAAAGGAAACCCCAACGCGTTAAAAAGTCCTTCCGCTATCTTTATTACCTTCTCATATCCGTAAAAATGTATGTTCTCTTTCTGATAGCCATGATACATACGTCCTTCAATTGTACCTCCTCCGTATCTGTCCACGCACAACACAATACCATTCGAGACTCCTATGTAACGCCGCTTCTTTCTCATCCTGAGTTCTGTCCCTTCTGCACATTTCATCGTAATTGTATAGTAAATTCCATAATTATTATACCGATTATTTTCGGCATATTCAAGCATATTTTATAACAGTAAAATAAAAATATGGAAAAACATGGGAGAAACTTATATTTACATCTGGTTCAATCCTTTATCATTCGGAACGAAACCGGTATTTTCAACTCATGGATTGGAGGTAACTATATGGTTTCGTACGAACCATTGTGGCAGACAATGAAAAACAAAGAAATAAGCACTTACACTCTGATCGAGAAATATGACATACACTCAAAAACCATTTATAATCTAAAACATAACAAAAACATCACTACCGCAACCCTAGAAACATTGTGCGGTATTTTATCCTGCACACCTAATGATGTGTTAACCTTCACCAAAGAAAAAACAGATAATTAAAGCGGTATTCTTACCCAACTTTCATTATCTGTTTGTACTCTCTTTGTGATAATTTGAAGTTTTATATCTGCTTCAAACTTCTAACAGCCTTCTCAATTGAATTTCCCTGAAATAGAAATGTTCCCGCGGCCTATTTTTCTATTTCATAAATTTATCAATTGCCTGATTCAACAGTTCAATCGCTTCTTTGTCGTTTTCCTCCACTGCCTCTACAATACAGTGGTTTATATGATTTTTCAGCACAACCTTTCCGGCATTATTAATTGCCGAACGTACCGCCGCCAATTGAATCAGCACCTCGCTGCAGTCTTCATCCCTTTCCACCATGCGCTTTACCGCCTCCAAATGGCCGATTGCTTTCGACAGGCGGTTTAAGACCGCCTTTTTCTCTTCCATACTGTGAACATGCCTATGACTTCCTGTTCCATGTGCGCGGCTATGCAGTTCCGCCCCATGGGTATGGCTGCGCATATCCGCGTCAGGGGCATAACTATTCCCCGTATCCTTCCGATGCACGTGGGTAATTCCAGCCGTATGCAGCTCTTCATGAGTCTTTTTATGAACCTGGGCTCCGGATTTTTTCTGATTAAATTCTGTACTCATTATTTTTCGCCTCTTTATGTAATATCATAAATAGAGTATATCCAATCTTTCCTTTCGCGTCAATAAACATACGGCGTCACAATCCTCTATCCGTACAGCCCCTCCAGTTCTTCCACATCTATCAGAAGTTCCTCTGCCGCATTACCTACGCATGCAATCACAGGAATCCCCAAAAGCGCTTCTATCATCTGCAAATTATCTCTCTGCATTCCATCGCCTGTATAATGATTTAAAACAATTCCCTTTACGGTAAACCCACGATTCCACATATATTCTGCCGTTGTAACTGCCGCATGGATCGCGCCAAGTCCCGCGTCTGCCACAAGCAGCGCGGCTAACTTCAGTTCTTTTACCACATCCTCCAACAGAATCTGCTCCCTGTCATCCCACCGGATCGGGCATACAATACCGCCGCTCCCCTCCACTGTAACGTAATCATACCGTTCGCAGACTTTCTCATAGTCCTTCTTAACTTTGGAAAGCATGACCGGATTTCCTTCCCTTCTTGCCGCAAGGTGGGGGGATACCGCATCCCGGTACAGATAAGAAACCATACTTTTCTCCGGCTGGGAAATCCCGGAAATCTGTTTCACATACCCTGCATCGCTGTCCGCAATACATCCTGCCCCGGACAGCGCCGCCTTATAATATCCGGCCCGCAGTCCTGCCTGATGTAATTTTTTTACAATCAGAGCCGTCACATAGGTCTTCCCCACATCCGTACCTGTCCCTGTGATAAACAATCCCCTACTCACCTGCCAGCGCCTCCTTATATCCTAAACCATGAATCATAGCCAGATCGGATTCAATCGTATAGCCGGAAGTAGTCAGCATATCCCCGGATATTACCGCGTTTGCCCCCGAAGTAAAGCAAGACTCGCCCTTATCCTCTAAAAGTCCCCGGCCTCCCGCAAGGCGGATGGACGCATCCGGCAGAATAAACCGGAAAACGGCGACAATTCGCCTCATATCCGGAACGGTAAGCCTCTCATTTTTCTCATACGGAGTACCTGGAATCGGGTTCAGCATATTTACCGGAACACTTTTTACACCTAGTTCTCTTAAATAAAACGCCATGTCAATCCGATCTTTCGGCGTTTCTCCCAGTCCCATAATTCCTCCGCTGCAGACGCTAAGCCCCGCTTCCTTTGCCGCTAATATCGCATTCACCTTATCTTCAAAGGTATGAGTCGTGCAGACATTTGGAAAATTCCTCCGGGAGGTTTCCAGATTATTATGTACTCTTACCGCTCCCGCCGCTTTTACCCGGGCAAACTGTTCCCGGGTGAGAAGACCGAAAGAAACGCATACTTCTATCTTCACATTCTCTTTAATTTCCCGAATGGCGCCGCACATCTCATCCACTTCACGGTCGCTAAGCGCCCTCCCCGAGGTAACGATGGAATACCGGAGTACGCCCCTTTCCGCGTTGTACTGAGCCTGTCTCACAAGCTCCTGCTTATCAAGAAGCGGATATTCCTCCGCCCCGGTATGGTAAAATGCAGACTGGGCGCAGTATTTGCAGTTTTCCGAACATCTGCCGCTTTTCCCGTTGATAATCGTACAGATATCAAATGCATCTCCGCAGAAATGTTCCCGAATCTCATCTGCAGCCCTGCACAGTTCCTCCAAGGGAGCCCTATAAAGCGCAAGCGCTTCCTCCTTTGTGATCTGCCCGCCCTTCTTTACTTTCTCTTTGAGCCGTTCTGCCACACCCGCTTCTATTTCTGTTTTTACCTCTGTATGGGTCAGTTCTTCCTTTACCCGTTCTGTTGTTTCCATTCTTCTACCTTCTTACTTAATATTCATTTGCCGAAGCCGTTCTATTCCTATGTAAGTTAACGCTTTGCCGCGCCATCTTCTGAGCCGCTAATCAGTGTCCAGCCCAAATCCGCTCTTCTTTAATCTGAGACCGATTCCCGACGCCAGTATGCAAAGTACAAAGTCGCCAGGCATATCTAACGGAAAACAAGACAGGAAAATAACTGCCATCGTCGCCGGCGTATCTGCGTAAAAATTCAATATCATATATTTATACAGAATACCAATTGCATAGGTTACCGCAAATCCCGCAAGGCACGCGGCAAAAAAATTCCCATAACTATTTTTCCTCTTGTCACAGATCGTCCCCGTCACAAACGCAGTCCCAATAAACCCCAGAAGATACCCGAAACTCGGCCTGAAAATATAACCGATTCCGCCGCCGGCCGCAAAAATCGGAATTCCCACCAATCCCAGCGCCACATAACACCCCACTGCAAGCGCCCCTTTTTTTCCTCCAAGAATAATTCCTGCCAGCAGAACAAAGAAAAATTGAAGTGTAAAATAATCCATATAGGGAACCGGTATTTGGATAAATGCTCCAACCGCCACCAAAGCAGTAAACATTCCGCATAATACCAAAGCCTTTGTCGATAGTGTTTTCGTTACTGTTCGCTCCATTCAATCATTCCTCCTGTTTGTCAAAAATCTTTCCACCTTTGCAGACAAAGACGTCTCCGTCCTCAAAGGCGGAATCCTTTTTATACTATATAGTACCTAAGTTTCAATTGTCAACTTATTTTTTATATAGGTTAACATTCTGTTCTAATTTCATAAGTTTTCCTTTATGAAACACGATTTTCATGATACAATATTATGCATACAGCAAAATACTTCAAAAAACGACAAATCAACTACAGGAACAAACAATGCCGTAGTTCCCGGCGTCCGTACCCGTATGGCCTTACTATAAATTTACAGCGAAATGCCAAACAGATACGCTGGAATCTGCAGCGGAGCATATACTTGTAACATTGCATACTATATATGAGTTCCTATGATTAAGAAAAGGATAAGATGTATGATTATAAAAGAGCAGAATTTTATGGAACAAATGGAACGGATTGTTGAACCTTATCTTGCGAAAAGGCGCAAAGAGTCTTTTCTTGAGCGGGATTCCGGAAGAAACATCTTCTGCGCTTTCTATCAGGCCGATGAACCGGACGGGATCGTCCTGATTTCCCACGGTTTTACGGAGACTGCCGATAAGTACCATGAACTTGCTTATTATTTTCTAAAAGCAGGTTTTCATGTCTGTGTTCCGGAACATCTGGGTCACGGAAGAAGCTCCCGGCTTGTGGAAGATCCATCCTTAGTACACGTTGAGGATTATCATACCTATGTGGAGGATCTTCTGGCTGCCGCCTCGGAGGTTAAGGGTTTCTGCCCGGGACTTCCCCTATACCTTTTCGGACATTCCATGGGCGGCGGTATTGCCGCGTGCGCCGCTGCCGGCGCGCCGGATACTTTCGCCAAATTAATCCTGTCCTCCCCTATGATCCGGCCGCAGACCGGCCGTCTTCCCTGGACGGCTGTAAAAGCCATAATTCCATTTAAGCTGAAAGCGCGAAAAGGACGGGACTATCTTTCCGGACATCGCCCCAATGATAATTCGGAAAACTTTGAAGAAAGCGGAACCTCCTCTAAGCCGCGCTTTGACTATTACCAGAAAAAGAGACAGCGCGAACCTCTTTTCCAGATGAACGGCGCCACGAACCAATGGCTGTCGGAAGCAATACATATGGAACATTACCTGTTATCGGAAGGGTGGAAACAGATTCAGATTCCCATCCTCCTGTTTCAGGCCGAAAACGATACATTCGTTTGTCCAAGTCCCCAGGAACAATTTGCAAGACAGATTCACAGACAGACTCCCGGACTGATCCGGCTGGTACGCGTTCCTGACGCAAAACATGAAATCTATAATTCTACCGATGACATTCTGGCTCCATATATAGCAAAAATCCTCGCCTTTCTCCAATAGGCGGGGATTTTCTCTTATGTTATTCCGCCAGAAAACGCTCCATGTTTTCCAGCACTTTCCGGGTAAGAAGCTCATAGGACTGCTGTGTTTTCCCAGAGCATCCGTTCATACAGATAACATTTTCCTGACCCAGTATCTCTTCCGCAATCTCCCCTATCGCGCCCTTGCTGTCGCAGCAGAGGATATTGGACGGATCCGAGATCCATTTTCTCAGCGCTTCCATATCGGACGCAGGGCCGATAGACGTATTCATCATAATTTTTTTATTCCCAAGCAACGAAAATTCTGCGTCATGAAGCAGGATTACATTCTTATTCAAACAGGTAATGATTACTTCGTTTTCTTTCAGCAAATCCTGAAGTTCCATATAACGGATCCCCTGGTTCTCCTTATCCTGTTTTCTGGTTCGGGAATAATAAGATACCTTTGCCTGCATAAAATTAAGCGCCTCCGCCACCATGCCGCCGGAAGTTCCAAGACCGATAACCCCAACCTTCAAATCCGTCAGTTCCAGCGGTTTTTCGGTCCAGCAGGGATAATCGTAGCCGTGCAGAATCCGCACCAACTGGTAAATCACGTACTCTACCACGCCTCTGTCCCCATAATCCCGGACTCCGGTTACCTGCATTCCATGTTCCCTTGCAAAAGCAATGTCCACATTTGCACTTTCCTCTGCATACAGGCTGCAGCACATGCCGATATATTTCACATTGGGAACCTGCGCCAATACATTTTTTCCTATATATGTCGTAAAACTCACCAATACGGCGTCTGCATCCCCGATACGCCGTATGATCTCATCGTCGTCTTCCGGCGGTTCACGATACATCTCAACGCTGTCCGCATAAGCTTTAAGTCGTTCTTGTGCATCAGCAGTCAGATTCACCGGTTCAATCGCTACGATTTTTTTAAATTGATTGCTCATGCCTCTTTCCTCCCGTTCCCGTCTTTACAGTCCTCTTCTTCTAATATCGCTTTTATTTTCTTAAGTACGGCGTCTTCTCTCATTTCACCGATAACCTCATATGCCGTCTGCTTTAGGTTCTCGCTGGCGTTCCCGACCGCGTAGCTGAACTTCGCCCGCTCCAGCATTGGAATATCATTGTCCGCGTTGCCAAACGCAGCCGTTTCTTCCGGCTTAATCCCGTAATGCTCCTGGATTATAGACAAAGCTTTTCCCTTATTACAGCCCTTATTTGTAAAATCCAGGAAATTTACCCCGGCAAGGCATACGTCCATCCTGTCCGACCACCGTTCCTGCATCATAGACGCAATTCGAGGCTCCACTCCTTCTGCCCGCCACACCGATACTTTACAGATGTCTGTCAACCGGGCGGCGTCCTCCACATACTCCAGATCATAGGGATATGCCCGCATTGTCTCGTAATACTCTTCCTGCCCATACTCAATATATCCCATATCCGGCTTGCAGGCCATAATCGCGTGTCCGGGACACAGTTCATGTACGTCTCTCGCCATCTCCTGATAATCGCCGTCCGCAATCGGCATGGAGGTCTTATAATCTTTCTCCCAAATATCCGTCCCATTATCAGCCAGGATAAAAATTTGATCCAAAACCGGCTCAAATAATTTTTTCACGCAGGGTTTCTGTCTTCCGCTTGCCACGCCGATCAGGATACCCCTTTTCCTGCACTCTCTGACGACTTCATAATATTCCGGATTCAGTATGCTGCCCCCTTCCGGAACTACCGTGTCATCCACATCTGTAACTATCAACTTAACCATGATACGTTCTCCTCGTTCTAAGATTCATTCTATCCATTTCCTTCCATAGTTTAATCCATCCGGCCGCTCATTGCAAGTACAACCTCAACCCCTCCGCCCCA
This sequence comes from uncultured Dorea sp., assembly GCA_910588745.1. Taxonomy (GTDB): domain Bacteria; phylum Bacillota; class Clostridia; order Lachnospirales; family Lachnospiraceae; genus Claveliimonas. Next base: position 615 of record CAJURK010000056.1, on the reverse strand, counting down.
TAATTAAACATGAAAACTTACGAGCCGCCTCACAGGCAAAACGGCTGAAAGGCGGCGCATAGTTTTGGATACTATATTGAATTTATGGTATATGCGTCAATCATTATTTTACGGTAATTATCGCCCTGTCCCGAAGGAAATCAAAGTTCTCATACACGCCGTCCAGCATGATAACGCACGGCCCTCTTGGCGCCAAAGCGCCGGAAAAATCAATGGTACACGCTCCATGGCCTTTTATGTGTTCATTCACCTGTTCCCCCAGCGCGATAATATACATGCTCGTACCGCCGATGGTGAACTCATCCCCTTCTTTCAGCGGCTCTACCGGAAATCCTCCGTCAAAATGAACGGTAAAGTCTCTCATATCGTTCCGCTTTCCCTCTATTACCAGGTCAAATTGTTTTGCCGTCTCAATTAGTTCTTTTACCTCTCTGCCTACTTCCGATATTCTGATTTTCCACTTCATAAAGATATCCCTCCCTGTTCGTCTTTAGGACAACAGTTCTCTGGCACAATCCACATCGATAATCAATATATTGACATATCCTCCTTTGATACAGGCATAACTTCTCGGAATCTTCAGCCCTTATTTCATGGGGCTTTCAGAACCTATTT
>CAJURK010000055.1 GCA_910588745.1 uncultured Dorea sp. | reverse complement strand
ACATGAGAAAGTGTCTTGTGCGTTATTTTATTTTTCAAAAAGTTGTAAAGTGGTGGAGAGACTCAGATGAAACGCGTGGTAATATCAATTGTGGCAGTAATGGCTGCCGCAGGTTATTTTGCATGCTGCGCGGCAGTGAATCAGGGGCATTTACTGCCGCATACTTCGGTAAACGGAATCGATATTGGAGGGATGGAAACACAAGAAGCGGTAAATCTCTTAGAGAAAGAGGCGGCTTCGCGCCAGAATACAACAATAATTCCCGTCCGTTTTAAACAGAAAGAATATGCGGTTCCCGTGGGGGAAGCGTTGGAATGGGAGTATGAGCCTGCTGTAGAAGAACTTCAAAAGCAAACCCGGGGCGCTTTTTTTATTAGGGGTTTTTTTCTGATAAAATCTTTTCTGGGGGGAAACAGCAAAGAAGTTTTACCTGTGATAAAAAATGAGGAATTGCTGGAAGAAGCGATAGAGGCCAGCGGCCTTTCCAGCGAAGGAACGACAAAACAGACCGTTTACCGGGCAGAAAAGGACAGGTTGGTGTTTACAATAGGGACGGCGGGACAAGAAGCGAATAGCGCTAAGCTGAAAGAAGAGCTGAAAACGGCAATTTTAGCTGATGATTATACGGAAATAGAATGTCCGGTTTCTCTCGGCAGGGTAGATGAGGCCGACCTTGATTTGATTTATCAGGAAATTTATCAGGAACCGGAAAACGCTACGTTGGATCCTGAAAACAACTATCAAATCAAAGAATCTGTGACAGGAATACGGTTCGACAAAGAAAATGCCCGCAAAATATTAGAAACGGCAAAGGAGGGAAGCACGGTCACGGTAGAGTACATAAAAGAAGAACCTGAGATTACGACGGCGGATTTAAAGGAGCATCTGTTTTCAGATAAGCTTGCTTCTTACCGTACGGAAGTAAGGGGAACGGCAAATCGCAAGGACAATATCAGCCTTGCGGCGGCAAAATGCGACGGCGTTATTCTTGTAAGCGGCGATGTTTTTTCTTATAATAATACGGTTGGAGAACAGACGGCCCAAACCGGCTATAAGCTGGCGAACGCTACCATGGACGGACAGGTTGTTCAGGCTTACGGCGGCGGAATCTGCCAGGTGTCTTCGACTATTTTTGCGGCTGCACTGTATTCCAATTTAGAGATTAGAGAAAGATGGGAGCATGAATTTGTTTCCAGCTATATTGACGCAGGTATGGACGCGGCTGTGGCCTGGGATATGTTAGACTTAAAAATTTGTAATAATAAAGAATATCCTATCCGGATTGACGTTGCTTACGTAGATGACATTTTAACGGTAGATATCTGGGGGACGAAGACGGACGATTCAATTGTAGAAGTTGATACGGAGGTAATAGACGATTCGGATGGGAAGCTCAGTGTACAGACCACCAGGAGAGTTTATTACGATAATAAAAACAGAATGTTTGTAGAACAGATAGCAGACAGCGTTTATCTGAACTAAAGCATGCAGGAGCTTTTGATATTTCATGGATTCCAAACGGTTTTTTCATCAGATCCTGTTAAGTTTTATAGCTTTATGAGTTTTTTTCGTATATAATGGAAAAAGTAACAAAGGAGAGGAGAGAATGCCATGTGGAGACAGATAGCCGCATATTTTGAGATGAGCGGCGACCGTTACGTCGCAATGTTTTGGGAACATATCCGGATCAGTCTGTGTTCGCTGGCAATTGCTGTTGCGATAGGCGTTTTAGCGGGAGTGTTCTGTGTCAGGCACGGCCGTATGCAGAGGATAGCGGTAGCTGTATTCAGCGCGCTCCGTATTGTTCCAAGCCTTGCGATTCTTTTGCTGATGCTTCCGGTTTTTGGAACGGGAGCAGTTCCGGCGGTGGCCGCGCTTGTATTGCTTGCCGTACCGCCGGTTTTGATGAACACGGTTTCAGGCCTTAAGTCGGTTTCGGAAGCGGTTTTGGAGACAGCGGAAGGATTGGGGATGGAGCAGAGGGAAATCTGGAAAAAGGTAAGGTTCCCGCTTGCCCTGCCGCTGATTCTGGCAGGAATCAAGACTTCGGCGGTGGAGATTATTGCCAGCGCAACGCTGGCCGCAAAGATTGGCGCCGGAGGTCTGGGAGATCTCATATTTACTGGAATCGGTCTTTTTAGGACAGAGCTTCTCCTTATCGGGGGCGTTTCGGTTGCGCTGCTGTCAGTGCTGACTGGGATATTGTTTGGATTATTGGAAAATCTAATACTGGGATACAGAAAAGTATACCGCATAGAGAAGGAAGGACGAATAAAATGATACGAATGAAAAGAATAAGGGCGGTATGCCTGGTACTGATGATGTTGTTGGTAATTACAGGCGTACTTTCAGGATGCGCAAAGACAGAAGGGGAATCAGAAAAGAAAATGATCCGGGTTGGCTCTAAGGATTTTACAGAAGGACTGATTGTAGGCGAGATCTATGCGCTGGCTTTGGAAGACGCAGGATATGAGGTAGAGAGAAAGCTGAATATTGCAGGTTCCGTTATTCATACGGCGATTACGGAGGATGAGATCGACCTTTATCCGGAATATACCGGAACGGCGCTTTTGTCGGTTCTGCAGATGGAGATGATCAGCGATCCCGACGAGGTATACAACACAGTGAAGAAAGCGTATGACGAGCAATTTGACATTACCTGGCTGGAATCCTCTCAGGTAAATGATACGAACGGGCTTGCAATCCGTACGGAGGCGGCGAAACAATATGGAATCTATACGGTCTCCGATTTGCAGGAGAACGCAGATAAAATCCGCGTCTGTTCGCAGGGAGAATTTGAGTACAGGGAGGACGGTATACCAGGACTTGAAAAGGTATACGGCAAATTTGATTTCAAATCCATTCATGTTTATGACAGCGGGCTGAAATATCAGGTTCTGGAAAATGGAGAAGAAGATCTGTGTCCGGCTTATTCTACGGACGCCCAGCTTGTTTATACGGATAAATTTACATTCTTAGAGGATGATCGGCATTTCTGGCCTCCCTATTATCTATCGCCGGTTGTGAAAAACGACGTATTGGAAGCAAATCCGGATATTGCCGACGTCTTGAACGATGTCAGCGAAAGTCTGGATACAGAAACGATGATCAAGCTGAATGCAAAGGTTGATATAGACAAACTGGAATACGAAGAAGTAGCAAAGGATTTCTACGAGTCAATCCGCAAATAGCGGAGGGCGTATGACTGCTGTTTCTTGGATACAGCGAATATAACGCCGAAACATATCCGACGGATGCTGCGGAGCGGAAAGAAAAGCAGAGCAGACAGGATAAAGGGGGAGCCATGGATGGATCATGCAATAGAATTTCAGAATGTTACAAAGACGTTTCGCGGCGCAGGCTATCACGCGGCCAACTGTGTAAGTTTTGTAATAGATGAGGGAGAATTTATTACCATATTAGGTTCATCCGGATGTGGGAAAACAACACTTTTAAAGATGGTAAACAGGCTCTACGAACCGGATAGCGGAAAGATCATGCTGTTTGGCGCGGATATCAGCAGCATAGACGTAGTAAAGGTCAGGCGGCGCATCGGGTATGTTATCCAACAGATCGGGCTGTTTCCGCATTTTACCGTTGGGGAAAATATTGCTGTGGTTCCGAACCTGCTTAAGTGGGAGAAAGAAAAGACAGACGCCCGTGTAGAAGAACTGATGGAAATGATCGGGCTGAAGCCAGAAGAATATAAGAACAGGTATCCGGTTCAGCTTTCCGGCGGCCAGCAGCAGAGAGTGGGGCTGGCAAGAGCGCTGGCGGCCGACCCGAAGATTTTGCTGATGGACGAGCCTTTTGGCGCGATTGATTCCATTGCCCGCATAAAATTACAGGATGAACTTCTGGCTCTCCACCAGAGAATGAAGAAGACGATTCTGTTTGTAACCCATGATATCGAAGAGGCATTGAAAATGGGAAGCCGCGTGATGGTTATGAACGAGGGGAAAATCGTTCAGTTCGATACGCCGGAGAGGATTATCCGGCATCCGAGAGATGAATTTGTAAGATCCCTTGTGGAGTCTGCCAAAGAAAAGGAGCAGTTTTGGGAAAGGTTCAAGTGACGCGAGATGGAATATTTGGTAAATTATTATGATAAACTGCTTGGGGCGTCTGCGGAGCATCTGCAGATCGTGCTGGTTTCAATGGTTCTTTCGCTTGCGGCAGCCATGGCGCTTACGGCGCTATGCAATGTATTCCCCGTGATTTCCGGGTGGATGCTGGGATTTCTGTCTGTGATTTACTCGATTCCAAGCCTTGCGATGCTTGCGGTACTGATTCCGGTAACGGGACTCGGGAGTACTACGGCGGTAATTGTGCTTGTGATTTATAACCAGTATCTTCTGCTAAGAAATTTTCTGGCGGGTCTTGACGGCGTGGATCAAAGTATTATTGAGGCGGCGGCCGGTTTAGGGATGAGTTCCTGGCAGATTCTTGTGAAGATTAAGCTGCCATTATCAAAGAGAGCGTTGATAGCGGGAGTGAGGATTGCGCTGGTATCTACCGTCAGTATTGCGACGATTGCGGCGTCAATCAATGCGGGGGGCTTAGGAACGATTTTATTCGACGGCCTTCGCACGATGAATATATCTAAGATTCTGTGGGGCAGCGCATTGTCCGCCCTGCTGGCTATTGTTCTGGACTGGTTCCTGGGGTCCGTGGAAAACAGGATGATAAAACATGAAGAAAATTCGGTTCAGCATTTCAAAAGAGAATAGAAGCGATGAATATAGTATCACAATATAAGGGGCTGCGGAGAGAGAATTACGTACTTTGCTTCGGACGCCTGGTTACCGGTATGGGTTCTATGATATGGCCGATGCTGACGATGATCTTAAATCAAAAGATGGGGATGGGCGGAAAGCATATCGCATGGGTGATTGCAGCGGTGGGAATCCTGTCGCTGCCGGCGAACCTGGCGGGGGGCAAAACAGCCGACAATTATAATAAAAAAATGAATATTGTTTATCTGGATATGGTTTCGGTAGCCTGCTATTTTATCTGCGCAGCGATTCCGCTTTCGGCAGTGACAATGGCGCTGATGGCCGTTGCAGCTACGTGCCAGAGTATGGAAGAACCTTCCTATAATGCCCTTACTGCGGATATTTACTGCCACAGAAGACAGAGAGCGGGCATATTCTCTGCAATATCTTGGCGGTAATCTTGGCTTTGTGATGTCGCCGACAATAGCGGGGTTTTTGTTTCAGGATTATCTGTGGCTGGCATTTTTAATCAGCGGGATTGCAATCGGATGTTCTACAATCTTGATTTATATCTTTGTGAAAGACATTGCTCCAGTTCAGGAAGAGGGAGAACGGGCGGTCTATCAGGTATCAAGAGAAGGCGAGAGCCTGTGGGGAGTACTGAAAGGGAACAAGACGGTATTACTTTATATTCTGGTTATCAGCGGTTACTATGCGACTTATCAGATGTATAATTATCTGATGCCGCTAGATCTTGCCAGGCTTCATGGGGAGAGCGGCGCCGTGATATATGGCTCGGTCACCAGCGTGAACTGCGCGGTGGTGGTAATATTTACGCCGTTGATTACCAGGCTGTGTTCCAGGCTTTCCGAACCGGTAAAAACAGTGCTTGGGCAGGGGCTTTTGATGGCAGGATTTGTGCTATTTGTGGTATTTGCAGGGCATATTCCGGTTTATTATATTGCGATGGTTATTCTGACCTGGGGTGAGATATTTGGTATGCTGGCTGAGAGTCCCTACTTGACCAGGCGGATGCCGGCCAGCCACAGAGGAAGGATAAACGGATTGGTGGCGGTAGTCCGGACAGGATTCACCAGTGTTTACCAGCTTCTGATTGGTTTTATTTACGAGGCGGGAGCCTCTGCGGCGGCTTGGACAGCGGTTCTTGCCATCGGAGGTTTCTTTGTACTGGCGGCCGTCTGGCTGGCAGCAATAGACAGGAAAGCGTATCGAAATCTGTATCTTTCAGTTGTTTCAAATCGTTCATGACCGCTAACCTGAATTCCATGTGATTATCTTCTTAATTTTGTGAAGCTGTATGGAACAGTTACATGGGTTTTAGGTTTTTATCGAGTCTGTCCACCATCCAGGCGATACGCTTTTTACGTCCCGCATCGGTCTTCGCGTCAAAATAAGCCCGCCTGCCTTGCCAAACAAAAGCCAAACGCCGTCGTTTGGCAGACAGTGTTCATGCAGCCATTTCCGAAATTCTTTTCTATTTGCAAAGACCAGTATATTACTCATTATGCATACCTTTTGCTTGTATGGACTGCTAGGCCATATCTAAGCCGTTATATTTGTCATTGACTACAAATCGCTTTTCCAATCTGTTTGTCCAGCCTCCATTTAGGCGGAATACCATCGTCAGCCCAATATTCGTCCATTGCTGTAATTTTATCGTCAACAACCTTAATGAAAGACGTTACGTGAAATGAGAGTTCTTGATTTTGAGAATATACATGGGTTGCTGTCACGAATATATCGTTTATTTTTTCAACCCGCTCTACGTTACCATTCCAACTGCCCGGATATTCGCAATTTGCAATAATAAATTCATCTACGTTAAACTGTTCGTTGGTACAATGCCAATTTATATAAGCGTTCTTGTCAAAATAACCTCGGATAGCATCTGCGTTTTGTTCTAAAATATCGTTCCAAAATTTGTATATATTCATCTGTTCTCACCATTCCTAATGCCGATTATTTCTTCCCGCAAAGGTCGTAATACCTCGTTGTTTTGCGGCGGTGCAAACTGGACGCCGGTTTACAAAAGGTTTTAACTACCGTTATTATAGCAGGCATCCAAGGCGGCTGCAATTGAGGCGTGAGCAAATTCCATTCGCGAAGCAAATTTTAGATGGTTTTGATAGGGTTGCTGAGAGCGGAGCGAACGGCAATAACTTACTTTACAAACATACGTAAATACGGTAAAATTAAAAAAAGAATTACTGCGAAAGGGGTTAAACGATGGAAGAGAAAAGAAACGATCGACGCATGGGTCTGTCGGCCAAGCTGTTGATTAAGAATATGAACGATGGGGAAACCCAGGCAGAAGAGGTAACGATTGACGTGTTGGACGTATCAAAATCAGGGGTCGGCTTTATCTGCGATACGCCGCTGGAGATCGGGGCCGTGTACGAGACCCAGTTAAAGATTTGGACGGATGAGATTATCCATGCATTTCTAAAGGTAGTCCGAATTGAACAGACGAAGGACGAGCGGTATATATGCGGAACGATATTTATCGGTCTGCCGGAGATGAATGCGAAGCGTATAGAAGTATATGAAATGCTGGGTCGGATTAACAATGAGGAAGTATAAAAAAATTGACCCGGATTTATGGGACAGAAAAGAGTTGTTCGAGTTCTTTTCTAAGATGTCCCAGCCGTTTTATAGCGTTACGTTTACGGTTGATGTTACGAAGCTTTATAACTACGTAAAGTATAAGGGACTGTCTTTTTATTATGCGCTGGTATATCTTTGCACAGAGGCGGTGAACGATACGGAAGCGTTTTTGTATGTGCTGCGGGAGGGAGAACTTTACAAAATTGACCGCAGGGAGCCAAGCTTTACGGATCTGAAACCTGGTTCGGAAAAGTTCTATATCGTGACGATGCCGGCGGGAGAACATATGGAGGAGTTCTGTTTTGCGGCCAGAAAGAAGAGCGGGGCTCAGACAGATTTTATCGACGGGAGCCAGGAAACGGACGAATTGATTTATTTTACCTGCCTTCCCTGGATTGAACTGACTGCGCTCACCAACGAGAGAGAGTTTTGCGCGGATGATTCCGTTCCGCGTATTGCATGGGGAAAATACCGGGAGGAAAACGGAAGCAAAAAACTGCAGATGTCGATGGAGTTGAATCACCGTTTTACGGACGGAGTACATGTGGGGAAATTCTATGAGGCGCTGCGAGAGAAGATAGAACGCCTTAATATAACCTGTGCGGATTAATTCATGCGGGAGAAAGAAATCAAAGAAGCGTCAAAATATTGCCGTTCCTATCCGGTTGACTGCCGGACAGGGCGGCTTTATGCGTTGGTTATTCCGTTTTTTAAATTAGCGTTTTGCATACGGAGTTGTTCCGCCTTTTTCCTGTCCAAACCCTGCGGACTGCGAATAAAAACGCCGCCTTGCTATAGGGCGGGGATTATATTATACTGGGGAACAGGTGGTGTTTATGATGAAATCAAAAATACGTATTGGCAGCAGAGACAGCCGGTTGGCGATAGCGCAGGCGGAAATTATCCGAAATGGGATACAAAGGAACCATCCAGAGCTTCAAATTGAGATTGTAACAATGAAGACGACCGGGGACAGGATTCTTGGGAAAAGCCTGGAGGCGATCGGGGGGAAGGGCCTATTTGTGAAAGAATTGGATATGGCGCTTCGGGATGGGAGAATCGACCTTGCTGTACACAGCTTGAAGGACGTGCCTATGGAGGTGCCGGAAGATCTGCCAATCCTTGCCTGCGGAAAGCGGGAGGATCCCAGAGACGTGCTGGTGTATCGGCCGGGTCTTACGGTTTTGCCGGAGTCTCCTCTGGTAGGGTCATCCAGCAGGAGGCGGATGCTGCAGATGAAGGCTTTGTATAAAGACGTCCGGTTTCAGGGAATACGCGGGAATGTCCAAACAAGGCTTAAGAAGCTTACGGAGGAGGGAATGGACGCTACGATTCTGGCGGCGGCAGGACTAGACAGACTGGGGATGCAGAATCTGGCGGCAAGATATTTTTCCGTGGAAGAAATGCTTCCGGCAGCGGGACAGGGGATTCTTGCGGTGCAGGGCAGAAAGGATATGAACCGCTCGCTGCTTAAGGAGATAGACGATGCGGACTCAAAAGCATGCGCTTTAGCGGAGCGGGGATTTGTCAGGGAGCTGAATGGCGGATGTACATTGCCTGCAGCAGCCCATGCGGTAAGAAAGGGCGGCAGTCTGATTCTTTTGGGATTGTATTACCGGGAAGAGGACGAAAGCTGGTTCAAGGATCGGATCGCAGGCGCAGTCTGGGAGGCGGGGGAGTTAGGAAAAAGGCTTGCCTGCCGTATGAGAGAGCGGGGAGGTGCCTAAAATGGGGCGGACAGGGAAGGTCTGGCTGGCAGGGGCAGGTCCGGGGGACGCAGGGCTTCTGACGGTGAAAACGAAGGAATTATTAGAGAAAGCAGATGTAATCGTATACGACGCTCTGATTGGCCTGGAGATATTTGGACAGATTCCGCCGGGAAAAGAATTGATATATGTAGGGAAACGTGCGGGACGCCATACCTATTCCCAAAGAGAGATTAACGAGACGCTTCTTAAGAAGGCGAAGGAGGGAAAGAAAGTTCTCCGATTAAAAGGGGGCGATCCTTTTATTTTCGGAAGAGGCGGGGAAGAGCTGGAGCTGCTGGCGGGAGCGGGTATTCCATTTGAAATCGTGCCGGGGATTACCTCCGCGTCTGCAGCGGCGGCGTATGCGGGTATTCCGGTAACGCATAGAGATTATGTGTCGTCTTTCCATGTCATTACCGGGCATGGAAGGAAGGGCGGGGAAAACAGAATCCAGTATGAACCTCTTGTAAAGGCGGGGGGAACGCTGGTGTTTTTAATGGGCGTTGCGGCGATTGAGGATATCTGCGGCGGTTTGATCGGCGCAGGGATGGACGGGCGGACGCCGGCAGCGGTGATTGAGCAGGGGACTACCAGCAGGCAGAGGACGGTGACAGCGTCTGTGGAAACCATTGTAGAGCGGGCAAGGGCGGAAGGAATTCAGGCTCCTGCGGTAATTGTAATCGGATGGGTCTGCGCTTTGAGCGAGCCTTTTTCCTGGGCGGAGAAACGGATTCTTTCCGGCAGGCAGTTTCTGGTTACCAGGCCGGCGGAGCATCAGCCAAAGCTTGCGGCAAGGCTGCGGAGTATGGGAGCGCAAGTGATAGAGATGCCGGCCATTCAGGTTCGTCCGGTTACAGACCATTTGGAATTTGAACGGGCGTTAAGAGAACAGATTCGGGATGAGCAGGAAAAGTGGATGGTATTTACCAGCTCTATTGGAGTAAGGGTATTTTTTGAAATGTTAGGGGAAAGCAGTTTGGATATCCGGGATATTCTGCGGGGCCGGGTAAAGATTGCGGCCATTGGCCAGGCGACAAGGAAGAAACTGTTAGAATACGGCTGGCAGACAGACTTAGTTCCGGAAGACTATTGCGCGGCGGCTTTAGGAAGGACGCTTGCGGGAGAGGCGAAAGAAGGAAGCAGCGTGCGGATATTCCGGGCAAGAAGTGGGTCGGAAGAATTGCTTCCACCATTATTAGAACGAGGGTTATCGGTGGAGGATATTCCGCTTTATGATACAGAAAACCGGATTTACGGTGAAGAACAAAGTAAAATCAGGGAGGGGTTTGAAAAAGGGCAGATTGACGCGGTGACCTTTACCAGCGCATCTACTGTCCGCGGATTTGTGGAAGCAATGGGGGATTTGGACTACGCGAGGGTTTCGGCCGTCTGTATTGGCAGGCAGACGGCAAAGGAGGCGGCGAAATACGGCATGAAACTTCGGATAGCAGAGCAGGCGTCCATTGACAGCATGGTGGAACTGCTGGAGAATTGCTATGGGAATGGAAAGAATGAATAGGGAAAGGGCCGCCATTCTGACGGTAAGCTATGGATGTGCAGCCGGGGAGATGAAAGAGAGGACTCTGGATCGGATAGAAGCGGATATCCGGGCGGCATATCCGGCATATCCGGTCTGCCATGCGTGGACCAGTCAGACTTTTTGCCAAAAGATTTGGGAGCGGGAAGGGATTCGGGTTCCCGGTGTCAAAGAGGCTATGGAGGAACTGCTTACAAAAGGGATCCGGAAGGTTGCGGTTCAGCCCACCCATGTACTGGACGGGGTGGAAAACAGAAGAATGATAGAAGATATTCAGGCATTTTCACAGGATTTTTCACAGCTTATGATCGGCGGGCCGCTGTTGGCTTCCTGGAGGGATATAGAGAAAGCAGCCCGGGTAATCGGAGAAGAATTCCGGCTTCCCAAAGAAGAGGCTCTGGTGCTGACGGGGCATGGGACGATCAGCAGCCGGGATGCGGTCTATAGGGAAGTGAATGAGATGTTTGGGAGGCTGGGTTATGAAAATGTGTTTCTGGGAACCATGGAAGGCCGGCCGGGTTTGGAAGAGGCGCTTGAGTGTGTGAGAAAACGAAAACCAAGACGGATATACTTGACGCCCTTTATGATTACTGCGGGAAGCCATGCGGTGAGAACCATGGCCGGAGAGCAGAAAACGTCCTGGAAGAGCAGGCTTGAGGAGGCAGGCTTTGCGGTAACGTATATTCAGAAAGGGCTGGGCGAATATGAAGGGATCCGCGGGATTTTCGTGGAACATTTGAGGGGGTCTATGAAAAGGATGGATGAAAATATAAGATGATGGAGGTGTGGACGGATATGAAGACAAGGCCGAGAAGACTGCGCAATGGGGAGACGCTCCGAAGGATGGTGCGGGAGACCCGGATGGATTCCTCGTCCCTGATTTATCCGATATTTGTAAAAGAGGGAGAAAACATCCTGGAGGAAATACCTACTATGCCGGGACAGTACCGGTACAGCGTAGATACGATGGGAAAGAAATTAGAGCAGCTTTTAAACGCGGGGATTTCCAGCGTGATGTTTTTTGGGATTCCTGCATATAAGGATGAAGCGGGAAGCGGAGCGTATGCGGAAGACGGTATTATTCAGAAGGCTCTTATGCAGGCGAAGAAGGATTTCCCGGAATTGTATCTGATTACCGATGTTTGCATGTGCGAATATACTTCCCATGGACACTGCGGGGTACTCTGCGGCCAGGATGTGGATAATGACGAGACGTTAAAGCTTCTGGCGAAGACAGCTCTGTCCCATGCGCAGGCGGGAGCAGATATGGTGGCTCCTTCCGATATGATGGACGGGAGAGTGGCGGCCATCCGAAATCTTTTGGATGAAAATGGTTATCGTAATACGCCGGTAATGTCCTATGCGGTAAAATATGCCTCGGCTTTTTACGGGCCGTTCCGTGATGCGGCAGGCTCAGCGCCGTCTTTCGGCGATAGAAAGGGCTATCAGATGGATTACCATAACAGCAGGGAGGGCGTCAAAGAGGCTCTGCTGGACATAGAAGAAGGGGCGGATATTATTATGGTAAAACCGGCCATGTCATATCTGGATATGGTAACGCGCATCAAAGAAACGGTAAATGTTCCGGTGGCGGCCTACAGCGTCAGCGGAGAATATGCGATGATAAAGGCCGGGGCGAGCCTTGGCTATATTGATGAAGAGAAAATTATTTGTGAGACGGCCGCTTCTGCGTTCCGTGCTGGGTGCGATATTTATCTGACCTATTACGCAGAAGAGATTGCAGGATTCATGCGGCAAGGGAAGATTGGATAAAGGGGGACGGCAGCCATGATGAAACACAGGTATTTTCCGTTGTATATCGATATCAGCAGGAAGGATATCCTGGTGGCAGGGGCGGGAAAGATAGCTCTGCGGAGGATAAAAACGCTGCTGAAATTTGAGAGCCATATTACGGTTGTAGGAAAAGAAGTTCATCAGGAGCTGTGTTTTTTGGCTGAAAGTACGGATTGTATCCGTGTTATTCAGAGACAATTTGAGCCGGAGGATTTAGAGGGGCGGGACATGGTTCTTGCCTGTACAGATTCCAGAGATGTGAACAGAGAGATTGTGAAAGCCTGCCGGAAAAGAGGAATCCTTGTAAATGCGGCTGACCGTAAAGAGCAGTGTGATTTTTATTTTCCTTCGGTTATTGTGACGGACGAGACTGTCATAGGAATCAATGGGGGCGGGCAGAATCACCGAGCCGTGAAGGAGACGAGAGAATATTTAGAGGGGATGGGCGGAACAGTTGGTAAAGAAAGAGTCCGTAACAAATAGCGGAATTTTCCGAAGGTTGCCGTTCCAGCCCTTCTTTTTTAGATTTTGTAGAAACACGACGCATAGTTGTCGTGTTTCTTGTGCTATAGTAATGTTGTACAGAGCGGTGCAATACAATATGGAAGGATTGGCGGGAGTTTTTTATCTTGCGCTTTTTCAGCCGGCAAAGGAGCAGGGATGAAGATTGACAGACTGATTGGGATTTTATCAATTTTACTGCAGAAAAAGACTGTGACGGCGCCTTATCTTGCAGAGCAGTTTGAAGTTTCGAGGTGGACCATAAACCGAGATATCGAAGTTTTGTGCAAGGCAGGGATTCCCATTGTTACCATGCAGGGAGCGAAGGGCGGAATTTCCATTATGGAAAACTATAAGATGGAAAGAACTCTCCTGACCAACAGGGAAATGCAGGATATATTGGCTGGTTTACGGAGTCTTGACAGCATCAATGGAGCCAATCGTTATGGGCGGCTGATGGAAAAGCTTTCGGCAGGGTCTTCGGATTTTATGACCGGAAACCAGTCTATATTAATCGACCTTTCGTCCTGGTATAAGGATTCTCTGGCGCCGAAGATTGAGCAGATTCGGGATGGGATTGACGAGGGAATCTGTCTGGAATTTCACTATTATTCGCCAAGGGGAACGGCAGACAGGAAGATAGAGCCTTACTATCTGATTTTCCGCTGGTCTAGCTGGTACGTGTGGGGGTGGTGCATAGAACGTAAGGATTTTCGGCTGTTTAAGCTGAACCGTATGGATAAACTGAGACTAACGGGAGAAAGCTTCGAGAAACGGGAAGTTCCGCTGCCGGATTTTAATACAGAGCAGATTTTTCCAGGAGGGATTCAAGTGAAGGCAATATTTGAACCGGATTGCAGATGGCGTCTGGTAGAGGAATTCGGGACAGGCTGCTATCAGGAACAGCCGGACGGGAGGTTGTTATTCCAGGCGGATTATACGAATAAGGAGAATCTTATGACCTGGCTGATGACCTTTCAGGATCAGGTGACTTTGCTGGAGCCGGAGGAGATAAGGAAGGAATTATTGGAGACGCTGGAACGGATGCTGGCGCGGAATCGGTTTGCTGCTTCCACATAGGCGCGGGGAGAGCATAAGAGGATGAAAGAGATGTCTGAAAGAAAAATTAGAGAAAAGAACTGGGAGGAAAGAAGATGCAGTATACGTGGCTTGACGAGTATGTAATGAAGAAAACAGGAGTAACCAAGGATTTGCAGGAGAGCTGGAACTGGATTCGCTATCACATAGGGGGCAAAATGTTTGCGGCGGTATGTCTGGACGATGAGGACAAGCCTTTTTATATTAATCTGAAATTAGAACCCATGGAGGGGGCGTTTCTAAGGGAACAGTATGAGGACATTATTCCCGGGTATTATTCCAATAAGACTCACTGGAATTCTATCAAGACGGATGGAGCAGTGCCGGACGAACTTTTAAAAGATCTGCTGGATAAGTCCTATCAGCTTGTGTTTGGCGGGCTTACGAAAAAGAAACAAAAAGAGATTCTGGAAAATAGCGGCGTACAGAAGGGGGAATAAAAAATGGCTTTTGATTATAAGAAGGAATACAAGGAATTCTACGTTCCTCCGAAAAAGCCGGGGGTGATCGAGATACCGAAGATGAATTATATTGCCGTTCGGGGGAAAGGAGATCCGAACGAGCCGGAGGGGGAATACAAGGCAGCGATGCAGTTGCTGTATGGAATCGCATTTACAATCAAGATGAGTTATAAAGGCGGCAAAGAGATAGACGGGTATTTCCCTTATGTAGTTCCGCCGCTAGAAGGGTTGTGGTGGCAGCAGGGGATAAAAGGAGTAGACTATGCCCATAAGGAAAGTTTTGAATGGATTTCCATGATACGGCTGCCGGAATTTGCGACCAGGGAGGTCTTTGGCTGGGCGATTGCGGAGGCTTCTCAGAAGAAGAAAACTGATTTTTCCAACGTGCAGTTCTTTTCGTACGAGGAAGGACTCTGCGTACAGTGCATGCATGTTGGAAGTTACGATACCGAGCCGGAGACCGTTCGGCGGATGGAAAAGTTTATGGAGGCGCAGGGGTACGAACCGGATTTTTCCGAAAAACGGTTCCATCATGAAATCTATCTCAGCGACCCAAGGCGCGCCAAAGAGGAACGGCTCCGCACGGTAATCCGCCATCCGGTAAGACCCGTATGACGTCAACCATACGGTTGAGGCAGGCGTGAACAATTGCTGTGGCGCGGAATCTTCTTGGCTGCTGAGGACCGCTATAGGATATATACCGCCGCCGTTTCGCAGATGAATACCATCGCGCAGCACAGTACCGCAATGCTGATCATATTCATACCTTTCCAGGATGCAGCAATTCCTGCAATCAATGCAAGGATTCCTGCAGCGGGAATCCGGGGCGCCGTAACGATTGCGGGAAACGTCATGACTGCAAGGGTTACATAGGGAACATAATAGAGAAATGAACGGATAAACGGATTCTTAATTTTTCCGCGGATCAGGGTTAGCGGCAGTACGCGGATCAGGAAAGAAACAAAAGCCGCAACCAGTATGTACAGATAAATATTATGCGTCATATTCCGCCGCCTCCTTTGCGTGGGTTTCTGATTCTTGTGGTTCGCTTGTTTCTTCTTTTACAGGGAAGAAACAAGCGGCAAGTCCGGCGATGAGTACCGTTAAAAGGCTGATTTTCATACTGTCGGACAGCGTATCAAAAAGGGAAATCTTAGACGTCAGGTAGCTTGCCAAGAAGCTTACGATAACGACGCCTCCTACAATTTTGTTGGTCTTGGATACCGGGATGATAATTGCTACGAACATGCCGTACAGCGCGACGCTTAACGCGCTGACCAAAGACGCGGGCAGGATATTGCCGGCTACGATCCCAAGCGCAGTACCAAGAGACCAGCCTGGGAGGGCGATCGCCATAGCTCCGTAATTGTAGTAAGGGTTCAAGGCTCCGGCTCTTCCTATGCTGATGCCGAAGATCTCGTCGGTGATGCCGAAGCCCACCAGAAGCCGATGGGATAGGGACGTGCCGGAGTCGAATTTTTGACTTAAGGCGCAGCTCATAAGCATATACCGGATATTGGTTACCAGTATGACAAACGCCATCTCGAAATAAGGCGCGCCCGCCATGATTACGGTAAATTCTGCGTATTCTCCGGCAGAAGCATGGTTCAGCATACTTGATAGAAAACCCTGGAAAGGGTTTAGTCCCGCCTTTTTTGCCACGATTCCCAGAGAAAAGGCTACTGCGAAGTAGCCGAGGGCAATGGGAAATCCGTCCTGGATTCCATTAAAAAAAGCATTTTTATTTCGATTCATGTTCAGTCGCTCCAAATAATCTTTTGTTTAAATAAGGCTTCCCATTTAAATCCTTCCAGGTAAATAATCCGTCCTCTAAGACCATATAACTGCGTGCGCTGCCATTTTTCGGTATGGAAACAGAACCGGGATTCAGATAGTATTTGCCGTCAAACTTTTCGGCTGCCGGAATATGGGTATGGCCGTGAAGCAGAATGTCTCCTTTCTTTAGCATGGGAGGATTACTGGTGTTGTGGATATGGCCGTGGGTGGCAAATATCAAATGCCCCTGTTCATATAGAATGCAGTAATCTGCCATAATTGGAAATTCCAGCACCATCTGGTCTACCTCTGTATCACAGTTTCCGCGGACGCACAGGATGCTTTCCTTAATCTGATTTAACAGACGGGTTACTTCCTTGGGAGAATAGCCGTCCGGAAGGCTGTTTCTCGGCCCGTGATAGAGAATATCGCCGAGAAGGAGAAGCCTGTCCGGCTGTTCGGCTTTGTATTGTTTAAGAAGCATGCGAAGGTAATGGGCGCTGCCATGGATATCGGATGCAATCATCAATTTCATAGATAAAAATCCTTTCTATCATCTGTACTTATCTTTCCGCTACCAAATAGTATAGCCTGTCTTTCGCGGAGATTCAAGTGTCTGTAAGGCTGTATTAAGGAAAATGGATTCAGATGCCGGTAAGAAAAGGGGATTATAGAAATTAATTTCAGAAAATTATCCCTAAAAATGGCATTTTCGTTTAATTTCAGATGCGGAAACTTGTTTTCTAAAAAAGACCCGCATATAATATAATTGTAAGTACTTAAAACGTTACTGTTCCTGCAAGTTTGTATATTTACTGCGCATGCCGGACGGTAATACCTTAGAAGAAATTCCCGGGAGTTAATCAATATGAGGAAGATCGTAAATGACCACAGGTTGATATATAAGTGCTGCAGCTTATATTATGAGGACAATTTGGGGCAGAGTCAGATTGCAGATTATTTAGGGATTTCCAAGTCGTCGGTATCCAGAATGCTGCAGATGGGAAGGGAGTTTGGAATTGTTGAGATTAAGGTCCACCATGTAAATCAGTATATGTATGACGACCTGGAGCGGGAGCTGATGGAGAAATATCGTTTGAGAGACGTAATTGTTGCGGAGAGCAGCCCATTAGATTCAAAAGAGGACCGGATTACCAAACTCAACGAGCGGGCGGCGGATTACCTCGACAGGCTTTTAAAAGACGGAGACTATGTAGGCGTGTCTGTGGGAAGCACCCTGCGCAATATTGCGCATACCAGTTTGGAATGTGGTAAGAGGAACTGTACTTTCGTTCCGATCGTAGGGGGACTTGGGACGGACGAAGTACAGTCCGGGCAGGTAGCGGAAGCATTTGCAAGGAAGTTCGGAGGAAAGCATATTCCGTTTTTCTCGCCGGCGGTATTCTCCAATGAGAGATTGATGCAGGAATTCCTAAAGGAAGACTCGGTAAACTATATCTTTGACTATTTTAAGAAATTGAATACGGTAATATCAGGTATTTCCCGGATGAGCAGCGGAAATTTAAGCCATCTTACCATAGAGCGGCTGGGATTTGTGACAGAAGAAATGGCTGCCCGCTACGCGGCTCAGGGGGCGGCGGCCAACTTGGTACTACGGTTTATCGACGGGGAGGGCAATGCGGAAGCCTTTGATGAATTTAACAGCAGGGTAGCGGCAATTTCCATGGAACAGTACCGGAAAACGGCCAATCGGCTCCTGGTTACCGGCGGAGCGGGTAAAAAGGAGGTCATAAAAGCCTGATAACTTCTCGGAATCTCAATGAACGAGATACCAACCGAAAATTGACAACTGAA
>CAJURK010000054.1 GCA_910588745.1 uncultured Dorea sp. | reverse complement strand
GCTATTTTTTAGCCGGTGCATTGCCAGTTAGACAGCCGGAAGGCTGAATAGTAACTTCAAAATATTTCAAAATGTGACCGAAAAACGTTTCAAGCGCAGGAGCTTAAAAGGCGAACAGGGTGTTGATAATATTTGGATTTCCGCATATAATTGACGGATAGAGCAGGCCGTAGATTATTTATAGAGGCCTATGAAAAGAATGGAGAAAAGCTATGTATATAGAACAGGAGCTGGTTTCTGTCGGCAAAAGGGAAAACAATAAGAAAAGAAACTACCTTGTGATCAATCCCCTGCAGGGAAAACACATACCGGTAAGTCCGGGCAGGGCGTTAGAACTATTTGATGCGTTGGCGGATTTACTGAAAGACGAATATAAAGATGAAAAGCTGCTGCTGATAGGATTCGCGGAGACGGCGACCGCGATTGGCGCTGCCGCGGCTGTACGCTTGGGGGCGAACTATATCCAGACGACCAGAGAGGAAATTATGGGGGCGGATTATTTGTATTTTACGGAAGCACACAGCCATGCTGCAGAACAGAAGCTAGTGAAGAACGATGTTGACAGAGTGATTGGAGAAACGGAGCGGATTGTATTTATCGAGGATGAACTTACGACGGGAAATACCATTTTAAATATTATCCGCGTCATGGAAGAAGCGTATGGCGGGAATCTGCAATTTTCGGCGGCCTCGCTCTTAAATGGAATGACGGATGAGAATCTGGGCAGGTATGAAGAGAAAGGGGTTCGTATACATTACATTTTAAAAACAAATCACAAGGATTACGGGGAAATTGCGGACAGATACGCAGGAAATGGAAGTTATGAGAAATGTAATACAGAAGAAAGTCCCGGCGTAAACGAGTATTGTATTCCTGGCTGGAGGGATGCGAGAAGGCTGGTAAACGGCAGGGACTACCAGGAGGCCTGCGAAGCCTTGCAGCGCAGTCTGGAGAATCGGCTTTCGTTTCATGAAAAGGAAAGCGTGCTGGTAATCGGAACAGAAGAATTTATGTATCCGGCGCTGTACATTGGGGACTGTATTGAGAAAAGAGGCTGCAAGGTGAGATTCCACGCTACTACACGAAGCCCGATTGCGGTTTCAACAGAGGAAGATTACCCGCTTAGCGTCCGGTATGAATTAAGAAGTCTGTATGCAAAAGACCGAAGAACATTTATTTACGACATCCAAAAAGCGGACAGGGTATTGATTATCACAGACGCGCACTGCAGTGAGAATGCGGGGAAGAATTCACTGATCCGGGCAGTTTTGAAAAAGAATGAGACAATTGATCTGATAAGGTGGTGCTGAAGATGAGAAGTTCATATAGGGAAGAAGACGTGGTTCTTTTGCTGAAAGATATTTCAGGACTGGTAAAGCCGCAGCCTACGGCGGAACGGGAACGGCTGATTCAGTCAGGAAAGCATTATTGCGAGATGCTTCCAATCGAATATGTACCTACTGAGAAATATATGCAAATTTACCGGGCTGCGTTGAAAAATTATGCGAAGCCTACCGCCCGGGCGGTAGGGCGCCTTGCGGATAAAATAATGGAGGCAAGGGGGAGGCGGGTGGTTCTGGTGTCCCTCGCAAGGGCGGGGATTCCCATTGGAATACTGGCAAAGCGGTATCTGAAATGGAAATACCACATAGAAGTTCCCCATTTTTCGATTTCCATTATCCGGGGAAAGGGAATCGATCATAATGCGATGAAGTATTTGCTGGACAGATATGACCCGGAACAGCTTTTGTTTGTAGATGGATGGATTGGGAAAGGCGCAATTCTGCGGGAACTTGAAAAAGAAATGGAGCGGTATGAGGGGGTGTCTTCCGAGATTGCTGTAGTTGCGGATCCGGCGAATGTAACGGAACTGTACGGTACCTGTGAAGATATCCTGATTCCAAGTTCCTGTCTGAATTGTACCGTATCAGGGCTGGTCAGCAGAACCTTTCTGCGAAGCGATATTATTGGCGAAAACGATTTCCACGGAGCTGTATTTTATGAGGAGCTGAAAGACGCGGATCTTTCTTATGAATTTATCGAAACCATAGAAAGGGAATTTTCGCTTTCGTCGGCGGACGGGAATATCAGGCCGGCCGGATCCGGGATGGAAGAAGTATGCCGGATTGCGAAAGATTTCGGCATAGAAGATATTAATTTTATCAAGCCCGGCATCGGAGAAGCTACGCGGGTTTTGCTCCGGAGGGTTCCCTGGAAAGTACTAATCGGCGAGAAATATAAAGACGCCCCGGAACTGAACCATTTGCTGCGGCTGGCAGAAGAAAAGGCCGTTCCGGTTGCGTATTATCCGTTAAAGCATTACAAATGCTGCGGCATCATAAAGAAACTTGCCGATGCATAAGCATGTTAGGGGAAGCTGCGGGTAAAACGGCGGGCCGGATGAATCGGTCGGACCTTCAAACTGTCCGGGGAATGATTCCGAACGTTTCGGCAAGGAAGCATGTTTTCCTGGCCCAGTTTAAGTGGGTTTTGTATTCGTTCATCCGTTCGCCGTCGCGATTGCCGGACACATAGGAATCTTCTTTGGAATTCCAGTTCATAATGCTTAAAGCGTCCTTATAATTCTTTTCTGATACCCGGTATTCTTCGTTTACAACCCGGATTTGGTTGGGATGGATGACCGTTTTTCCGGTAAATCCGCATAATTTATCTTCTTTTATTTCTCTTCTCAGCCCGGTTTCCCACATGCTTCCGGAGTAATATTCCCACACGGGTCCGGAGATTACATAGTCTGTCCCGTATACTGTTACGATATCTGTGAAAATGTTTGAGACAGGTCCTATCTGGTGGATGGATTCGTCCGGTTCCCGGCGGAAACCATATAGATGGGACAAATCGTTGCCGCCTACGCGTATATTCAGGACAAGAGGTTCTGCCGCCGTCAGTTTCTCTTTCAGGCCGTATAAAATGCCGCGGCGCGTACGGAGATCCGCGATCGCAGAACTTTCATAGATAGGCATCATGTATTTGGGAACCTGAGAGATTCCGTTGAGTTCCATAATCTGTTCCATATACAAATCCGCGTTTGTTAAGTCGAATTTTGGGATGATAAAACCGGTTATGAGTTCGCCGCAGTTTCCAAAACGGCCGGATAGCAGACGGATCTGCTCCGGACGCCGTACCCGGATGAAAATTTTGGGCAGATAAAATTCAGAATCCTGCAGAGCCTCATAAATTTCACCCACAGAAGTAATAAGCTGGTTTTCGGCTTCCTCGACAAAATAATCATTGATGGTATCCTCCAGGCACAGAGCTAAAGAATAACCGGAACCAAACCGCTGCGACCGAATGGAATCCGCGATGGAGGTTTTGTCTGCAGGGCAGTAAAGAAGCGGCCCCACGCTGTAGTAAATTGCCTTATTATTCATATGAAAAAGCTCCTTTACGAATAGGGTGATAAAAATGCCGCAGCATTTGCAAATCCATCGAAAAAGCAGTTCGTGAATGGGATTTGCCGGAATATAATGCAGACCGCACACTAGAGACATGCTCCTGATTCACCCTGCGTCCGGCAGGTGACGTGTTTACAGTAACGGCAATAGTATAAATATATCATATAGGACAAAGGATTGGTAGATAAATTTTTGACAGTATGATAAACTGTTATTATGTTGTCACTGTGAACGAGGGGACAGTGACAGGATGTTAATGTGCGGCAGGTGATAAGAATGGGGAAAGAGATTACATACCGGCATAATGTTATGGGGATTCATTCACTGGACGCTTTTTTGAATGTAAAAGGCGGATACTGTCAAGGGCGGAGGGATGTATATTTTATCAGGGCTCTTGGCGGCGGGCGAGAGATCGGGAAGGAGATTCTGGCTGCGGATGAAAAAATGGAACTTGAAATGCAGAAGAATAGACTGTTCTATACCAGAGTGTCCGGGCTTTTGCAGTTAACTTCGTGGGAAGATGCAAATTTTTATCAACAACAGTATGTGCGTTTCCAGACGGAGAAAAAGCTGCGGCTTAAGAATTTGAAGAACCATGAGACATTTGAAAGGACGTTGGGAAAAGCATGTTTAGAAGTATTGGGTAAATACCGATTGATGAAACATACTGTGACAGAGTCTATGGAGAGAAATTATGCTGTAAAGCTGCTCTACTGGACGGACTGTGTGCTGGGGGAAGCGTTAGCTGACTGGAATGAACGGAAATGCTTTAAAATACTGGCGGACAATGTGTACAAAGAACAGGAATATTTGTTTTATTTCATGCTTACCTTAATCGGGTGCGACGTTTTGCTTCTGGAATGCCGGGACGATATCGCGGCGCCGGACGATATCAAGGCTTTGTCCGGCGAGTTTCGGCTTGGCGAATTCCATATGCTTCCGATTCCGGAATACAGGCCCGCCAGGAAAGGGCTGCCCATGCCGGAAGCCAAAAGTTCGCAGCCGGAGCCGGCGGCAGCAGGTTTATCGGCGCAAAGCCAGGGGCAGAAAGAGAGAAAGACTTCGCCGATTCGGAACGGAACGATGCCTCTGCGGCATTTACAGCCTCCTATATCCGGGAACGGAGAAAAGAGTTTTGAAGAACTTGCGCTTCTGGCTTCTTCGATTGTTATGATCGAGGTACATGACCGAACCGGACGGGCGGTGTCTACCGGGTCGGGGATTATGATCGGAAAAGACGGATATATTCTTACAAACCATCATGTGGCGGGAAAAGGCAGTTTTTTTGCGGTTCGGATAGAGGATGACGACGTCATTTACCGCACGGACGAGATGATTAAATATAATTCGGTTCTGGACCTTGCTGTAATACGAATCGGCAGAACGCTGAAACCGCTGCCGGTATACCAGGGCGGCAAAAAGCTTGTACGGGGGCAAAAAGTGGTGGCCATCGGCAGTCCGTTAGGGTTGTTTAATTCTGTCTCGGACGGAATTATTTCCGGCTTCCGTAAGATTGATTCGGTGGATATGATTCAGTTTACGGCGCCGATTTCTCATGGAAGTTCCGGAGGCGCGGTGCTGAATATGCAGGGCGAAGTAATAGGCATCAGTACGGCGGGCATTGACCAGGGGCAGAATTTGAATTTGGCGGTAGACTATCAAAGTATCAATCTGTTTGTCCGGGGGTTTGTATAGAACAGTAACACAGGCGGCATGGGATACCTTCGCGCTATGAGTAAAACTTGTAATGTCCGGATTTCTGTGCTAGAATCATACTTAGTACAGCGTCCCCCGAAGGGATGATAAAGAAAGGTATTTTGATGCTTTTTGCTATAGCTGTCAGGAGATAGGATATGGACAGAAAGAGAGTTCAGAGCCTGGATGATTTTTTTGTGGAATTGAGCAGGCGCAGGGACAGAGGAGTATATTTTTACAGAATTAATCGCATTTCGGATGATATCCGAGGATTCATATATCGGTACTATGACGCCGCCCGCAGAACGGGCGTAATCATTGAAGGGAAGATTGCGAACCCTACCGAAGGGAATCTGTCTTATTACAGCGAAATGATGGGGCTGGAGTTTCAGTTAAATGAAGAGTTTATCTCATCATCCCTGAAAAAGTGGCTTCCAAGAATGAACGTAGAACAGCGGGGATTTGTGGCTCATGCGGTTTATGAGACTTTAAAGGAACTAAAAGATACCGGCAAGACAGATAATATGCTAAAGAATGCATATATTAAGTTTATGTGCTGGTTATACTATAAATTTGAACGGATTGTGAACCGTCTTGGACAGGACGAAGTTCCCAAGATACTGTATTGCGGGACGGTCAGCAGTTATGAATTTATGCTTATTACGATTCTGGCGGATGCGGGATGCGATGTAATCCTTCTACAGCCGCGCGGAGACGCGGACTATCGAAAACTGGATCCAAATTCAGAAAAATCCATCGAATATGACGCGCCGGAGGGCAGGGAATTTCCAAAAGATTTTTCGCTGAAGACGCTGCTTGGCGAAGCTGAGGAAGCGGAACGGAACCGGAAGATTTTCGGAACCGGGGCGGGCATTGCTAACTGCACAAACGCCTGGGCCGAAGGAAAAGGTCTTTCAGATATTCTGAAGCCGCCGGCGGCAAGAGGAGACCGGGAGGATATGTTTTATAACTGCTACTGCAGGATCAGCGGCGTCTGGGACAAACTCACCTATGTGAATGAGCTGTATCAGTTTTATCTGTCCATGGTAAATGAGAAGAGAAAGGTCGTTATCGTAAATGAGGAAGTGCCGAAGCCGACGCCGGATGAGATTGCGCGGATCCAAAGAGGGAATTACAGCAGTGTCAGCCAGATGCTTGCCGGTCTGCAGGGAAATATACAGCATCCTGCAAGCGGGCAGCTCAGAGGTCTGCTGGTACGGGCATTTGCGGAAGTTATGACGGAAGAGTCAGAAAAAGAAGGGATGAACAGAAACCGCCTGCTGAATAAAGCAGTGTATCTGCTCTGCTGGATAAACCGGTACAAGGACAGGCTGTTTGGGAATTGGAAGCTGCCGCAGACAGGGTGCTTTATCTATATGGGCGGCTGCAAAGACGCGAATGAAGCGCTGCTGATGAAGTGCTTTGCCAGGCTTCCCGCGGATGTGCTGATATTATGTCCTAATCTGAATACGCCGTGCTGTCTGGAGGATTCCCTGTTATATGAGATTCATCATCCGGTTTCGATGGCGGTGAATCAATTTCCCGAGCAGAACGCGCAGCTACATATTGGAACGGCCGCCTATCATGCGGAGCGGGAACTGGATTCGCTGCTGTACAATGATTCGGGACTATTCCGGGACAAGCAGTTTGCTAAGGCGAATGCCGTCACATTGCGGACGATGGACAGGGAGATCGGGATTTTATGGAACAATGATTTGAAGTTTCGGCCTAATTTCAGTACGGTAGACGGAGTTGTGAACCTGCCGGTTATATTCGCCAAGATGTCCGGCGTGAAAGACCGGAATATTGAGAATTACTGGATTTCTATTAAACAGCTTATGACGCCGGATACGCTGGTGGTAAACCAAGCGCCTTTTATCTCCCCGGTAACGCCGAACCCTATGAAAATGTACGCGGCGGAATTTTTTAAAAACGGAAAGCTTATGCGGAATAGGATTAAGAACCATCCGGCTTATCAGTATGGTTTTTTAAGGGAAGAGATGCAGGAGCATATTCTGGATAAGATTGAAGCGCTGATTGAGCAGAGGCTCATTCGGGGAACATTTGAAAATGGGACGGAATATACCATCGTTTCCGTTGCGCTGAATCTGCCGAAAGAAGCTGCAAGATTGATTCAGAAGTTTGATTTTACAAAAAAGAACCCAAAACTGATTTATATAAATGTATCGGAGATTCTGGTTTCCCTGGAGGACTCGATTTACGCCGCTTTTTTAAATCTGCTTGGGTTTGATGTGCTTTTCTTTATTCCAACCGGATATAATATTGAGAAGTATTTCAATAAAAAGTTAATGGAAGAACATCAGGCCGGGGAGTATATGTATGATTTGCAGGTTCCGGACTGGGAGAGGGTTCCGTTAACGGTGCATACGTCATGGCGTGATAAACTATTTAAGAGAGGGTAGAAAGATGGGACTTGATTTTAGCAAAATGCCGGCGGCGGCGCCTTCGGCAGCGACAGTGGAACATGAAATAGAGACGGTACGGCCATTTGACATTGCCGCGGACAGAACGCAGATGAACGAGACATATGTGGGATCTCAGGAGGTGGATGCGCTGGTCAGTACAATTGAGGTGAATAATTTAGAGACGATCGTGTCTTTCGGGTCTGAAGCGGCGGAGGAGGTTTCTAAGGCGTCCGACATTGTGCTTAACAGCATGAATATGCGTCAGCTTGACGATTCCAGCGAGATGCTGACGGCATTATCCAAGATCATGTCAAAGTTTGACATTGACGAGATCCGGGAGGACAAAGGCGTCTTTGGAAAGCTGTTCAGTAATCTGCGCAAGCAGTTAGATAAGATTCTGGAGAAATATCATACCATGGGCGACGAGGTGGATAAGATCTATGTTCAGCTTAAGCAGTATGAAAGCGAGATTAAGCAGGCGAACAGAAGGCTGGATCAAATGTTTGACGCCAATGTAAATTATTATCACGAGCTTGTAAAGTATATTTTGGCGGGAGAACAGGGATGTAAGGAATTAGAGGCATATATTGCCCAAAGGCAGTCTGACTTTGAGGCGACCGGAGACAATTCCATTCAGCTTGAACTTGCAAGTTTAAACAATTCTCTGATGATGTTAGAGCAGCGCACGCAGGACTTGCGCACGGCGGAGAATATTGCCATACAGTCGATTCCAATGATTAAGACCATGGAGTTCAGCAACATGAACCTTGTGCGCAAGATTAATTCGGCTTTTATTGTTACCCTGCCGGTGTTTAAGCAGGCGCTTGCCCAGGCGATTATGCTCAAGAGACAGAAGATTCAGGCGGAATCGATGGCGGAACTGGATAAGAAGACGAACGAGATGCTGATTAAGAACGCAAGGAATACGGTGGAACAATCCAAGATGACCGCCAGATTGGCGTCTGGAAGTTCGGTTAAGATTGAGACGTTAGAGACAACCTGGAGAACCATTGTCAACGGTATCGACGAGACCAGGGCAATCCAGGAGAATGCGAGAAAGCAGCGCGTGGACGACGCCGCCAGATTAGAGACGATTAAGCAGGAATTTCTGAATACATACGGGGGAACCCGGAAGAATAACGGCTCCAATACAGCAGGAACAAGATTCTAATATATAAGGAGGACATGAGTTATGCCAATTAATTTATCGAAAGGGCAAAAGGTTGACCTGACAAAGAAAAATCCGGGGCTGAAAAGCATTATGGTGGGACTTGGATGGGATGTGAACGCATTTGATTCCGGCGCGGATTTTGATTTGGACGCCGCCGCGTTTATGCTGGGGGCGAACGGCAGGTGTCCAACCGAGAAAGAATTTATCTTTTACGGAAATCTTGAGCATACCTCCGGCGCGGTAAAGCATATGGGGGACAATTTGACCGGAGAAGGAGAGGGAGACGACGAGCAGATCGAGGTAGATCTTACCGCCATTCCTTCTAACGTTGAGCGGATTGCGTTTACGGTTACAATATACGACGCAGAGCCGAGAAGACAAAACTTCGGACAGGTTTCCAATTCTTTTATCAGGATTGTGGATACGTCGAATAACAGCGAATTGATCCGGTATGATTTGGGAGAAGATTTTTCCATTGAAACGGCAGTGGTGGTTGGAGAGATTTACAGGCATAACGGAGAATGGAAGTTTAACGCGATTGGAAGCGGATTTCAGGGCGGACTTGCGGCGTTGTGCGGCCATTACGGAATAGAAGTAGCATAAAGGAGGGAGATATCATGCCGATTAGTTTACAAAAAGGACAGAAGGTAAATCTGACGAAAGGAAATCCGGGATTGTCAAAGGTTGTGGTAGGATTAGGCTGGGATGTGAACCAGTTTGATACGGGAGGAGATTTTGATCTGGATGCCTCTGCGTTTCTGCTTACCGATTCCGGCAAGACTTCAAGGCAGGAAGATTTTGTGTTTTATGGGAATCTAGCGCATCCGTCGGGAAGCGTTCAGCATATGGGGGATAACCGGACCGGCGCGGGGGAAGGCGACGACGAGCAGATTAAAGTTGATTTGTCGAGTGTTCCGGAAAATCTTACCAGGATTGCATTTACAGCGACCATTTATGAACCGGAGCTAAGAAGACAGAATTTTGGCCAGGTGAATAATGCCTTTATCAGGATTTATAATGAAGCGACGGGGGAAGAATTGTTGAAATACGATTTGGGGGAAGACTTTTCGATTGAGACGGCGGTTGTATTTGGCGAATTATATAAGAATAACGGCGAATGGAAATTCAATGCGATAGGAAGCGGATACCAGGGGGGACTGGGAGCGCTGTGTGCCAACTATGGCATTGATGTAGAATAAAGGAGATGCGCTTATGGCTATCAGTTTGCAGAAGGGTCAGAAAGTAAGTTTAAAGAAAAAGGCGTCCGCGGGGCTGGGAGAGATTCTTGTGAACCTAAACTGGAATTCCAGACCGCAGAATCAGGGACTGCTAAAGAGCTTGTTTGGGGGACAGCAGGGGATTGATTTGGATTTGGGTTGTCTGTTTGAGTTAAAGGACGGAAGAAAGGGAGCCGTACAGGCGCTTGGAAATTCGTTTGGTTCTTTGAATCAGCCGCCGTTTGTATCCCTGGACGGAGACGACAGAACCGGCGCGGCTGCTGCCGGGGAGAATCTCAGGATTAATGGAAATCAGATTTCTGACATCCGGAGAGTTTTGGTATACACGTTCATTTATGAAGGAGTTGCCAGTTGGCAGCAGGCGGACGCTACGGTTACAATCCGGTATCCCGGGGCGGAAGATCTGGTAGTGAAGATGGATGATTACAATTCCAGGGAGAAGATGTGCGCTCTTGCATTGTTTGAGAACATGAACGACGAGACGTTCAGTGTAGAGAAGATTGTTCAGTTTTATGACGGCCATGCCACGATGGACAGAGCTTTCCAGTGGGGACTTAACTGGAGGCCGGGACGCAAATAAATGAAGGAGGAACAGGTATGTCAGTTCGTTTACAAAAAGGCCAGAAAGTTAGCCTGACAAAGGAAAATGCGGGATTATCCCAGGTTCTGGTGGGACTAGGCTGGGATGAGGCGCCGCAGAAAAGAGGTTTTTTCAATTTAGGGAAGCAGGCGGATATCGATTGCGACGCGTCGGCGGTTATGCTGAAAAACGGAAAGCTAGGCGGAAACGGCGATTTAGTATATTTTGGAAATTTACAGCACAGATCCGGTACGGTACAGCATTTAGGGGATAACCTGACCGGCGCCGGGGACGGAGACGACGAACAGATCATCATTGACCTTGCCAATATGCCCCAGCAGTATGATAAAATTGTGATCGTGGTCAATATCTACGACGCAGTTCCAAGAAAGCAGCATTTCGGAATGATCCGGAACGCATTTATCAGGCTGGTAGACGGCAGAACCAATCAGGAGATGTGCAGGTATAATCTCACAGAGGACTATTCAGGCATGACAGCAATGATATTTGGAGAGATATACAGATATAATGGCGAGTGGAAATTCAGCGCGGTAGGACAGGGGACAAATGATCCGTCGCTGGGAGATCTTTGCAGGCGATATGTGTAATATATGATAGTTTTTAAAGAGAAACTGCATAAGTTTCTCTTTTTCTGCAAATACCCTCAGTGTAAGGCGCGCCGGATGAAAGCAGTATATCAGGTTGAAAAACCATATGCGAGAAAGCCCTGCGGGGTTTTGTATGCAGACAGGAACAGAAGATGAAATATTTTAGAGAGGCAGTGGTGTATATGAGTGATTTGATGAATAAGGAAATTCTAAAGAAGGGATTATCCGAGGAACAGGTAATACAGAGCAAACAGAATTACGGAACAAACGAACTTGCTAAAAAAGAGCAGGAATCTTTGTGGTCTATGTTTATCGGAGCGTTTGACGATATTTGGATTAAGGTGTTATGCGGAGCTTTGGCATTGAAGATTGCGCTTGCGGCGCTTGGAATGATGATTCCTGCGCTTGCAGGCGAAAATGATGTTGTGGAGATTATCAGCATCGTTCTGGCGATTGGCCTTGCGACAGGTTTCAGCACGTTGTCCGAGTACCGGAATACGTCCCGGAGCGAAGCGCTCCAGGAAGAGTATAATAAAACGTATGCCAAGGTGATCCGGAGCGGGAAGCTGGTAAAGGTTCTGACCAGCGAAATTGTGAAGGGCGATACAGTCCTGATTCAGTCAGGCGATAAGGTTCCGGCAGACGGTTTGGTATTTGAGGGAAATGTCAAAGTATCCCAGGCGGCCTTAAACGGAGAATCCAGAGACGAAACGAAGACGGCGGCCGTAAATATGGAAGAAGCGGAGTCTTGCGATTATGCCTCTGCCAGCAAAGTGTTTATGGGCTCTGTGGTTACAAGCGGGGAGGCTTATATGGTGGCGACCGTTATTGGAGACGCCTCGGAGCTTGGAAAGATTAATAAGGCGCTGACAGATGATGAAGAGGAAGAGCGAAAGGATACCTCCAGCCTTAAGCTGGAAGTAGTAGCGGCGGGAATTGGAAAGCTGGGCGTATCTGCGGCGGCGATTGCCGGTATCCTCCAAGTGGTGCTTACGGTGATGAGAACCGACCAGGCAGTAACGCCGGTATTTGTTTTGCTACTGGCGGCCGAAGCCGTTATGCTGATGGCTTCCATCGTAATCATGGCGGTACCGGAAGGGCTTCCCATGATGAACAGCCTGGTTCAGTCCATGAATACGGAATCCATGTATAAGAAGAATATTCTGGTCAGCCATAAGGCGGCGTTTTCTGATTCCGCGTATATGAATCTACTCTTCAGCGATAAAACAGGAACAATCACAGAGGGAAATCTGTCTCTGGTAGAATTTATACTGGGAGACGGCAAAATTATTGACAAGTTCCTGAACGCAGAGTTTCTTGAAGCAATTACGCTGAATAATCTTGCGAAGATTTCAGAAGGCAAAGCAATCGGCAGCAATAATATGGACCGGGCGCTTTTGTCGTATTCCATAGCGAACGGCGGAACCGATGCGGCGGACAGTTCTAAGGTGAAAGAAATCAGCGGTTTTGATTCGGAGAAGAAGTGCGCGACAGTAGAACTGAAGGACGGGACGGTTTACTGGAAGGGCGCGACGGAGAATGTGATTCACGAAATTACCCACTACCTTACAAAAGAGGGGGAGGCAAAGGAATTTACGGCGGCTGAAAAAGCAGAAGTAGAAAAGCAGATGCACGAGCAGGCAAAAAGGACGATGAAACTTCTGTCTGTCGCGAAGTTTGAGGAAGACCGGAAAATTCTGCTGGCGGTACTCTGCCTGCGTGACAACGTGAGAGTCGATGCGGTTGAAACTGTGGGCGTGTTGAATCGTGCGGGTATCCAGGTTGTAATGGTAACCGGAGACGCGGAGGAAACAGCGGTGGCAATCGCGAAAGAAGCCGGCATTCTGAAGGATGAGAAAACAGATGTGGCGCTTACCCACGAAGAACTCGAAGCGATGTCGGATGAAGAATTAAAGAAAAAACTTCCCGATCTTCGTGTTGTCAGCAGGGCGAAACCGTTGGACAAGAAACGTTTGGTGTCCATTGCGCAGCAGCTTGATAACGTGTGCGGAATGACGGGAGACGGAGTGAACGACGCTCCGGCCTTGAAACAGTCTGATATCGGCTTTGCGATGGGGGACGGCACAGCGGTAGCCCAGGAAGCCGGAGATGTGGTAATTTTAAATAACAGCCTTACGTCCATTAAGGATTGTGTGCTTAACAGCCGTACAATGGCAAAGTCCGTGGGGAAATTCCTGATTTTCCAGTTGACGGTAAACATCAGTACGCTTTTGATGAATATCATCGCGCCGGTACTGGGATGGACGGAACCGTTTTCCATCGTACAGATTTTGTGGATTAACCTGATTATGGATACCCTTGCCGCCATGGCATTTGGCGGAGAGCCGATTCTGTCCAGATATATGGACGACCAGCCAGTAAAGAGAACCGATAACATTCTGACCGGGTTTATAAAATCAGCGATTGGGACAAGTTCTGTCTTTATCACACTGGGCTCTATCCTGATTCTTGAGAACATTGGCGGGATAACGGACTTTGTGACGCCGGCAGGCTGCAGCGAACCGGAGCTGTATGAGAAGACGTTTATGTTTGCGTTCTTTATTTATTCCATTATCTTTAACAGTTTAAATACCCGGTCCGACCGTTTTCATCTGTTTGAGCATATCGGAGAGAATAAGAACTTTATTTTGGTTATGGGCGGAATCTTTATCCTCCAGACGGTTATTATTGAAATTGGCGGCACTGTATTTGGAACCACCATGTTAAGCGCGAAGGCGCTGCTGGTATCTATGGCGTTAGGAATCCTGATCATTCCGGTTGATTTGGTTCGTAAGGCGTTTGTGTCAAAGAAATGAGAGTAGTGAATCTGGATCTGGACAATACGCTGATTTATTCCTATAAACATGAGATCGGCGCTGAGAAAATAGCCGTTGAACGCTATCAGGGAAGGGAAATTTCCTATATCACAGAGAAGGCTTACCGGCTGCTAAAGCAGATAAAAGAGCAGTTTCTGGTGGTTCCCACAACCACCAGGACAAAAGAGCAGTACGACCGGATTGACTTAAAGGCAGGGGCGTTTCCATATGCCCTTGTCTGTAACGGCGGAGTCCTTCTTGTGAAAGGAGAACGGGACGAAGCGTGGTACCGTGTGTCGAAAGAACTGGCGTCGGAGGGCATGAGGGAGCTTCATAAAGCGCGCGGGCTTTTGGAGAAAGAAGCGCTGCGTAAATTTGAGATACGCTTGATTGACGATTTATTTCTCTTTACGAAATGCAGTGATTCTCCGGCTGCGGCGGTTAAGCTGCGCAGGGAATTGGATGAAAAGAGCGTGGATGTATTTTGTAATGGAGAAAAGCTCTATGTGGTTCCAAAACAATTGAACAAGGGAACGGCGGTAAGAAGATTCCGTGAATACATCAAAGCGGTGGAAGTCATCGCGGCGGGGGACAGTGAATTTGACGCGCCGATGGCGGACGCGGCAGATATTGGAATTGTTCCGGCGGGGTTCTGTAAAAAGTATTCTCCGGCCGGTGAGCTGAGAGAGATGAAAGGAGAGGGGATTTTCTCAGACGAGATGCTCTCTTGGATTACGGAATACGGGTTAAAAACGAATAGATAAAGAAGTTTCTGAATTAAATAATTGTGATAAAACAAAGGAACTATCGGAAAATGATATCATTTGCCCAAGATATTTCTGCTCAATTCGAGAGCGCAACAACATCTTGCAGGCAAATTACATTTCCCGTTAGTTCCTTTTTGATTATAATTAATCCATTTTGAGTTGAATCCCGCCTTTTCGTTCGGATGGCTGTATGACTACAGTTACCGGCATATTTCCGTTCCATTCAAACGAGTAAGATTCACCGGAGGCCTGCCCAATAAAGGTTTTCCAGTTCACATCGGTGCGGATATGGGGGTCGCAGGGACCGTTTCCCATCCAGCAGATAACGGCGTCAGGGTCAACGGCAATGGTATTGCGGGTCTGGACGTTGCTGAGCGCAATGGGGTTGCCGTCGGTAAGTATGGCGACATAGGCGCTGTTTCCTTCCCCGGTTAAGGTAGAAGTAGCCAAGCCCTTTTGGGACAGTACGCCAGAGCCAATAAAACGGACGCTGTATTTACAGTCTTGGGTGAATGCGAGGATATTTTCTGATTCAACAGAAATCATTTCCCCAGGTTCTAGTTTATAGACCAGGATATGCTGTGCGTTGCAGGCATAGTAGGTCTCCGAATTTCCATTCATGGTAACTTTCATAAGAGGAATATTTTCCCCGGTTACCCGGCGGGCAAGGGAGCCGAAAACGGCTTGGGCCAGATTATTCTGAGGGCCGAACAAAACCTTTTCAAATCGGTAGTTGGTATTTCCCGCGCAGTCTCCGGCAATGTAAGCGCCTGACTTGGTAAATAGAATATCATTTCCGGTACAGGTGACTTTTAAAGTTAATTCGTTTACGGTTTCAAATGTAAGCATTGGTAGGTACCTCCTAGTTATTTATCTCGACTCCATATAATCCGCATAGTCCAGCGAGGTCTTTCGCCACGCCGTTTCCTATTGCATGAAACTTCCAGGTATGATTGTACAGATAGAGTTCGCCCAACATCATAGAAATGACGTTGGCATAGTAGTCCGTTAACAGGAAGCTGCATATTTCCTTGTTAGAAGCAGGCTCCGTCAGTCTTATATAGGCGTCTTTCACCATGCTGAAATTCAGGTTATAGGTAAAAGCTTCGTGAATGGTAAGTACAAATACAATTCTGCTGATAGAGGGGGAAAGCTTTGTAAAATCAATATCGGCGGTTTCCCGATCCTCTCCGGAACCGTTTGCATTTAAATAGACGCTTGCGTCTGGACTGTGTGTCTGACCGTAAAATACGAACCAGTCGTCGGCGGGAACCCTGCCGGACTGATCAAGGAGATATGCGGACAGGTCTATATCGCACCGGGGATCCGCGGTATTCCATCCCATGCCGACTCGCAGACGCTGCAGTTGTCCGGCTATGCCAATATTCATTTTCTGGCCTTTCTGAAGCAGATTGTGGAGTTTTGGCATGGGACGGCAGGAAACTGCCTGCGGCCGGGATATAGCCGGCTGCGGGAGACGGGGGACTGACGCGGGATGATTCGGCACATTTGGGGGCGCGGACAGATGGACGGAATCTAATTCCGCACGTCTCAAAGAGCCTTGGAGTTTCCTTTGGTTGAGGGATAAAATCGTAGTTCTGTCATAACTTCCGGATGATTTCATCGGAATACAAATCATAGTTCTACCTCCGGTTTGCCAGGATATCTTGCCTGGTTTCTCTTCTTATCATACTGCATTCTGCCGGTAGATTCAAGAATTTTGAATGCTGCCCTCAGTGGACAAGGGGCATGCGTCCCTTTGTCCACTGAGGGCAGCATAACCTATTTAAAATAATCAGTTATACGAGAAGACGCTTGGCGGACAGCCGCAGTATTTGAAATAGTAATCTTTTCCTCGGGGAATATTTTGCCGGCGAATGTATGACACTAAGAAAGCACGCAAGAATATGCGGGAAAATAAACTGTAATAACAGATTTTTGAAAGGGAGTGAATGCAATGGAAAGGTATCTTGTCGAGCATTGCGCTCCGACGCTGGCTTCTATAAAGACCGGAAATCTGTTTTCTTATGTCTATTCTTCTCTGAAAGAACTGAATACATACATTGAGGCTTGGAACCAATGTATGAAATCGAAAGGGGTCTCCATACGCGCTCTAAGAGTCAGGGAGCATACGGCTCTGATCTATGTGTATCGGAAGTCATTTCTTGAGAGGGATCTGGAACAGCCGGGAGCGGTAAATTTTCTCCATGACAGGGGATATGAATATACAGATGTGGAGTTTTTGGTGGAAAGGTTAAAGGAACGTCTGGAGCATAATCACGAATTTCCGCATGAAATCGGGTTATTTTTGGGATATCCGCTGGGAGATGTAATTGGTTTTGTGGAAAATTCCGGCAGGAACTGTATCTGTTCCGGGTGCTGGAAGGTATATCAAAATGCGGCAGAAGCAATCCGTACCTTTCAGAGATTTAAGAAATGTAAGGAGGTTTACGTCCGGTTATGGAGCGAAGGAAAAAGCGTGTGGCAGCTTACCGTGGACGTTGAAGCTGGAGCCTGAGAAGGCGCGGAAGCAAACCGGATGATTTTGAAAGGGATAAGAAGAAGCCGCAAAAAGGAGAAATTTTTAAAATTTCTCCTTTTTGCGTAGTATCAGAAGCGGCAATGTGCTACAATATCTCTGGTCAATAAGGAGTTGGATTATAGACGCAGAGGAACAGATCATGAATTTTTTGGAAAAACGAATTGCAAGAGACGGAATTGTAAAAGAAGGCAATGTATTAAAGGTAGACAGTTTCCTGAATCATCAGATGGATATTGCGCTGTTTGATGAGATGGGGAGAGAATGGAAAAAACGGTTTGAAGGTAACAAGATTACAAAGATTTTAACCATAGAAGCGTCCGGAATCGGGATCGCGGCAGTTGCGGCGATGCATTTTAAGGTTCCGGTGGTATTTGCAAAGAAGGCGAAGAGCATCAATCTGGAAGGGGAAATGTATGTGGCGGAGGTGGAATCTTTTACCCACAAAACAAAGAATCAGGTTATTGTTTCAAAAAAGTTTCTTGATCAGGACGACAGAGTTCTGGTCATTGATGATTTTCTTGCAAATGGCTGCGCGCTGCAGGGATTGATCCAGATCGTACAATCGGCGGGCGCTGCGATAGAAGGGATAGGAATTGCGGTTGAGAAAGGCTTTCAGCCGGGGGGACGGATGATCCGCAATTTGGGATATAAGCTGGAATCGTTGGCGATTGTGGACGGGATGGATCCGGCAACCGGAGAGATTACTTTCCGCGAGCAGTAATTGCAGAGCGGTACGTTGTCGTTAATTGATGCCGCTGCGCCTTATTTCGTGGCTTTGCGTGTGATACAATCATTCTGCGCCGGTATCGGCAAGTGATGTTTGGCCGTGATAGTTTAATATTTGCAGTATTATAGATACATATTATAGAAAGAGGGAATAGAAGATGAATACAGACAGACAGTTAAGGATCGAATTAGAACGGATTCACAGGAAGAGTTATCCGGCATATAAAGACTTGAAAGGAAGTTATCAGTTTCCGGGCTATATCCTGCATATTGAGCATGTACAGGGGGATCCATTTGCGGCGCCCTCTAAAGTGAGCGTGGAGGTGCTGCAGAAAACAGCCGCTTTCCCGGCGGAATTGTTTGCGGAAAAGTATCAGAGAGTTGCGCTGCAGGATTATCTGGCCAGAGTATTTGCAAGGTGTATGTCGGACTATATGTTTCAGGCAAAGGGGTCGGGAAAAAGCGGTTTGATGAGTATCTCCCGGTGCGGTCAGCAGGTATTAGAGCGAACGGCTCTTGAAGTGAATGAAAAGCGGGTCCTAGTCCGGTTTGAGGTGGGATTTCCGGCAAATGGACGGAGCATCAATTCTCCCGAACTTGAGAAGATCTTGTTCCGGTTTGTGCCGGAATGTGTGAAGAAAGCCTTATATTATAAGAATCTGGATGCAGAAAAGATCCGCGGAGTGGTCGATCTGGCGGAAGACCAGCATGCGATCAGAGAGGAACTGAAAAAGAGGGGGCTGGCTGCATTTGTGGCGAATGGCTCGGTGCTTCCGAGAGAAAGCGGCGTGTCGGATAAACCGATGCGCGGTGCCGTTGTGTTTGAAAGTCCTAAGTCAATGGAAGTGGAACTTACCCTGCCGCATAAAGGAAAACTTAAGGGAATGGGGATACCAAGGGGAATTACGCTGATTGTAGGCGGCGGTTATCATGGAAAATCTACCCTGCTGAAGGCGTTAGAACTGGGTGTTTATAATCATATTGCTGGTGATGGAAGAGAGTATGTAATCACGGATGATACGGCTGTGAAGATCCGTGCGGAGGACGGCCGCGCGGTCTCTCATGTAAATATTTCGCCGTTTATCAATCATCTTCCCAACGGCAAGGATACGGTAGATTTCTCTACAGAGGACGCCAGCGGTTCTACTTCTCAGGCGGCCAATGTGGTGGAAGCGGTGGATTCCGGAGCAAAGACCCTTCTGATTGACGAGGATACTTCGGCTACGAATTTCATGGTAAGGGATGCTTTGATGCAGTCCGTTATTGCAAAAGAAAAGGAGCCGATTACACCATTTATCGATCAGGCAAAAAATCTTTATCACCAGCAGGGGGTATCAGTGATTTTGGTTGCAGGCAGTTCGGGCGCGTATTTTTATATAGCGGATAAGATACTTCAGATGGATACTTATAAAGCTTTGGATATTACCGACCAGGTAAAAAGCATCTGTCCGAAAAACGGGAATCTATCGGAGAAACTGGAAGAACCTCAGAACGTATGGAAGCAGACGGGACGGGTACTCCGCGTAGGCCGGATTGAGAAGAAGCATGACCAGATTAAATTAAAACAGTTTGGAAAGGACAGCTTTTCTATCGGCAGAGACACGGTAGAATTAAAATATGTAGAGCAGATCGCGGACGGCGAGCAGACCACTACACTCAGCCATGTGGTGAAGTATGTGGCGGAACAACTGGAGAAGAATCCGAGACAGGAGATTGAGAGGCTCTTAGAGCATGTGTGCCAGAAGATGGAAAAGGATGGACCGGGAGCGTTAAGCAGAGGAAACGTTCCAGGGAATCTGGCAGAAGTGCGCAGACAGGAAATCTATGCGTGCATCAACCGCTACCGAGGGTTCAAAAGATAGAGAATTGCAGTATACTTTTCTTTCCGGCGACGGCGTGCAGAAAAGCTCGCCAGACCCGGAATGGATAGAAGAGCAATAAATTCCTTGCTCATTATATAATATTTGTTTTTGCTGTAAAGGATACTACAATATTTTATGAATTATACATATATTTTTTGCAATAGTATTGACAAACGATTCATAATAGGATAGAATAGTTTTTGTTGCGGACGAAGTGTTTGCAGATTTGTGGGCGTAGCTCAGCTGGATAGAGCGTTTGGCTACGGACCAAAAGGTCGGGG
>CAJURK010000053.1 GCA_910588745.1 uncultured Dorea sp. | reverse complement strand
TGTGATTCGTACGAATCACACCTGCCCCTGTTTGGAACTATCTATTTCCCGACAGCCCCTTTCAGAAAAAGACTGGTTCCTTTAAAATTATTCGCCTATTGTTACGTAAAAGCCATTATTTACAAATTGTTCTTTTAACCGGTGCATTTCTTCCTGGGAAGGAGGAACAAGTTCTTTTAGTCTGTAATGCATGTTAAGCTTTTCGTATTTGGACGTCCCCAGACGGTGGTAGGGGAGCAGGCTTACATGACAGCCGGGAGAGTGTGCAAGCAGAAAAGCAATGGTGTCCGAGATGTTTTTGCCGGTATTGTTGATTCCTGGTATGACGGGAATGCGTACAATAACATTGGCTCCTGCGGCGGTCAATTTTATGAAATTATCTAGGATCAGACGGTTAGTCGTGCCGGTTGCTTCTTTATGTTTGGCTTTATCTATCATTTTTAAATCATAGTAAAAGTAATCAATGTAGGGAAGGAGTTTCTCGTATGTATTCCATTTGGCATATCCGCAGGTTTCGATACATGTAGATATATGCTGTATTCTGCACTCTCTGGCAAGCATAGATAGAAAATCTCCCTGACTGGCTGCTTCGCCGCCGGAGATTCCGGGTCCGTCTTTGACAGCGTAACGTTCAATTTCGCTGATGATATGCCTTTCAAACATGTCTTCAATATATCACCTCAATATAGCTGTACAGAATTCCGATAGGTAAAGCGGATATTAAGCGTATGGGGAAGGACGTAACTGTAATTACATACGGACGTATGGTGCAGATGTGTTTGAAGACGGCCGACAAGCTTGCCGGAGAAGGGATTGACGTAGAGATTGTTGATTTGAGAACGCTGAGTCCGCTTGACAAGGAAACGATTATCGGGTCGGCCAGGAAAACGGGGCGCGTTGTGACTGTACATTAGGCAAATCTTACCGGGGGCATCGGCGGGGAGGTGTCGGCGGTTATCTGCGACAGTATTGCGTTTTATTATCTGGACGCGCCGGTTAAACGCGTATGCGGTTTGGATGTTCCGATTCCGTATAACCGGGAACTTGAGAGAAATGCGGTTCCGACTGTTGAAAAAATTGAAGCGGCTATTAAAGATATTATGGAAGCAATTATATCAGGGATATTGAAGTGTATACGCTGTTAGGGGCTCAGGGGACGATTGGGATGCAGATGCAGCCAAATACGATTGCCCAGAATCTTCTTAGGAAATATAAAGGTACCGGTTACGTGGTAAACGCGCCGTTTATGTGTGAAAGCGCTGAGACAGCCCAGAGCATTATGCGGGATAATACGTTTACGGCAATTGTGGATCGGGCAAGGGAATCGGATCTGACTTTGGTTGGAATTGGGCCGACTCCGAATACTGCCGCAAGTATTTCCAGTATGCGTTATGATCTGGATACTGTCCGGGAATTAAAGAATCATAATGTGTGCGGGGATATCTGCTCTAATTTTTATGATATATATGGGAATCTCAGTAAAAATCCTTTGTGCGACAGGTTTGTCAAGGTAAGCCTTGAAGAGATTAAAAAACATAAAAATGTTGTGGGAATTGCGAATGGAGACCACAAAGTGGCATCCATTCTAGGAGCGTT
This sequence comes from uncultured Dorea sp., assembly GCA_910588745.1. Taxonomy (GTDB): domain Bacteria; phylum Bacillota; class Clostridia; order Lachnospirales; family Lachnospiraceae; genus Claveliimonas. Next base: position 18,600 of record CAJURK010000053.1, on the reverse strand, counting down.
AAATGGCAGGTATCTGGACACGCTTATTACAGACCAAAGTACCATGGTCAGCGTTGTGGAGATGGCGGACAGGCTGGGGATTTAACAGTGTTAAATCTCCTTGCCGAGATCGTCCGGCGCCATTCCAAAAAGTTGCTGAAACCGCTCGCTCCATTCCTCTGTCTGATAGAAAAGGATGCAGCACTGGTAACCGTCAGAAATAGCATAGAGAGATTTTCCTGTATGCATTTCCTTTATCATCCGGTTTATAAAATAGAGCATACCGGTATCAAACCAGTCGTAGTTGACGGCCGCGTCATACTGGTAAGCCTGCCCGTTGCACTGAAAGCGTATGGTTTGGATACCGCATCCTTTTTCATAATCGACTTTGCTGCAATCTTCTGTAACATCGGTAAATTCCAGATCGCCCCGGGTAATTGCAGAAATGCCCTGCAGGAACGCGGTATACATATTGGAACAGTCAAAGGCTTCCACGTCGAAGGAATAGACCTGGTCCGAAGAAGGCTGCCAGGACCAGTCCGTATAGTCGTAGATTCCGTGTCCGATGGCGGCAAACAGCATTCCGATCATCTGGCCCGGTTCCATCGCTTCTAATATTTCCTCCGGCATGCCGAGAATGCCTTCGGCAGCAGCGTTGAGATCCACGTTTTCCGGAGTGCGGATTCCAAGGGTTTCTATTTTTTTAATCGTGTCGGTTATGAAAGTTGCTATAGTCATGGTTCCTTCTCTTTCTACAGCGGTACAGCCGCTGTGCTGACGGGTGTGGTAAGTATACCGGGCAGAAAAGCTGCGTTTGCCGGATACTATTATCTTAAAGCATATTTTTGGATATATCAAGAAAATTCACTAAAGCAGGGCTTTTGACAGGGTACCATATTTGTGTTAGCATGAAAATACAGGGGATTTATTCCCGGGCTTTGCGCTTTCTGCAAAGTGAGAATAGACGGCCCGAATGGATATAGAATTTCTAGACGGGCGAAAGGAGCGGGAACGATGAGATTATTGATTGATGATGCTGATATGGGGGAAATCCGAAGATTGTACGATTTATATCCCATTGACGGAGTGACGACAAATCCGTCGATTTTGGCGAAGACGGGCAGAGAGCCTTATGACGTACTTAAGGAGATCCGCGGGTTTATCGGAAGGGAGGCGGATTTGCATGTACAGGCGATTGCGATGGACGCAGAGGGCATGGTTCGGGACGCGCAGGCAATCGTAAAAGCTTTTGGAGAAGCGACTTTTGTAAAGATTCCATGCATTCCCGAAGGATTTAAGGCGATGAAGCTTTTGAAAACGCAGGGAATCCGCACGACAGGCACGGCGATTTATACGCCGATGCAGGCGTATCTGGCGGCAAAAAGCGGAGCTTCTTATGCGGCGCCATATATTAACCGGATTGACGATATGGGGTATGACGGTATTCACGTTACGAAAGAGATACAGGATATCCTTGCGGCAAATCGTTTCGGGACGATGGTGCTTGCGGCAAGTTTTAAGAACTCTCAGCAGGTGCTGGAACTTTGTAAATATGGAGTAGGCGGCGCAACGGTTGCCCCGGCCGTAATGGATAAATTTGTAAATCATGCGGCTGTAACAGCGGCGGTTGACGTGTTTGTAAAAGATTTTGAAAATCTTGCCGGAGAAGGAACCACAATGGCAGAGCTGCTGAAAGGCTGAATAAAGTTTTAATGATAATGGAATGCTATTGACAAATACCCTATCAAGGTATATTATATACCCTGATAGGGTATTTAATTATCTGATAGACGTGGAAGACCGACCGGTATATCGTAACATAGAAGTATTATACTAGAATGTAAGGAGAGTTTCATATGAACGAAGAGAAATCATGCTGCCATGAAAAGACTACAGAGCGTTCAGAAGAGCAGAGGAAGCGGCTGTTGAACCGGCTCCGGAGGATTGAAGGCCAGGTGAGGGGGCTTCAGGCGATGATTGAGCATGACGCCTACTGTAATGATATTTTGATCCAGTCGTCGGCAGTAAATGCGGCTATGAATTCATTTAACAAAGAACTGCTGTCAAATCATATCCATTCCTGTGTGGCGAGAGATATCAGAGAGGGAAAGGATGAGGTGGTGGATGAGCTTGTGGCTACCATACAGAAGCTTATGAGATAATAGGTTTTATAGAAGGGGGAAAGAACATGAAACAATATACAGTTACGGGAATGAGCTGCGCTGCCTGCAGCGCCCGGGTAGAAAAGGCAGTATCGAAAGTTCCGGGAGTAACGTCTTGTTCGGTCAGTTTGCTGACCAATACCATGGGCGTAGAGGGAAGCGCGTCTTCGCAGAGCGTTGTTTCGGCGGTGGAAGAGGCCGGATATGGGGCTTCGGTAAAGGGAAAAGAAGGGGGAACCAGCGCTGCGCGCGGGGCTGAGGAGGATGTTTTGCAGGATCGGGAGACTCCGGTTCTGAAACAAAGGCTGATTTCCTCCGTTGGTTTTTTGGCCGTTCTTATGTATTTTTCCATGGGGGCGATGATGTGGGGGTGGCCTGTGCCAGAATGGTTTGAACACAACCATGTGGCTATGGGGCTTTTGCAGCTTATGCTGACCGGCATTGTTATGGTAATCAACCAGAAGTTTTTTATCAGCGGTTTTAAGAGCTTGTGGCACAGGGCACCGAATATGGATACGTTAGTGGCTCTTGGCTCGATGGCATCTTTCCTGTGGAGCGTGTTCGCGCTGTTTATGATGACAGACGCCCAGCTTCATGGGGATATGGACGCTGTGATGAAATATATGCACGAGTTCTATTTTGAATCTGCGGCGATGATCCTGACGCTGATTACAGTTGGCAAGATGTTAGAGGCAAGATCCAAGGGAAAGACTACGGACGCTTTAAAGAGCCTGATGAAGCTGGCTCCGAAGACGGCGGTATTGGTTCGGGGAGGCATAGAGCAGACCGTGCCGGTAGAGCAGGTGAAAAAGGGAGATATCTTTGTGGTGCGCCCAGGGGAGAATATACCGGTGGACGGTATTGTGATGGAAGGCGCCAGCGCGGTAAATGAAGCGGCTTTGACCGGAGAAAGTATTCCGGTGGATAAGTCGGAAGGAGACTTAGTTTCCGCGGCGACCATAAACCAGTCCGGATTTTTAAAATGCGAAGCTTCCCGGGTAGGAGAGGATACGACGCTGTCCCAGATTATCAGGATGGTCAGCGATGCGGCGGCAACGAAAGCGCCGATTGCCAAGATTGCGGATAAGGTATCCGGGGTATTTGTGCCGATCGTAATAACGATTGCAGTGATTACGACCATTGTTTGGCTTTTGCTGGGAAGAGAATTCGCCTATGCGCTGGCAAGGGGGATCTCGATCTTGGTGATTAGCTGTCCCTGCGCGCTGGGGCTTGCAACTCCGGTTGCCATTATGGTAGGAAACGGTCTTGGGGCGAAAAACGGTATTCTGTTTAAAACGGCGGTTTCCCTGGAAGAGACAGGGAAAATACAGATTGTGGCTCTGGATAAAACCGGGACAATTACCAGCGGAGAACCGGTGGTGACGGATGTGGCGCCGGCTCCGGGAGTTTCCGAGAGGGAACTGATTCAGATGGCGCTTGCCTTAGAGGCAAAGAGCGAGCATCCCCTTGCTAAGGCCGTGCTGAAAAAGGGAAAGGAACTGTCTCTGGAGGCGGCGGAGGCGACAGATTTCACAGCGCTTCCGGGAAACGGGCTATCGGGAGTCCTGGACGGAAAGTCTTTGATCGGCGGAAGTATGTCGTTTATCGGAAAGGAACTTTCGGTATCGGAGGAGATGAAACAGCGGGCGGAGAAACTGGCGGAGGACGGGAAAACGCCGCTGTTGTTCGGGGCTGAGGGACGCCTGCTTGGCATCATCGCCGTTGCGGATACGATCAAAGAGGACAGCCGGCAGGCGGTGAAGCAGCTTCAGGACATGGGAATCCATGTGGTTATGTTGACAGGGGATAATGAGCGTACCGCAAGAGCGATCGGGAAGCAGGCCGGAGTAGATGAAGTGATTGCAGGGGTACTTCCCGACGGTAAGGAACAAGTGATATGCAGCTTAAAGGAGCAGGGACGAACCGCTATGGTGGGGGACGGAATCAACGACGCCCCGGCGCTTACCAGGGCGGATATGGGAATTGCCATCGGGGCCGGGGCCGACGTTGCGGTTGACGCGGCGGACGTGGTCTTAATGAAGAGCAGGTTAAGCGACGTCCCGGCGGCGATCCGGCTGAGCCGGGCGGCGCTTCGCAATATCCATGAGAATCTGTTCTGGGCGTTTATCTATAACATTATCGGAATACCGCTGGCAGCGGGAGCATTTGTGCATTTTGGCCTGACCTTAAACCCTATGTTTGGCGCGGCGGCAATGAGCCTTTCAAGTTTTTGCGTTGTTTCAAACGCGCTGAGGCTGAATTTCTGCAAGCTGTATGACGCCGGCAGGGATAAAAAGGTTAAGCCTGCAAATATCAATGTTTCAATGGAACAATCAGGAAAGGAAGGAAACAAGACTATGACAAAAACGATGAAGATTGAAGGTATGATGTGCGGACACTGTGAGGCGAGAGTAAAGAAGGTATTAGAAGGACTCGCAGAGGTGGAGTCAGCGCAGGTGAGCCATGAGGAAGGCGCGGCAGTGGTCACTTTGAACGCACAGGCGGCGGACGATTTGCTGAAGAAGACGGTAGAAGATCAGGATTATAAAGTGATTTCTATCGAGTAGTTTCAATTGTAAAAATTAATCCTTGACAGCTATTGTCTGGCCATGTTAAAATTTTAGCCAGATAGTATGTTACTTGTGAAAAACAAGGCATTAACTATGCATAAGTTGTGTTAGAATTTATGTGGGTTAGTGTCTTTTTTTGTACTTTACCGGACATTAACAGTCCCAAAAAGATAAAAAAGTGAATGCGCATCGCTGCTCATGTAAATTCTAAGACCAAAAGGAAAAGGAGAAGAAGAGAGATGAAAGACAAGATTTTTGGAGTTTTACAGCGTGTGGGGCGAAGCTTCATGCTTCCAATTGCAATCCTGCCTGTAGCGGGTCTTCTGCTGGGACTGGGCGGATCCTTTACAAATGAGACGATGCTTGAGACTTACGGCCTCCTTGGAGTTATGGGACCCGGGACAATATTTCACGCCGTTTTCCTGGTTATGAATGACGCGGGAAATATTGTATTTGGGAATCTGCCGATTATATTTGCCATGGGTGTGGCAATCGGCATGGCGAAGAAAGAAAAAGAGGTCGCAGCGCTTGCGGCAGCGATTTCCTTCTTTATTATGCATGCGTCTATCGGCGCAATGATCAACATTAACGGCGGTGTTGAGAAGATGTTAGACGGAGCAACAGCCTCCGCATGCGGAATCACATCCCTGCAGATGGGCGTGTTCGGCGGTATTATCGTAGGGCTTGGCGTTGCGGCGCTTCACAATAAATTTTATAAGATTCAGCTTCCTCAGGTGCTTTCTTTCTTTGGGGGGACAAGATTTGTGCCGATTATTTCCGCGCTGGTTTATACGGGCGTAGGTATTTTGATGTTCTTTGTATGGCCGGTTATTCAGAACGGTATCTATGCCGTGGGAAATGTAGTGCTGAACTCAGGGTATGCGGGAACCTGGGTGTATGGATTTATGGAGCGTATCCTGATTCCGTTCGGCCTTCATCATGTGTTCTACCTTCCGTTCTGGCAGACCGGTCTTGGCGGAAGCATGGAGGTTGCCGGACAGATGATTGAAGGAGCGCAGAATATCTTCTTTGCGCAGCTTGCAGATCCGGGTACTACGAAATTTGCCGTATCTGCAACAAGATTTATGTCTGGAAAATTCCCGCTTATGATTTTCGGTCTTCCTGGAGCGGCTCTTGCGATGTACCGTGCTGCAAAGCCGGAGAAGAGAAAGGTGGTTGGAGGTCTGCTGATGTCGGCGGCTCTTACTTCTATGCTGACCGGTATTACAGAGCCGCTGGAATTTACGTTCTTGTTTGTGGCTCCGCTGCTTTACGGAATTCACTGTGTACTTGCAGGAGCGGCGTATATGCTGATGCATATTTTCAACGTGGGAGTGGGTATGACGTTCTCCGGCGGATTTATTGATATGTTTCTGTTTGGTATCCTGCAGGGGAATGCAAAGACGAACTGGATATGGATCGTTGCCATAGGCGCGGTATACTTTGTAGTATATTATTTCCTCTTTAGCTTCCTGATTGTGAAGATGGATTTAAAAACTCCGGGACGTGATGACAGCGAAGAGGTGAAACTGTACCGCAGAAGCGATGTGGATGCGAAGAAAAAGGGCGCGGGTTCCGACGGCGCCGGAGAAGGAGATGAGGTTTCCAGACAGATTTGTATGGGACTTGGCGGCAAAAAGAATATCTCGGATGTAGACTGCTGCGCAACCAGGCTTCGCTGTACCGTATTTAAATCAGAGCTGGTCAATGACGCGATGCTGAAAAGCACGGGAGCGTCCGGCGTAGTTCACAAAGGAAACGGCGTACAGGTGATTTATGGACCCCGGGTAACCGTAATTAAGTCCAACTTAGAGGATTATCTTGAGACGGCTCCGGATGAAGAGTATATTGCAAACGCAGAGCCGGCAGAGGTGAAAGCAGAAGAAACGGCAGGTAAAGACGCGAAAGAGAAAAAAGTGGTCAAATCCATCCTGGTAGGAAGTCCGGTTAAAGGAATCGCAGCCGATCTTTCTAAGGTGCCGGATGAAGCGTTTGCAGGCCGGCTGATGGGCGACGGCGCCGCTGTAACGCCTACAGATCCGGTAGTTTGCGCGCCGGAAGACGGGGAGGTTATCTTCGTATTCGACACCAAACATGCAGTTGGATTTGCTATGAACAACGGAATCAGCGTTTTGATTCATATGGGTGTGGATACGGTGAAGTTAGAGGGCAAAGGTTTTGAGGTTCTGACCAAGCAGGGGGCAAAGGTGAAGAAGGGAGAGCCGTTGCTGAAACTTGATCTGGATTACCTGAATGCGAACGCGCCGTCTATGATGTCTCCGGTTTTATGTACGGAGCTGACGGATAACCAGAAGATCCGGCTGCTGAAAGAAGGCGAGATTGAGAAGGGCGAGAGTTTATTTGCGGTCGATATTTACGAATAAGAAAATATAAGGATTGCCGGCCGGAAGGAAATTTGGTAATCTGTGAGTATCAGGGTGTCAAGTGTATTTTTATACTGCCAGAGCGTGCGAAACGTAATGCCCAGACGCGCTCTGGTGTAAGGCGCCGTTCATGTTCAGAATATGAATGGTACGGGATACTTAGATTTGGTTTCTAGAGGATGAGGTTAGGGAAGGTATGTACAGAATCAGTAAGGTATTGAATCATAATACGGTAATTGCTGTGTCGGTAGAGGATAATCAGGAGTATCTGATTATGGGAAAAGGAATTGGCTTCGGGAGAAAAGTGGCGGAGCGTATAGAAGCGCAGAGCGACGCGTCGGTTTATTCTCTCAAGGAAACGACAAAAAGAGGCAGCGCCAGGGAACTGGCGGCAAGTATTTCGCCGGAATATCTGGAGATTGCGAATATTGTCCTTAAGGAAGCGGAGAAGGAATTTGAAAGTATTGACCAGAACATACTTTTTCCGATGGCTGATCATATTGAATATGCGGTCAAACGGATTCGGAACCATGAATCTATCAGCAATCCGCTGACGGACGATATCCGGCTTCTGTTCCATGGGGAATATAAAGTGGCATGCTGTATCGTTCCGGTTCTGAAGAGCAGAATGGGAATTGATATAGACGAGGATGAAGTGGGATACATAGCGCTGCATGTACATACGGCGATCGTCAAGGAAGAACTGTCCCAGGCAATGCAGATGGCGCAGGCGGTCAGGGATTGTGTTTCATATGTGGAGCAGATCCTTGGAAAGAAGTTAAATATTATGTCTTTATCTTATAACCGCCTGATGAACCACATTCGGTATATGGTGGCCAGAGGTCTCAAAGGGGAAGAGATTAAGCTCAATATGAATGATTATATGGAGTTCAAATTCCCGAAAGAATTTGATATGGCAAGAACGGTGTGTGACGAGCTGGGAAAGAATCTGCGCTGTACTTTTACAGAAGCAGAGATTGGATATCTTGCAATGCATTTGCAGCGGGTATTGTCAGATGAAGAAGGACAGTAGCGTTGTATAAGCTTTGACAAGCTATCGGATAGAAAAGAAAATATGTGTAAGAAAAAATGTCAAACATTAAAAGAAGTGCTTTATATCTTACAGGCGAAGCCAAGCGGCAGTATAAGACTAAGAAAGCAGCCGGTAGAATAGAAAATCAGGTAAACGAGGTTCTATTCTCCTGGCTGCTTCCTTTATGCCGTAAACTAACTTATTGAAGCAACGGCAGAATTACCGTTGTCCACAGATGGCTGCACGGCATGACAAGAATCATTGCCGGCAGCATGTCCGCAATGGGAAACATCTTTATCTTTGCAATTCGAAAGCCGGTGGCGATCATCAAAATACCGCCGCAGGCTTTGAAATCGGCAATCATATCCGGTGTGGTGAGAGGAAAAATCATCTTAGCGCACAAAAACAGGATCAAAAAGATAAGAAACTGCGGTATGGCGATAACCGTTGTCACATAGCCTAAGCTGCAGGCAAATACCAGCGCGGTAAACAGATCCAGGACAGACTTTGCAATCAGGATGCTGTGGTCCCCGGTCATGCCGGAATCCAGACATCCGTAAATACCGGTTCCGCTGGCGCAGAACAGCACCAGGGCAGTAACTAAAAGCGCCTGAAAATCATCTTCCGGCATGTTACGGTTTTTATTTTGAAATAGCCGGTTGATAGGCCGTTCTAATAACAGGGCGGCTCCGTTGATCTTTTCGCCCAGATGAATCAGCAGGCCGGCGCCGCTTCCTAAGACAACGGCAAAGATAACGGCCGGCATATTTTTCATTAATACGATAGAACTGATTCCGATGCCCATGGAGCAGGCGCCGAAAACCAGGTTCAGTTCATTTTTGAATTTGTCGGGGAGCTTTTCTCCGGCGAAAGCTCCGAACATACCGCCGATTACGACGGAAAGTACATTGATAATTACGCCGACTGGCATAACAATCCCTCCTTACGTTTTCAAAGCAGATAAGATTAAATTTGTCGAAACGGGAATCTTAGAATGCAGAGGACCCGCCATCTATATCTGATGTCCATGTGAAAGATGCGCCGTCTATCGGCGGGACAAAGCGATGAGAATTTTATGACAGGCCTGACATTTGTTTCCTGCTTTTTATTATATAAGAAAAAAGACCGGGAATCCAGTGCTTTTTTCTTATAGAGAAAGAGGATGGATTATGTTATACTAAAGAAGCAGCGTTTTCGTGATAATAGTTATAAATATCGGATATTGCGGGAGAGGTGCAAACGGCTGCGTAAAAATATAAAACGGAGGTTTAAGGGTATGCTTCTTGCAGACAGAATAAAAGGAAAGATTCTATTGATGGACGGGGCTATGGGAACCTACTATGCCCGGAAATATTCGTCGGCTGCGGAGGCGGAGGAGGCGAATCTGATCTTTCCGGAGCAGATTATTGAAATACATAAGGAATATATCGAAGCGGGTGCAAGGATGATTCGGACAAACACATTTGCGGTGAATCATTTTCTTTTTCCAGAGAGAGAAACCTGCAGAAGAGCAGTCGAATCCGCTGTGTCAAACGCCAGGAAAGCGGTGGAGGATTCCGGAGAGGATGTGCTGATTGCAGCGTCCATCGGGCCGATTAGGCAGTCGGCGGCAGAATCGGATGAACAGATTTTAGAAGAGTATCAGTTTTTGATTGATGTTTTTATAGAGAGCGGCGTGCAGATTTTTGTGTTTGAAACATTCTCTGAACCGAAGTGGATTCAGCCGTTATCGGCCTATTGCAAAGAAAAGTGTATATACAATTGTGTAATTGCACAGTTTTCGTTAAACCCTATGGGGTACACGCAGGACGGCTATGGGATCGGCGAGGTTATCCGTATGATGGCAAAGACAGAATCGGTGGACGTGTTTGGATTTAACTGCGGCGTAGGCGCTCTGCATCTTGGGAAACTGCTCAAGAGGCAGACGTTTCCTAAGAACTGTACGTTCAGCGCACTTCCTAACGCGGGATACCAGCAGGAACTTCGGGGGAAGATGCGCTATAAGGACGAACCGGAATATTATGCAGAGCAGATGGAAAAAATCCTTACATTGGGAGCAGACATTATTGGAGGGTGCTGTGGTACAACGCCGGAACATATTGCCGCGCTGGAAAGACTTTTGAAAGATCGGAAACCGGAAAAGAAGAAGATTGCTGAAGCAGAAGAAGCAAAAGAGGACAGGTTCCGTATGCGCCCGACGGCGTTCATAGAGAAACTAAACCAGGGAGAGAAGGTGTTTGTGGTGGAGCTAGACGCTCCTTTTGACGCAGATATCGGGAAATTCAGCAAGGGTATTTGTTCCCTGAAAGAAAACGATGTGGATATGATTACAGTTTCCGATTCGCCGTTGGCTCGTTCCAGGGCAGACGCGTCTCTGCTGGCAGTGTATGCAAAATCCCTGGCGGACGTTCCGGTTATGCCTCATATAGCCATGCGGGATCGAAACCTGATCGGCCTGCGCTCGGAAGTGTTGGGCGCGCATGTAAATGGGATCCGGGATTTTCTGGTCATTACCGGCGATCCGGTCGGGAAAGATAACCGGGGGAGGATAACAGGGGTGTTTGATATGAACTCCATTCGGTTTATGGAATATTTGAAGCATATGAATGAGGAGATCTTTGGGGAATGGCCGGTTTATTACGGCGGGGCGCTGAACTATAACGGTGTAAACAAAAATGCTATTGCAGAAAGAATGAGAAAAAAACTGGAGGCAGGATGCTCGTATTTTCTGACTCAGCCTATTTTTTCCGAAGAAGATATCCGTAGAATCCGGGAATTAAAAGAAATGGTTGACGCTAGGATTATCTGCGGTTTGATGCCGCTTGTAAGCTATCGGAACGCGGTGTTTATGCAGCATGAGATGCCGGGGATTCATGTGGGAGAGCCGATTATTTCCAGATATAGGCCGGATATGACGAGAGAAGATGCGGAAGAAACAGCAGTGTCTCTGTGCGTAGAAATTGCGGAAGAGCTGTATGATACGGCGGATGGATTTTATCTGATGACGCCGTTTCACAGAGTCGGGTTGGTAAATCGGATTATTCAGGCTGTCAGAGAGCTTGGGGGAGGGACGGACATCCGCCTGGACTTTTAAGATTGTCCGTAGATTTGGATAAGACCTGCCGCAGCCGTTTTGGGAAGGGAGGAGAACTGTGAAAGAGAAGGAGCATGTGATAAAAGAGGTGTACCCCGGCTCCATTGCAAAAGAGATGGAGATAGAGGCCGGGGATATACTGATTGCAATAAACGGCCAGGAAATTGGAGACGTGTTTGACTATCGGTATTTTATTAAGGATGAATATATCGAGGCGCTGATACGGAAGAAAAACGGGGAAGAATGGCTTCTAGAAATTGAAAAAGACTACGAAGATGATTTGGGAATTGAATTCGAGAATGGGCTGATGAGCGAATACCGTTCCTGCAGCAATCAATGTATCTTCTGTTTTATCGACCAGATGCCGCCGGGGATGCGCAAAACCCTGTATTTTAAGGATGATGATTCCAGGCTTTCATTTTTGCAGGGCAACTATATCACCCTGACAAATATGAGCGATCAGGATGTGGAACGCATTATCCATATGCAGCTTGCGCCGATTAATATCTCGGTGCAGACTACCAATCCGAAGCTTCGCTGCCAAATGCTTCATAATCGGTTCGCGGGGGAGAAGCTGAAATATCTGGACAGGCTTTATGAGGGCCGTGTAGAGATGAACGGGCAGATTGTATGCTGTAAGGGAGTAAACGACGGAAAAGAGCTGGAGCAAAGCATTCGGGATTTGTCCGTATATCTGCCGTTTATGCGGAGCGTGTCGGTGGTACCTGCGGGCCTTACAAAGTATAGAGAAGGTCTGTATCCTTTAGAGTTGTATACCAAACAGGAGGCGGAGGCTGTTATTGATTTGGTGGAGAGTTTTCAGACGGGATTTTATGAAGCATACGGCCTGCATTTCATTCATGCCAGCGATGAGTGGTATATTACCGCGGGCCGGGATTTTCCGGAGGAAGAGCGGTATGACGGCTATATCCAGTTGGAAAATGGCGTTGGCATGATGCGGCTGTTTATGGAAGAGTTCGAGGAAGCGTTTGCCGGAGTCCGTAAGAAAGAGCTTAACGTTGAGGAAAGGGGGAGGCTGAAACGCACGTTGACGATTGCGACAGGGCAGCTTGCGTACAGCACTGTTTTTGGATTTGCAAAACGTATGATGGAACTCTTTCCGGGACTGACAATCCGTGTATATGCAATCCGCAATGTTTTTTTTGGGGAGATGATTACCGTATCCGGTCTGGTTACCGGACAAGATCTGGTGAACCAGCTTTTGGAGTACCGGAAGGATGGAATGGAATTGGGGAATACACTGTTGATTCCTTCTAATATGCTGCGTATGGGGGAACAGGTATTTTTGGATGATATGAGCGTGCAGGAAGCGGAAGAGAAGCTGGAAATGAAGCTGGTTCCGGTAGAAATGAGCGGTCAGGATTTTATTGATGCCGTTTTGGATGAGCGGTATGGCATGGAGCGGGAGAACGACGGTTTCGTGTATGTGAGAGGTTACCCGGAAGAAGAAGCAGGGACATGTAAAGAATAATACGAAAGGAAACATATGGCATATGGATTGACATTGCCATATAGGGCGGAAAATGAATGTGATAATGATAATTTCAAGGATTTTTGGTTCTTTGTGTATGGGAGCGCTGATTGGATTAATTCCCTTTTTGTACGCAAAGAAGAGAGGCTATGATACGATGGGGCTGATCTGCATGTTGATCTGTATGCTGGGTAGTTTTATTGCCGGAGTGTTTTTGTCGGTTCCGGTCTGTTTGATATCTGTTATCGTGATTGCCCTGCAGAAGGATATCAAAGGAGGCGCGAACCCATATCAGGATCCGTATACAAATCAAAACTATCAGAATATAGCTCCCCGATATACGGATAATCTTCCGGAGCAGGGGCAGAATAATAGTCAGCAGAATCGGAGTGCAGACGGCCAGTTTATCTATTGCCCGCACTGCAGGGCGCAGCTAACGCTAAAACCCGGAACTGCATACTGTACGAACTGCGGAAAGAAGCTAGAACAAAACATATTTAAAGTATAGATTTTTGGCGGGGTGATAGCGTGAACGATCGAGTTTATGAATATGAATCTTTTATTTATGAAGCGGAAAGCAAGGGCGGCGCTTATGTGGCGTTTCCTTATGATATACGGAAAGAGTTTGGCCGGGGACGAGTGAAGGTACACGCGTCTTTTGACGGAGAACCCTATGACGGGAGTATTGTAAATATGGGAGTGAAAAACGACGATGGAAGTATCTGTTATGTGATAGGTATTCGGAAAGATATTCGCGTCCGGATAGGAAAACAGCCGGGAGATCTGGTTCGAGTTGTTGTCAGGGAACGGGAATAGGGATTTTTACAGATCTGGAAACAGCGGAGATTTTAATCGGTAAAAAGAAGGGAAATGCATGATTTTGACGTAGCGGAGTGATATATATGGCAAAAGTATCGGCGTCCATTCTGGCATGTGATCATACTAGGATAGGGGAACAGGTGTTAGAGGCAGAAAAAGCCGGAGCAGATATCATTACGTTCCAGCTTGACGCGTGTCCGAATCCGATTCATATGCTCCGGGAAGTGAGGAAGTCCGGGCTGAAAGCGGGGATTGGGATCGGATCTGCTTATGATGTAGAGAATATGAAATACCTTCTTCATCATATAGACGGGCTTATCTTGATGAGCGTAGAACCCGGATATGGCGGTCAGCCCTTTGAAAAGAGTATCTATGAAAAGCTTCGGCGTGTTCGAGAAATTATGGAAGAAACAGGGAAATACGTTCCGGTAAGCATTGACGGAGGCGTAAATGCGGCTACTGGCCGCAAGCTTGTGGATGCGGGAGCCGACGTTCTGATTGCAGGAAGTTCCGTTTTCCAGGCGGCTTCTATTACAGAAGCAATACGGACGCTGAAAGCCCTATAGAGGAGCCGGGAAGTTTTTTCTGTATGTCTGAACCGCAGCGCAGAATACGGAAGGCGGTTTGCGGACACGGCCTCATCCAACCAATTTGGATGAGGCGTAACTGGGCTAAAGCTCCGGAAATATTTCTAAGCTTCTCTCAAGAATATGATTCATATACGCAATAGCAGTTCCATAGTTGGTAATAGGAATGCCGGCATCTTCCGCGCATTTCAGCCGATACTTCATTTCCCGCTCATTCAGGGTGCATCCGCCGCAGTGTATGATCAGCTTATAATCATCAAGTACAGAGGGAAATTCTGTTCCGCTGGTAAAGTGGAAATCCAGTTCCTTGCCGGTATGCTTCCGGATCCACGCTGGAAGCTTCACAGTACCGATATCATCGCACTGCCGATGATGGGTGCAGCCTTCGGAAATCAGGATTTTGTCTCCGTCCGTCAGATGATCCAGCGTACGCGCACCTTTCACCAGAGTCTTTAGATTGCCCTTATATCTGGCAAATAGAATCGAGAAAGAAGTCAGCGGGATCTCGGCCGGAGTATCCGCGGCAACTTTCTTGAACGCCTGGCTGTCTGTGATGACCAGGGCCGGTTTTTTCCCTAATGATTCTAACGTTTCTTTCAAATAGGTTTCCTTAACGACAATGGAAACGGCGTCCGTTTCTAAAATATCCCGTATGGTCTGCTGCTGAGGCAGGATTAGACGCCCTTTCGGCGCGGCCTTGTCAATGGGGACAACCAGAATGATATAATCCGAAGGGCGAATCAGATCTCCTACGATGCGTCCTTTTGTTTCTTCCGTTGGAACAAGGGAGGCAATCAGTTCCTTTAATTCATGAATGTTCGTTTTTTCTTCGGCGCTGACCCATATGCTGTGCTTTTCGTGAATTTGGCAGCCAGACAGGGACGCGTCCGCTGTATTTGCATGATTCAGTATCAGATCCGACTTATTGAAAATGACGGCGTAAGGGAGACCCTTTTTTTGAATTTGTTCCAATATTTTTTGGTCTTCGCCGGTAATACCGACACTTCCATCTACCACAAGCAGCGCGATATCGCATTTGTTTAACATCTGGTAGGCTTTTTTGATGCGCAGGGCGCCAAGTTCGCCCACATCATCCAGACCCGGAGTATCTATCATGACGACCGGACCTAACGGAAGCAGTTCCATAGCTTTTAAGACGGGGTCGGTGGTGGTGCCTTGTATTTCAGAGACAATTGCCAGATTCTGCCCGGTTAAGGCGTTAATTAAGCTGGATTTTCCAGCGTTTCTTTTGCCGAAAATGCCGATGTGTATTCGTTCTCCGGATGGGGTATGATTCATGCTCATAGCCAGAACCTCCTATTGGTAAGTGATATCTATGCTTATGCTAACATGAATTTCATGAATATGCAAATATCGCGTGTTCTACGTTTGGCGTAGTTCCTGAAATTGCGTGACGTTTATTGCAATTCCAAAATGGCTGATAGACTGGAGGAAGTTTGAAAATGGGGATACGGAAGGGGGAATGCCAGGTTTGGGTTTCTGAATATGTGATTTTGGAAAAAATAGGAACTCTACGATCCGTAGGTTGCGCGGAAGGGAAACGGGCGGTATGATGTATTCATATTCAGGAAGAGAGGTATTTAAAAATGGGGTATGTAACAGGAAAGGCGATAAAGGAGCTGCGGGAAAGAAGGAAGGTTACACAGAAAGAGCTTGCGGAAAAAATTGGCGTGAGTGACAAGGCGGTGTCAAAGTGGGAAACGGGGAAAGGTCTTCCGGATATCGGGATTATTGAGGAACTGGCCAGGGCGCTTGGCGTTTCTATTGCGGAACTGCTGACGGGAGATTTGCGGGAGAATGGGAATCAGTCTGCGAATATGCGGAAGATGTGTTTTTTTGTCTGCCCGGTGTGCGGGAATATCATTACGTCTGTGGGACACGGCGCTTTTTCTTGCTGCGGGATAGTTCTGCCGGAGGCGGAGGCCGAAAAGGATGGAAACGACCATCGTATTTGTGTTGAAACAGTGGACAATGAGCATTCTGTGACAATGAGCCATCCCATGGAGAAAGGGCATTATATTTCGTTTATCGCGTATGTGACATCGGATGCGGCAGATTTGGTAAAGCTGTATCCGGAGCAGGGAATATCGGTGCGGTTTAGGAAAAAGGGGCATGGTATTATTTATGCATATTGTAACCGGCATGGAATGTTTCAGATGACGGTATAACGATGTTGGGATTTACGGAGGATCACGTATGCCTTTTGAAATAGTACGAAATGATATTGTAAATATGCAAGCGGATGCAGTGGTAAATACTGCAAATCCGAACCCTGTCATCGGTTCCGGCGTTGACAGCGGAATACATAAGAAAGCCGGACATGAGCTGCTTGCGGCCAGGCAGAAAATCGGCTGCATTGATTTCGGTGATGCGGTTATCACTCCCGGATTTGGTTTGGAGGCAAAGTATGTTATTCATACGGTAGGGCCTATTTGGGAAGATGGTAATCACGAAGAGGATCAGATTTTATCCTCATGCTATCGGAAGTCTCTGGCGTTGGCGAAAGAGTATGAGTGCGAATCCGTCGCATTCCCTTTGATAGCCACAGGCAATTATGGGTTTCCGAAGCCTCTCGCCCTGCAAATTGCTGTCCGTGAAATCAGCACGTTCCTTTTGGAAAATGAGATGCAGATTTACCTGGTTGTGTTTGGTAAAGAGGCTTTTGCACTGTCAGAGAAACTGTACAAGTCCGTCACCAGCTACATTGATGAAAATTATATTCGCAGCAAAAGACTTGATGAATATGGAACGGAAAGAGTGTACGGTTCACGGTTTGAAACAAGGCGGATAAGAGAACGGCTGAAAGGTCGCAACCGAACACATAAGGATATTTGTCCGTCACAGGCATCGGAAAAGTGCCTTAATATGTCTGTTGGGGCAGCAGTTCCGATGGATTCTGATGATTGGGGGCAGTTGTTGAAAGATCTGGATGCAGGTTTTTCCGAAACGCTCCTGCAGCTTATCGACCGCACCGGAAAAAAAGACTCTGAAATCTATAAAAAGGCTAATGTGGATAGAAAGTTGTTCTCAAAAATCCGAAATAATATGGATTATAAGCCATCTAAGACAACAGCGCTGGCTTTTGCCTTTGCATTGGAATTGGATGTTAATGAAACAAAGGACTTTATTGGTCGGGCAGGGTTTGCCCTCTCCCACAGCAGCAAGTTTGATGTGATTGTAGAGTATTTCCTTGTGAATAGGAACTACAATGTTTTTGAATTGAACGAGGTTCTGTTTGCTTTTGACCAGCCTCTTATCGGCGCATAAAAATGTCGCATACTATGCGACCATTCATTCTCCTGTTTGACCTATAATGAAATTACAATAAAAAACAGGAGGATTTCAAAATGACTGAACTTGTATTTATCTTAGACCGCAGCGGTTCCATGTCGGGACTGGAAAAGGACACTATCGGAGGTTTCAACTCCATGTTGGAAAAGCAGCGTAAGGAGCCGGGTGATGCAGTAGTATCTACTGTGCTGTTTGACAACGAAATAGAGGTTATTCATGACCGTATTGCCATTGCAGATGTACCAAATCTTACTGATAAGGAGTATTTTGTGCGTGGCTGTACAGCGCTTCTGGATGCTGTTGGCGGAGCAATCCGCCATATCGGAAATGTACACAAATATGCCCGTAAAGAAGACGTGCCGGAAAAGACTCTCTTTATCATCACCACAGATGGTATGGAAAATGCCAGCCGCCGTTACACTTACGATAAGGTTCGTCACATGATTGAACGCCAGAAAGAGCGTTACGGTTGGGAGTTCCTTTTCCTTGGCGCAAATATTGACGCAGCGGCAGAAGCTAAAAGATTTGGTATTGATGAATCTATGGCTGCCAACTATCATTGTGATGAGGTTGGAACTGCTCTTAACTATGAGGTTATTAGCGAGGCAATTACCAGTGTAAGAGCGTGTGCAGCTCCGTTGTCTGCTGATTGGAAAAAGAAGATTGATGCAGATTATAAGAAGCGGGGAGGAAAGAGATGATTGGTGCAATTTTAGGTAACATCATCGGCAGTCCTTGTGAATTTGACCGCGGTAACAAGAGTAAAGACGTCAATTAGAAAGAAAATATAAGTTCAAGCAAATAGAAGTCCCATTATAGAGAGATTCATGATATTCCAACACAACGTTATGTATTTTGTTGAGGCGTGTTTAAAACCGAATCCATATAATGAAGTGGCATATGATATTATTATGGACAATTCATTTCCTATTAAGGGAGAATTTTTCGCACTCAAATCTTTATATGAGACTTTAAAAAAGAAGTATGATGATACCGCAAATCCAACCAAGAAAAAATTTGGATTGCGAAAACACTAATAATAAAAAGGCGGTACGGATATATTTCTGCCCCGGAAGCAGCAAAGAAATGGGGTATTTCAGAAAGACGGGTGCTAAAGCTATGTGAGGAAAACCGTATACCCGGCGTGGCAAAATTCAGCCGCTTGTGG
>CAJURK010000052.1 GCA_910588745.1 uncultured Dorea sp. | reverse complement strand
AGGTAGAAAGCGGTCCACAGATTCAAGCAAAAGATATACTTGAGATTGTGTACAAGGCTCTGAGCGAGAAAGGATATAATCCGGTAAATCAGATTGTCGGATATATTATGTCAGGCGACCCGACGTATATTACAAGTTATGACGGAGCAAGAAGCCTGGTTATGAAGATGGAGCGGGACGAGCTGGTAGAAGAGATGCTGAAGGCGTATATTGCTTATCAGGGATGGGAAGAATAGTATATGAGGATTATGGGGCTTGATTACGGCTCTAAGACGGTAGGCGTTGCGGTAAGCGACCCGCTGGGGATTACAGCCCAGGCGGTGGAGACGATTTGGAGAAAAGATGAGAATAAGCTTCGGAAGACCTGCGCCCATATTGAAGAATTGATCCGTGAATATGAGGTGGGGCTTATTGTACTTGGACTCCCGAAGCATATGAATAATGACATTGGCGAGAGGGCGCAGAAGGCCCTGGAATTTGGTGAGATGATAGGACGCCGCACAGGACTTGAGGTTGCGATGTGGGACGAGCGTCTTACTACGGTAGAAGCAGAGCGGATTTTGATTGAGAATAAAGTAAGACGAGAAAACCGTAAGCAGTATATCGATAAGATTGCCGCGGTTTTTATTTTGCAGGGATATCTGGATTCAAAGCGCTAGAGGTGCCTATATATGGGAAAGATTAGAATGACGGCGGATGAGACCGGCGAGGAGCTGGAATTTTTTGTGCTGGAACAAACAAAGGTGAATGGAGTATCCTATATTCTGGTAACAGATTCCGAATTTGGGGATGCGGAGTGTATGATACTAAAAGATAAGGCTGGGGCTGACAATACGGACAGTATCTACGAGTTCGTGGAGGACGATGTAGAGCTTGACGCTGTATTTAAGATATTTGACGAGTTGCTGGAGGATGTGGATATCGAAAAGTAACATGCGTCTGTACAAAGGATACTCTATGCAGGATCAGCAGGAGGAAGTCGCTTGATGCAGTGACAGACGGATTCTAAAGGACGAAAACCGGAATGCTGCGCAAAAGGGAAGCCGGAGATGCGTTCTGGGTCAGAGAGAATTCCTGCGGGTCAATGGATGGAATATCTGAAAAGATAAGAAAGAGCGGATCAAATAACACATGGAGGTGAAAGTTTGAAGAAAGGAAACAATGGAAAATTGCGTATCATTCCATTAGGAGGTCTGGAAAAGATTGGAATGAATATTACTGCCTTTGAATATGAAGACAGTATTGTTGTTGTGGATTGCGGTCTGGCATTCCCGGAGGATGATATGCTGGGAATCGATTTAGTAATCCCGGATATTACGTATCTGAAAGACAACATTCAAAAGGTAAAGGGGTTTGTGATTACCCATGGACACGAAGATCATATCGGAGCGCTGTCCTATGTATTGAAGGAGATGAATCTTCCGATTTACGGGACGAAGCTTACGATGGGAATTATCGAAAAGAAGCTTGCGGAGCATAATCTTCTGCGTTCTACCAGGAGAAAAGTAGTGCGGCATGGACAGTCTATCATGCTGGGGCAGTTTCGGATTGAATTTATCAAGACGAACCACAGCATCCAGGACGCGTCGGCGCTGGCCATCTATTCACCGGCAGGCGTGGTTGTGCATACGGGAGACTTTAAGGTAGATTATACGCCGGTATTCGGAGACGCCATCGACTTGCAGCGTTTTGCCGAGATTGGAAAGAAAGGCGTGTTGGCGCTTCTTTCCGACAGCACTAACGCAGAGAGGAAGGGATTTACCCAATCCGAGAGAACGGTGGGGTACACATTTGACCACTTATTTGCGGAATATAAGAATACCCGTATTATTATCGCTACGTTTGCATCGAACGTGGATCGGGTTCAGCAGATTATTAACTCGGCGTATAAGTATGGAAGAAAGGTCGTTGTAGAAGGCCGCAGCATGGTAAATATTATCTCTACTGCGCAGGAACTTGGATATTTGCATATACCGGACAAGACGCTGGTAGAGATTGACCAGCTTAAGAATTATCCGCCGGAGAAGACAGTTCTGATTACTACAGGCAGTCAGGGAGAATCTATGGCGGCTCTGTCGAGAATGGCGGCGGATATCCACAGGAAGGTTTCGATTATGCCGAATGATACGGTCATATTCAGCTCGAATCCGATTCCGGGCAATGAGAAGTCTGTATCAAGAGTGATCAATGAATTGTCGGAAAAGGGCGCGAATGTAATCTTCCAGGACGCCCATGTATCAGGTCATGCCTGTCAGGAAGAACTGAAGTTGATTTATTCTCTGGTGAAGCCCAGATATGCCGTGCCGGTTCATGGCGAATATCGTCACAGGAAGGCGAACGCAACGCTGGCTCAGAGCCTCGGCATCCCGAAGGATAGAATTTTTATGCTGCAGTCCGGCGATGTGCTGGAGATGGATGACAAAGAGGCAAAGGTCGTAGATAAGGTTCATACCGGCGAGGTATTAGTAGACGGCCTTGGTGTGGGAGACGTAGGGAATATTGTACTCCGCGACCGTCAGCATCTGGCGGAAGACGGCATTTTAATCGTAGTAATGACATTAGAGCGCGGCAGCAACCAGCTTCTGGCAGGACCGGATATTGTATCCAGGGGATTTGTATATGTGAGAGAATCCGAAGGTCTTATGGAGGACGCCAGACATGCTTTGGAGGACGCGGTATATGGGTGCCTGAATCATCAGCGGAATGCGGACTGGAGTAAGATTAAGCTGGTGGTGCGGGATACGATGAATGAATTTATCTGGAAACGTACTAAGAGAAGACCGATGATTCTTCCGATTATTATGGATGTATAGAAATGATTGTAGACGAGAGAATGGTTACGTTTATGAATTCTCTGGAACTGCCCGAAGACCCGCTTTTAGAAGCGATTGAGAGCGAGGCGCTGGAATCTTTTGTGCCGATTATCCGCACGGAGACAAAAAGTTTTCTCAAAGTACTTCTGACGCTTGCAAAACCCATGCGGATACTGGAAGTGGGGACGGCGGTTGGGTATTCTGCGCTGGTCATGCAGACTTATGGGCCGGAGAACTGTAAGATAACCACCATTGAAAATTATGCAAAAAGAATTCCCATTGCCCGGGCAAATTTTGCCCGGGCGGGGAAAGAATCAGACATCACGCTTATAGAGGGCGATGCGCTGGAGGTTATGAAGGGTCTTACAGGACCCTATGATTTTATATTTATGGACGCGGCTAAGGGACAGTATATTCATTATCTGCCGGAGGCTATGCGGCTGCTGGTTCCCGGAGGCCTTTTGGTTTCCGACAACGTACTGCAGGACGGGGATGTGATTAATTCCAGGTTCGCTGTTGAACGCCGGAACCGGACGATCCATAGCCGGATGCGGGAATACCTGTTTGAATTAAAGCATCGGGAGGATTTGCAGACGGTTATTCTTCCGGTGGGGGATGGGGTTGCGGTGAGTGTGAAGGCGGAAGTTTGTATATGATTGAATGAGGAAACAGGATGGATTATAACCGTGGAGCAGCAGACTGCGGGCAGCGCCCACCTTTACGCAAAGCATGTGAGGGCGCTTTTAGCGGAAGCGAAATCCACTGCTTACGAAGACTAAGATACGAAGTTTTAACTTCGTATCTTAGCCGCAGTTAGCAGTTAGTTCGCCGGAGCGTTGCCCGGCTTTGCGTAAAGGTGGGCGCTGCCCGCAGTCTGCTGCTCCACGGTTATAATCCAGCCGTACGGAGGAAGAAACTATGGCAAGACACCCGGAACTTTTGATTCCAGCCAGCAGTCTGGAAGTTTTAAAAACAGCGGTGATTTTTGGAGCGGATGCCGTGTATATCGGAGGCGAGGCTTTTGGCCTCAGGGCGAAGGCGAAGAATTTTTCTTCGGAGGATATGCGCTCGGGAATTGCATTTGCTCATGCTCATAACGTGAAGGTCTATGTAGCAGTGAATATTTTAGCTCATAACCGGGATCTGCGGGGGGTACGGGAGTATCTTACGGAGCTTAAGGATATGGCGCCGGATGCGCTGATTATTGCGGATCCGGGTATCTTTGAGATAGCGAAGGAGATTTGTCCGGAGATTGAGCGGCATATCAGTACCCAGGCGAATAATACCAACTACGCTACCTATCGGTTCTGGTGGAAGCAAGGGGCGAAAAGGGTGGTATCTGCCAGAGAGCTTTCTTTGGAGGAGATTCGGGAGATCCGTGAGAACATTCCGGAGGAAATGGAGATTGAGAGCTTTATTCATGGGGCGATGTGCATTTCCTATTCCGGAAGGTGTCTTTTGAGCAATTATTTTACGGGCAGGGACGCGAACCAGGGCGCCTGTACCCATCCCTGCCGCTGGAAATATGCGGTGGTGGAGGAAACAAGGCCGGGAGAGTATATGCCGGTGTATGAGAATGAGAGAGGTACGTTTATCTTCAATTCTAAGGATTTGTGTATGATTGAGCATATTCCGGAACTTGCAGAGGCGGGGATTGACAGTTTAAAGATTGAGGGGAGGATGAAGACTGCCCTCTATGTGGCGACGGTTGCCAGAACATACCGGAAAGCTTTGGATGACTATAAGAAAGGGTTGGAAATTTACCGGAAGAATATGCCATGGTACCTAGAACAGATTAGTAATTGTACTTATCGGCAGTTTACTACCGGTTTTTATTTCGGGAGGCCTGATGAGAATACGCAGATTTATGACAGCAATACCTATGTGCGGGAGTACGTCTATCTTGGGATTGTAGGGGAAGTAAAAGACGGCGTGTGCCGGATTGAACAGAGAAATAAATTCTCGGTGGGAGAAGAGATTGAGATTATGAAGCCGGATGGAGCGAATGTTCCGGCTGTGGTAAAGCGTATCCGGAATGAAGACGGGCAGGAGCAGGAAAGCGCGCCGCATTCCAAACAGGTACTGTATGTGGAGCTTGACGCTGACGCAGATATCTATGATATCCTGCGGAAAAAGGAAGAAAATGGCTAAAAAACATGAAGCTAACAAGAGAATGAGTTTTACGAAGGCTGCAGTCCTAGAAATAGGGCCGCAGCTTTTCGATTGCACTTTTTTCAATTCTTGACACATAAGACCTGGATATTCCAAGGCGTTCTGCGATTTCACGCTGAGTATATTCTTCCTCGTTGTACAGTCCATAGCGCATCTTTAATACCACCCGCTCCCTGGGCGAGAGGGTGGACTCCAGCTTTGCATACAAAAGCCTGATATCGTCTTTTAAGGTGACCTTCTGATGGGCGTCGTCCATATCTGTTTCAATGATGTCAAAAATCTGAATTTCATTTCCTTCTCTGTCAGTTCCGATAGGCTCATAAAGTGAAATGTCGCGGGCAGTTTTCTTTTTTGCCCGCAGGTGCATGAGGATTTCGTTTTCAATGCATCTGGCGGCATATGTTCCAAGGCGAACGCATTTATCGGGGTTGAAGGTAACGACAGATTTGATTAATCCGATGGTGCCGATGGAAAGAAGGTCTTCCACATCTTCGTCCATAGACTGATATTTTTTGACAATATGGGCTACCAGCCGGAGGTTATGCTCAATCAGGATGTGCTTTGCTTCGAGATCTCCTTCTGTATATTTTTGCAGATAATGTTGTTCTTCGGCGGCGGTAAGTGGTGAAGGAAAAGATTTCAAGGGAAGCACCTCTGAGCGTATTTAATTACAGTTTATGAAAAGACCGGATAATTTGTGCTTTTCCATAAAAATATATTGACTTGTTGACGTAAAAAGTGTATATTCTAAAATATAGTAGTCATAACTATTCGATGAACTGCCATATCAGGAATTATCAGATATTTCTATATTTGGGCGATTCAGCCCGTGATTCCTAAAGAACTGTGGAAAATTTACGATTAGCTGATGCGGCTTGTCCCGTATGGGCAGGGATAAGTGAAAAAAGGAGTGATGCGATGAGTTTCAGCAGAATCATGTCGGCGACCCTGCAGGGGATGGAGGTGATTCCGGTGCAGGTGGAAGCGGATGTAAGCAATGGGCTTCCGTTATTTCATATGGTAGGCTACCTTTCGGCGGAGGTCAGGGAGGCGGGAGAGCGTGTGAAGACAGCCATACATAATTCCGGTTTTGTGATGCCGGCAAAGAAAGTTGTTATTAATCTGTCCCCGGGGAATGTGCGTAAGCGGGGAACATCCTATGACCTGCCGATTGCGTTGTCCATTCTGTCCGCTGTGGGAGAATTGGATAGAGAACGGCTGCAAGGCGTTCAAGCAGTCGGGGAGCTGGGGTTAGATGGAAGCGTCAGAGGGATTCACGGAATACTGCCTATTGCCGATGAAGCCAGGAAGAATGGCGCGTCCTGCCTGATTGTACCCTTAGAAAACGAGCCGGAAGCCAGGCTGGTAGAAAATTTGCGGATTCTTGGCGTGGACAGCCTGGAAATGCTCTGTAAGGAGTTAAAAACGGAGGAAGAGCTTGGAAGCATCCGGGGCGGGCAGGAAAAAGGCGAAGGTTCCGGCATTAGCCTATGGGAGGATTTTGCAGATATCAGAGGCCAGCAGGCAGTAAAGCGGGCGGCCGAGGTGGCGGTGGCCGGACATCACAATCTGTTGATGGTGGGGCCGCCGGGTGGAGGTAAGTCTATGATTGCCAGGAGGATTCCTACGATTCTGCCTTCTCTGACCAGAGAAGAGAGTTTCCAGATTACAAAGATCTACAGTATCGCCGGGATGCTTAAGGGAGACCGGCCGCTGATTACAGAGCGTCCATTCCGGGAGGTTCATCAGACCGTCACGAAAGCGGCGCTGCTCGGGGGCGGGGTATGGCCAAGACCGGGGGAGATTTCGCTTGCCAGCGGAGGAGTATTGTTTTTAGACGAACTAGCGGAATTTCAGAGGGTTGTGGTGGAGGTGCTGAGACAGCCTTTGGAGGAACGAGTGGTTCGCATTTCCAGAAGTCAGGGTACTTACGAATACCCGGCGGATGTGATGCTGGTAGCGGCTATGAATCCCTGTCCCTGCGGATATTTTCCGGATTATAACCGATGCCAGTGTACGCCCTTCCAGATTCAGCAGTATCAGGGGAAAATTAGTCAGCCCTTTTTGAATCGGATGGATATTTGCGTGGAGGTTCCCGGGGTCCGGTACGAGGATTTAAGCGGAGCCGTCTCAGAAGAAAGCTCGAAGGTTGTCCGAAGTAGGGTAGAGCAGGCGAGGAAGCGGCAGATTCAGCGGTACCGGGGAAAGAAACTTTTATTTAATGCAGAACTTACCGGCGTACAGCTTGAAGAATTTTGTAAGCTTGGCAGACAGGAGGAGCGGATGATGCGGCAGGCGTTTGAGACGCTTTCTCTGACGGCAAGAACTTATCACAAAGTATTGAAAGTTGCAAGGACAATTGCGGATTTGGATGGAGAAGAGCAGATTGGCATGGAGCATTTACAGGAGGCGCTGATTTATAGAAATGTTAAGGTATGAGTGGTGGTTTGCGGGGATACGCCCGCTTTCTGATAAAAAGAAAAAACTTTTGCGGGAAACTTATGGAAGTGGGAAAGAAATCTATAAAAAGCTATATAATATAGAAGAAAAGCATTTTCAGAGAATCAAAGGAGTAACAGAGCAGGATATTCAGGCAATTCGTCAGGCTGCCCGTAATCAACGGGTGGATGAGCAGTATGAGGCGGCTGTGGACAAGGGGATTCGTTTTGTGGCTTATTTTATGGAGGACTATCCGAAAAGGCTTTTAGATTACCCGGGGATGCCTTACGCGCTCTACGTAAAGGGAGAGCTTCCGGCAGAAGACAGGCCGACGGCGGCGGTAGTGGGTGCGAGAAAATGTACGCCTTATGGCGAGAAAATGGCCATTGCCTTTGCGGAAATCCTCGCGGCGGCGGGGGTGCAGATTATAAGTGGTATGGCAAAAGGGATTGATGGAGCGGCTCAGAGGGCGGCGATTCAGGCGGGAGGTAATTCCTTTGGCGTATTGGGCTGCGGGATTGATGTGTGTTATCCTAAGGAAAATCGGGGGTTGTATGCCGATCTTTCGGTTCATGGAGGAATTTTGTCGGAGCAGCCTGTAGGGGAGCCGCCTCTGAAGGAGCATTTTCCTGCCAGAAACCGGATTATCAGCGGCCTGTCGGATGTGGTGCTGGTGATGGAGGCGGGAGTAAAAAGCGGCTCTCTGATTACGGCGGACATGGCTTTGGAACAGGGGAAGGATATTTATGCCCTTCCGGGACCGGTGACAAGTCAACTGAGCATTGGATGTCATGAACTGATCCGCCAGGGAGCAGGCATTTTGATATCGCCGGGAGAGCTGTTAGAGGAAATGGGGCTATGGGATTGTTTTGCTGAGGCCGAAAATAGCCGGAATCGTGGGAAAAATAAGAAAAAGCTTGAAAGAAAAGAAAATTTGGTGTATGATTCCATTGGTTTGTTTCCAAAAAGTCTGCATACACTGCTTTCAGAATTGGAGTTTCCTGCGGCAGAGCTTATGCGGATTCTTGTTTCTTTGGAAATAAAGGGATTAATTAGAGAATTATCAAAAAATTATTTTGTGAGAGCATAGCGAATCGGTTGTTTTTATTTATAGGTTTATCTGTAATCACCGGCTGCCGCCATGCTCCGCAAGATTAAAAGGAGTATGGAAATGGCGCATTATCTAGTAATCGTAGAGTCTCCTACAAAAGTGAAGACAATTAAAAAATTTTTGGGTAGCAACTATACGGTTATGGCTTCTAACGGTCATGTGAGAGACCTTCCGAAGAGTCAGCTTGGAATTGACGTAGAGCATGATTATGAACCGAAGTATATTACGATTCGGGGAAAAGGGGAGATTCTGGCAGAACTCCGAAAGGAAGTAAAGAAAGCGGACAAAGTTTATCTGGCAACTGACCCGGACCGTGAGGGGGAGGCTATTTCATGGCATCTGGGAAAAGCCCTGAAGCTGGAGGATAAGAAAACATATCGTATTACATTTAACGAGATCACAAAGAACGCGGTGAAGGCATCTATTAAAAACGCCAGAGAGATTGATATGAAATTGGTGGACGCACAGCAGGCCCGCCGGGCTCTTGACAGGGTAGTTGGCTACCGGATCAGTCCGCTTCTCTGGGCGAAGGTAAAAAGAGGCTTAAGCGCCGGGCGCGTTCAGTCGGTTGCTCTGCGGATTATTGCAGACAGAGAAGAGGAAATCAATGCGTTTATCCCGGAGGAATATTGGAGCCTGGAGGCTTACTTAAAGGTTGCGGGTGAGAGAAAGACGCTGGCGGCGAAGTTCTACGGAACGGAGAAAGAGAAATTGGCTCTTCGGTCAGCGGCAGAGGTGGAGCAGGTAGTCTCAGAGCTTCAGGACGCGCCGTATATGGTGGAGGATATTAAAAAGGGAGAACGGTATAAGAAAGCGCCGGTTCCTTTTACTACCAGCACGTTGCAGCAGGAGGCTTCAAATGTGCTGAACTTTGCCACTCAGAAAACCATGCGGGTGGCGCAGCAGCTCTATGAAGGAATTACAATCAAAGGCAATGGCACGGTAGGCCTTATCACTTATCTTCGTACGGATTCTACCAGGATTTCCGATGAGGCGGACGCCCAGGTGAAAGCATACGTTGCAGAGAATTACGGGGAAGAGTTTGTTTCGGCAGGAAATAGCGCCAAGAAGGATGATAAGAAGATTCAGGACGCCCATGAGGCAATTCGGCCTTCGGATGTGAACCGGACGCCGGCAATGATGAAGGACTCTCTGACCAGGGATCAGTTTCGGCTGTATCAGTTAATCTGGAAACGGTTTGTGGCAAGCAGGATGAAGGCCGCCAGGTACGAGACTACTTCTGTTAAAATTTCCGCGGGCAAATACCGGTTTACCGTATCGGCTTCTAAGGTTGCTTTTGAAGGCTTCCGCACGGTATATGTGGAATCCGGGGAAGAGAAGCCGGAAAGCAATGTGCTTTTAAAATCCTTAGACAGAGATTCAAAGCTGTCGGTTGAGCGCTTTGAGCAGAAACAGCATTTTACACAGCCTCCGGCTCACTATACCGAGGCGTCGCTGGTAAAGAAGCTGGAAGAATTAGGAATCGGCCGCCCCAGTACGTATGCGCCGACTATTTCTACTATTATCGCCAGACGGTATGTGGCGAAGGAGAGCAGGAACCTCTATATGACAGAGATCGGCGAGGTTGTGAACAATATCATGAAGGAGTCCTTTCCTGCTATCGTGGACGTCAATTTCACGGCAAACATGGAAGGTTTGCTGGACTATATTGCAGAGGGCAAGGTAGAGTGGAAATCTGTCATCGAGAATTTCTATCCGGATTTGGACGAGGCGGTAAAGAAGGCCGAGCAGGAACAAGAGCGGGTGAAGATTGAGGATGAGGTTACGGATGTCGTCTGTGAGGAATGTGGGCGCAATATGGTAGTTAAATACGGCCCCCATGGGAAATTCCTTGCCTGCCCAGGATTCCCGGATTGCAGAAATACCAAGCCTTATTTGGAGAAGGTAGGCGTAGCCTGCCCGAAATGCGGAAAAGATATTGTCTTCAGAAAGACCAAAAAGGGCAGACGTTATTATGGCTGTGAGGATAATCCGGAATGTGATTTTATGTCGTGGCAGAAGCCTTCGGAGAAAAAATGCCCGAGATGCGGAGGGTATATGTTGGAAAAAGGCAATAAGCTTGTCTGCGGCGACGGACAGTGCGGATATGTAGAAGCGAAATAAAAAGCGCTGCTGTTTACCGGCTGACGTAAAAATAATCATAAAAAGACAGAAAGTTTCTGAATTTTGCGATATTAATACTTGAAATTGCTGAAATTGTGTGATAATATATCCCACAAAGGATGGTGATGAAAAAATGAGTGTACAATTGTTGGATAAGACAAGAAAAATCAATAAATTACTGCACAACAATGGTTCAAGTAAGGTAGTGTTTAATGATATTTGTAGTGTACTGACGGATATTTTGGATTCCAACGCGCTGGTTATCAGTAAAAAGGGAAAAGTCCTTGGCGTAAGCTGCTGCGAAGGCGTGGGTGTAATTACGGAACTTCTGAACGGCGAGGTAGGGATGTTTATCGACGAATTGTTAAATGAGAGACTCCTCGGTATTCTTTCAACAAAGGAGAACGTAAATCTGGAAACGCTTGGCTTTTCAGATGTCATTTCAAAAGGGTATCAGGCAATTGTTACACCCATTGAGATCGCAGGAGAGCGGCTTGGTACGTTATTTATCTACAAGCAGGATTCCGAATATGAGATTGACGATATCATTTTAAGCGAGTATGGCACGACGGTTGTGGGACTTGAGATGCTCCGGTCGGTAAACGAAGAGAACGCGGAAGAGGATCGGAAGAGGCATATTGTCCAGTCGGCAGTCGGTACGCTGTCTTTCTCCGAACTAGAAGCAATCCTACATATTTTTGATGAACTGCATGGTCTGGAGGGGATTCTTGTTGCAAGCAAGATTGCCGACAGAGTAGGTATCACCAGGTCTGTAATCGTGAATGCGCTGCGCAAGTTTGAGAGCGCCGGGGTAATTGAATCCCGCTCGTCAGGTATGAAGGGAACCTACATCAAGGTTGTAAATGATCATGTATTTGAAGAACTTGAGAGGATAAAGGCGGAGCGTGACAATTGATGGAATCTGTACTGATACTTTCACGGAAAGGGGATATCAGGGATGTATGAAGGCTGTCCGGTAGAACTGTGGATGGAACAGATGATATTGGAAGACGGGGAATATGAGGAACGAGTTCATTATTGTAAAGTAATTACGTATGATGAAGGGAAAGAATGCATAGAATTATTACTCAGAGGGGAAGAAGTAGACATTATTTCTTTGGATGCGGTCTATGGATGCAAAATTATGGACGGAGATAAATCTGCGGAGTGTAAAGGGATTATCAGAGAGCGTTATCTTGACAAGCTGGGAAATATGCTGATCTTCCAGATTGAGAATGGATTTTATAAAAATAGTCTAAACTAAAATAAAGTGTGTTGACAAAATAAACAGAGAGTGCTATTTTATATCTAGACGGTTTAGCACTCTCTGTTTATGAGTGCTAACAGAATTAAGAATTTAATTGTGAAGGAGGAATATAAAATGAAATTAGTACCATTAGGAGACAGAGTAGTATTGAAACAGTTAGTAGCAGAAGAGACTACAAAGTCAGGTATCGTATTACCAGGACAGTCCAAAGAGAAACCGCAGCAGGCAGAGATTGTTGCGGTAGGCCCCGGCGGAATGGTAGACGGCAAGGAAGTTGAGATGTTTGTAAAGACAGGTCAGACCGTTATCTATTCTAAGTATTCAGGAACAGATGTAGAAGTGGATGATGAGACCTATATTATTGTAAAGCAGAGCGATATTCTTGCAATTGTAGAGTAGACGCGGCAGAACAAGAGACTGCAAAAGTTAGAGATGAAAGAAAGGCAGAATAAGGAGGAGATTTAGTCATGGCAAAGGAAATTAAATTTGGAGACGACGCCAGAACAGCCTTAGAAGCAGGCGTGAATCAGTTAGCGAATACAGTAAGGGTAACACTTGGACCGAAGGGACGCAATGTAGTTCTTGATAAGTCTTTCGGTACGCCGCTGATTACAAATGACGGTGTTACCATCGCAAAGGAGATCGAGCTTGAGGATGCATTTGAGAACATGGGCGCTCAGTTAATCCGCGAGGTTGCTTCTAAGACGAACGATGTTGCGGGAGACGGAACAACAACAGCAACCGTACTTGCACAGGCAATGGTAAACGAAGGTATGAAGAATTTAGCGGCGGGCGCGAATCCGATTATTCTCCGCAAGGGTATGAAGAAAGCGACAGACGCAGCAGTAGAGGCAATTCAGTCAATGTCCAGCAAGGTCAAAGACAAACAGCAGATTTCAAGAGTTGCAGCGGTTTCTTCCGGCGATGAGTTTGTAGGCGAGATGGTTGCCGACGCTATGGAGAAGGTTTCTAACGACGGAGTTATTACAATCGAAGAATCTAAGACCATGCACACAGAGCTGGATCTGGTAGAAGGTATGCAGTTTGACAGAGGTTACATTTCCGCATATATGGCAAACGATATGGAGAAGATGGTTGCGGTTTTGGATGATCCGTATATTCTGATTACAGATAAGAAGATTACAAACATTCAGGATATTCTGCCGCTTTTAGAGCAGATCGTACAGTCCGGCGCAAGACTTCTGATTATCGCTGAAGATATTGAGGGAGAGGCTCTTACAACTCTGATTGTAAATAAGCTGCGTGGAACCTTTAATGTGGTTGCCGTTAAGGCTCCGGGATATGGCGACAGAAGAAAAGATATGCTGAAAGATATCGCAATCCTCACAGGCGGAGAAGTGATTTCAGAAGAACTTGGATTGGATTTAAGAGAGGCTACGATTGAACAGCTTGGCCGTGCAAAATCCGTTAAAGTTGAGAAAGAGAATACGGTTATCGTTGACGGCATGGGCGAAAAAGCTGACATTGACGCCAGAATTGCACAGATCAGAAAGCAGATTGAGGAGACTACTTCCGAATTTGACAAAGAGAAGCTTCAGGAGAGACTTGCAAAGCTGGCCGGCGGCGTAGCGGTTATCCGCGTAGGAGCGGCTACAGAGACCGAGATGAAAGAAGCGAAGCTTCGTATGGAAGACGCGCTTGCAGCTACCAGAGCGGCAGTGGAAGAAGGCATTATTGCGGGCGGCGGTTCTGCGTATATCCATGCTTCTAAGAAAGTCGCTGAGATTGCAGATACCTTAGAGGGCGACGAGAAAACAGGCGCAAATATCATACTGAAAGCTCTTGAGTCCCCGCTGTACCACATCGCTGCTAACGCAGGGCTGGAAGGCGCAGTGATTATCAATAAGGTAAAAGAGAAAGAAGTCGGAGTCGGCTTTGACGCAATCAAAGAAAAGTATGTAGACATGGTGAAGGAAGGAATCCTCGACCCGGCCAAGGTAACAAGAAGCGCTTTGCAGAACGCTACCAGCGTGGCGTCTACCCTGCTTACTACAGAATCCGTTGTAGCGAATATCAAAGAAGACGTTCCGGCAGGAATGGCCGGCGCGCCGGGCGGAATGGGAATGATGTAATTCTTTGACCTGCCAGCGCCGTCTTGTGGATTCGATACGGGAAGCGAACCAGATCACGGATAAGATTGAGATATTTACAGAGAACTCTCAGATTGGGAGTTCTCTTTTTGTGCCTAAAGTGTTACAATATATGAAAAGCATACAGGGATCCGTACAAAAGAGAGCCCTGAAAAGGATAACTGAAGGAGGATTTATATATGGGAGATTTTTATGCTGAGAAGCTGGTGAGAAAAAAAACCACGGGAAAGGATATTATGATCAAGTGCCTGCTTGCCGCATTGACAGTGGTTGCGGTATTTTCCTTTTTTGTGATACCTTTTGGAATATTTATAATTTTTCTGATGGTCGGATTGGATATTTTTCTATTCCGTTCGCTGGATGTGGAATATGAGTACCAGTATATCAACGGAGATATTGATATTGATAAGATTATGCACAAAGAACGGCGTAAGAATGTATTTTCGGCAAATATGAAAGATATGGAACTGCTTGCGCCGTCAGGAACCCCCCAGTTAAATTCCTTTCACGATGCAAAGGTTTATGATTTTACAGGCGGATTTGGCGACGCGCCGGTGTACGAGATGATTTTTGTTGAAGCCGGAGTAAAGAAAAGAGTACTTTTTGAGCCGGACGAGCGTATGCTTGAGGGAATGTGGATGCAGGCGCCGAGAAAAGTTATCAGAAAATAATAAAAAATGGTTGACAAGTAGCGTCATGTTTTTGTATGATAGCTGTTAATACATAGTGAGGAAATTAGTTATAGATAAGAAAGAGAGGATTAATCATGGGAACAATTATTGGAGAAGGAATTACGTTTGACGATGTCTTACTGGTGCCTGGATATTCAGAGGTAATTCCAAACCAGGTGGATTTGTCTACCTATCTGACTAAGCAAATTCGTTTAAATATTCCGATGATGAGCGCCAGCATGGATACGGTTACCGAGCATCGTATGGCGATTGCGATGGCACGTCAGGGAGGAATCGGCATCATTCACAAGAATATGTCGATTACAGAGCAGGCAGAAGAAGTAGACAAAGTCAAACGTTCCGAGAATGGCGTTATCACAGACCCATTCTATCTTTCACCGGAGCATACTCTGGCAGATGCGAATGATCTGATGGGTAAGTTTCGGATTTCAGGAGTCCCCATTACAGAGAAAGGTAAATTAGTCGGTATCATTACGAACCGTGATTTGAAGTTTGAGGAAGATTTTTCTAAGAAAATCAAAGAATCTATGACCTCAGAAGGATTGATTACGGCCAGGGAAGGCATTACGTTGGAAGAGGCGAAGATGATTCTTGCTAAGGCGAGAAAGGAGAAGCTTCCCATTGTAGACGCGAATTTTAACCTGAAAGGCCTAATTACGATTAAGGATATCGAGAAGCAGATTAAGTATCCGGATTCGGCAAAGGATGAACAGGGTCGTCTGCTGTGCGGCGCCGCAATCGGAATCACTGCAAACTGCCTGGATCGGGCGAGGGAGCTTGTGGATGCGAAGGTTGACGTGGTGGTTATGGATTCAGCCCACGGACATTCCGCTAATGTAATCCGCTCCGTGGATATGGTGAAGTCAAAATTCCCGGATCTTCAGGTGATTGCAGGAAATGTTGCGACGGGAGAGGCGGCAGAGGCTCTGATCAAAGCAGGCGCGGATGCGGTTAAGGTTGGTATCGGACCGGGTTCCATCTGTACGACGCGTATTGTGGCTGGAATTGGCGTACCGCAGATTACGGCAATTATGAATTGCTATGAAGCGGCGGACAAGTATGGTATTCCGATTATTGCAGACGGCGGCATCAAGTTCTCCGGAGATATGACGAAGGCGATTGCGGCAGGAGCTAACGTGTGTATGATGGGCAGTATCTTTGCCGGATGCGATGAGAGCCCGGGAACTTTTGAGCTGTATCAGGGAAGAAAGTATAAAGTATATCGGGGCATGGGGTCGATCGCGGCTATGGAGAACGGCAGTAAGGACCGTTACTTCCAGTCCGACGCTAAGAAGCTGGTTCCGGAAGGCGTAGAAGGACGTGTCGCCTACAAGGGAACGGTAGAGGATACGGTATTCCAACTGCTCGGAGGCATACGCTCCGGAATGGGATACTGCGGAGCGAAGAATATTGAGGCGTTGAAGAAGAACGGAAGATTTATTAAGATATCGGCAGCTTCCTTAAAGGAGAGCCACCCTCACGATATCCACATAACGAAAGAGGCGCCAAATTACAGCGTAGATGGCTAGAGTAGGTCAAAGTAAAATGCGAATATTCTAAAATGGACAGAGAGCGTAAGCGGTTTATCCGATTGCGCTCTCTTGGTTGTTTATCAGCAAAGACAGGAAACGCTGTCAAAGATGCGAAGAGGTAAAGCATCAATTTGGCGGTTACGATCAAACAGAGGGGAATTCTTTATACAGTAACCGATTGACTAAATTAGTCCCATGGATGAAGAACAACCTTTACGGCTTCGCCGCTTCTTGTCAGTTCAATCCCTTCATTGATTTTATCAAGAGGAAGAATATGCGTAATAAACTTATCAGACGGGAAATTCGGCGCTGTAGCAAGCTTGAAGGCGCGTTTGCTCTGGTCATAAGATGCTCCGAAGTGTCCCTTGATCCAGATATTATTATAGTGGATAAGGTTGCAGTCAAGTTCTGTCATAGAACCCTTTGGAACTCCGCCGAAGAATACAACAAGTCCCCCTTTTTTTACCATGTGGATAGACTGAGTTTGGGTTGCATTTGCCGGTGTTGCGGAGATAACCTTATCTGCCCCTTTGCCATTTGTTAGACGCATGATTGCTTCAATTGGGTCTTCAACAGACGAATTTATGATTTCATCTACACCAAACTGTTTTGCCATTTCCAGACGATTCTGGTTAATGTCAATCATAATAATGCGCTGTGCCCCCCGGATTTTGGAAATTTGAGCCATAAAATCACCAATCGGACCGGCGCCAATAATGACTAATGTATCTGGATAACCTACTTTAATATTCTCAAGGCAGGCAAATACAGAGGTTAAAGGTTCTCCAAGGGAAGCTGCTTCATAGCTGACTCCATCTGGAATCTCATAGATTCCGCCATATTTGATCTTTTCTCCGCCCACAGCGATATATTGTGCGAAGCCGCCGGTTCCGGCAAGTTTTGCAACATGGGTGTTTGAGCAGTTTTCGCTGTGTCCGCTTAAGCATTCGTCACATTCCATGCAGTAAGTTCCCGGAAAGAGGAACAGCCGCTGGCCGATTTGGTATTTGGTCTGTGAACTGCCTGCTTCGCACACTTCTCCCACAATCTCGTGGCCGTAAATGAACGGATAATTTCCCTTTCTTGAATCAGTTGTCAGGTTGCGGATGTCAGAGCCGCAAAGACCAACTGCCATAATTTTAAGAATCAGGCCATTCTCAGGGCATGCTGGTTTTTCTGTTTCTTCTACGCGAATATCATTTGGTCCATACATAAGCGCTGCTTTCATTTTAATACCTCCGAAATTTGAAATTATGATTTTTGTTTCTGGCAATAGCTTATCGAAAGGTTTAAGAGAAAACAAACAGAAAATTTCCGTATAGAAAGGGAAAGGTTCCTGGTTGAAAATTTCCTTTTTATATAGGAAATGCTTAGTTTGAAGAAGGGATAAATTATCAGCATAATGAAACCATAAATAAATACGGAGGTGACAAAGTGGGTTTAGAAAACACATATGTGATTGGAATGGATATGGGAACAACAAATATTAAAGCTGTAGCGCTTGGAAATGACGGAAGGGTTGTGGCAGATGCCAGCCTTCCTAATAAGTTCTATAATCCCGGGTTGAATATGCATGAACAGGATGCTAACGAGTGGTGGCAGAACGTACAGTATATTTTTAATACCATTACCGAGCGGATTGGGATAGAAGCTGTAAAGAAAATTCGTGGTATTTGTATCAGTTCCCATACGGTTTCCTTGCTGCCGGTTGCAGAGAACGGCATGCCTCTTTATAGAGCATTGACCTATCAAGACAGCCGGTCAGTGGGAGAACTTCGGGAAATCATTGAGAAGATTGGTTATAAACAATTTGTAAGAATTGTTGGAGGACAGCCATCGGTAGCGTTTTTGCCAAATAAAATTTTGTGGTTTAAACACCATGAACCTGAATTGTTTCAAAGGACTAAACACTTTATGCAGGCAAGTTCTTATATCAATTATAAACTTACTGGAGTAATAACTTCAGATATTGATCAGGGACTTCGCACACAGTGTATGGATATTGGTACCCTTGAATGGTCAGAAGTTATTGGAGATGCCATTGGTGTAAATCTTAAGGAACTCTTACCGCCAATTAAATTGATTGATGAGGTGATTGGTTATGTAACGCCAGAAGCGGCAAAGGTTACGGGACTGGCAGCCGGAATTCCGGTATTGGCAGGCTGTTCGGACGCTATGGCGGCTATGTATGCTACCGGGATGAGCCGTCTGGGGGACTGTGGGGAGTCTTCCGGCACAACATCTCTTGTATTTGTTGGAAGTGATGTAAAAAGCGCGCCTGATGTTCCGGTAGTAACAAGGCCCTGTGCTATTGAAGGAATGCCTTGGGTATTTGACGCGCCGATTCAAACCTCGGGAGCGGCAATCAGATGGTTTATTGATAAGTTTGCCAAGGAAGAAACAGAGAATGCCGTTCTGCAGGGACAGAATATATATGAGTATTTAAATGAAATGGCATATACTGCGACGCCGGGGTCGAACGGACTTATTTTTTTCCCGTATCTATTAGGAGAGCGCGCTCCGCTCTGGAATGATTATGCAAGAGGGATGTTCATTGGAATGCGCATGGTCAACCTCTTTGTCGCTCCAAATTTATAGTTGCAATCAGCTTCAAATGGTATAATTAAATTGCCAAAATCGATTTGCCAGAAAGGATCCGATTGCTATCTACCGTCAAGAAACCATTGAAGATATCAGACTTTTTACTTCCCAGCCTGTTGCTAAATTTTATGAATCTCTCTTCCTGAATCTGGATTTGTCTTCTAGTCTTTCTTACGAACTATACAATTATAGATACCTGTTTTATCATACTTAATTCTTTTGTCTGATTGCTGACAATACATTGTAAAATAATCCGAAATCGTTTCTGTTCAACAAATTTAAACCTGACAATCAACCCAAAGCGGATGCAGACTGTAAACTTAGTGTTCACATTGCCTCTCACCAGTCAAACGAAAAAACTATGAATTCTATTGGGATTACAAAAACCATGTCCTTGTAGATTGTATTTCCGGACTTCCTATTTTGAAATCATCAAAGGATATGGATTGTCCTTGCTTCCATAAAAATTTTATAATGGCAAAAAGCATCGTGGCTGCACAAAATATATAACCATTCCCGATGATTTGAGGCACTCTATTGACAGGGAAAGTAAATATTTTAAAAGTATATATTCTCTCCGTACAGAATGCGAACGATACAATTCCCGTTTCAAAAATTTGTGTTAGAATATAAATAGTACAAGTTATAAGTGGAAAGTTTCAGAAAAAGCTGTATAATACAAAAAGATGTAGGAGATTTTTCATGAGTAAACAGCTTGATAAGCAGTTTAAGGAAAATGCAGTGCAGTATTATCTCTCCCATAAGGAGCTTGGCCTGAAGAAATGCGCAGAAAACCTTGGAATAAGCCGTAATGCCCTGAGAAACTGGGTGAGCGCCGCCAGTGAAAATTCCGGAGAGGTACCCACAAGGGGAGCAGGAAATTATGCAAGCGACCAGGCAAAAGAGAACGCCATGCTGAAAAAAGAACAGTTAAGGGAAGAAGGGAAACGCCGCCTGAATGTCAGCGAAGCGCTTCGGATTTTAGGCGTTTCAAGAAGCGGATACGCTGCTTTCAAGAAGCATGTCCTATCTGTTTGCCAGAGCAAAAAAGAGAGACGGATGAAAGAAATCAGAGAAATATACGAGGAATCGCACGGCATTTATGAGGCGCCTAAAATAGCGGAAAAAATGTGCCGGGATGGGGATCGGATAAGCGATAAGACAGGTTTCAGCAGCGAGTTAAACAACCTGTTAGACCGGGGTTTCCATCCAGGAAGCCCTTGTTATAATAGTTAAATTTATTTGATTAAATGGGGTTGTCTATATGTGTTTTTTCATTTGCCTACTTGACGGGGAGCAGTCCATTTTTTATCCCTTTTTGAATTCATCACTTGACATTGTGGCAGGTAGCTTCATACGTAAACGTCAAATCCTCCGCCTTGAATTTTAATCCGATTCATGCAAACCTGCTGTTAGACTTTCCGGAGAACAACAACCTGCCGTAACCTTCGCAGAGATTCTCCGGCCAAATCAGCAGAATTCCATGACGGATACCTTTCGGGCAGATGCTGTTATACATACCGGAACTATGGTGAACGGCATATCAAACACGATATCTGATACGCTGTTATCTCGGATTCTGGAGGTGGCTCATCATGTTCGTGCCGCTCTTCCTGTTTGGCGTTGTCAATTTGATCAATACAACGCTTTCCAACCAGATATCCCGGAAGCGGGAGAACAGCATCCTGCGCTCTGTTGGACTGAACGGGAAGCAGCTGTGCCGGATGAGTGTCGCCCAGGGAATGTGCTATGCGCTTTTTGCGTCGCTTACGGTTTTAATTCTGGAGGGTACCGTTTTCCATGGTAATTTGTGTGGAAGTAAGTAAGAAATTTTTTGCCGGTACAGTTGTCCCATATAGATTTTAATTCAGCATTTCACAGCAACAGATAAACATTTCACAGCAATCAAATTGTTTTGGCATTTCCGACAGACTATAATAAAATGTCTGTCTATGGCAGCGGAAAAGATAAACTTTTGCTGCTGGCGATATAATGACGAGGAGGTGGCGCATTGATCCGTATTGCAATCTGTGATGATGAAAAACATATGTCTGATCATATAATGTCTTTTGTTTCGGATTTCTTTCGTAAAAAGAACCGGGAGATCACCATTCGGACATTTTCCAGCGGCGAAGAGCTGCTGAACTACAATGGGCAGATCGACATCCTGTTTCTGGATATCCAGATGAAGGGCATGGACGGTATGGAAA
>CAJURK010000051.1 GCA_910588745.1 uncultured Dorea sp. | reverse complement strand
GTAGGATATGCCGACTGGTTTCGGTTTCTCAGGCTGGGTAGTTTCGCCAGAGCCGTCTCCGGTATTTTCTCCTCCGCCAGTATTCGGCTTTTCTTTTACATCATACGTAAACGAATCCGTCTCTCCGTTATAAGTCACTGTAGCCGTATGCTTTCCTACATCTGTTGTCTGAAACCCATCAATTCGATACTCGCTTTTATCTAATACCCTTGTCTTTATCCCGCCCAAATAATACGCTATTACTTTTAATCCGGCAGAATCAATCGCCTCGCCTTTTTCATATATTTTCTTAACGGGCGGTACGACCCTTATCGAAAGCAGCTCGTCTACGCCATTATCCGGCCTTATAATAAGCGAATTATTTTTATAAGAAACGGATATCTTCTTTCCATCCCAATCTTGGTTTGACAACTGGTACGCTGCAAGATTATAGATTATATTTTTATAATTATTCGGCATACTGCTTGTCACTGGAACAATAAATTCGCCTTTTCCCTCGTTAAGATTCTTTTTTATGGAATCCTCAAATGGAACCGACCACTGTTTTATTTTTCCGGTTTTAATAAAATAATTATTCTCCAAAGCCGTTGATTCATATCCGGAAACAGCAGCTTTATGGTCTGTATGCACAAGCCCTATGATGTAATCTGTCAATCCAAAAAATAAATATTGATAATCTGTTCCCTTTTGTGCCTGGCCGCCGTCCCACGTTGTGTCAACCTGGTACCACTTGCCGTCTATTTTTACAGCAGTCCAAACATGACCGTTGCCTGTAATCCGTCCTGTCTGTATCCCTACTTTATCAAGGAGCAGCACATAAGCCCTATGATAGGACTCACATGTTCCTATTTTTCTTGCAAGCACCCCTTCCGCTGAACAGTAGGTATAAGAATTATCATATTCTGCATTCTTTATAATCCAGTCGTGAAGCCATAATGCCTTGTCGTAATCTGTTGAACAGCTCTTTAAACACTCTGCCGAAACACGATCCACAATCTGTTCCACAGACGGATAGGCGGCGTCCTGTATGGTAATCGGATATTCAAATAAACCGGTAGAGACTGTTTGCTTTGTCCCCATATCCATCGTACTAAACCGAAGATAATATGTTCCGGACGCAAAAAATGTAAACTGAAACGTATTGTTTTCCTGATAAGCGCTATTATTGCCATAACTAACGTCATACACCGAAACAAGTTCCGAACCTTCTTTTCTCATCAGCGCGGCAATTCTATATTGATACTGTCCGGTTCCGCCACTGGCGTTCA
The DNA here is from genome assembly GCA_910588745.1 of uncultured Dorea sp. Lineage (GTDB taxonomy): Bacteria > Bacillota > Clostridia > Lachnospirales > Lachnospiraceae > Claveliimonas. Next base: position 19,998 of record CAJURK010000051.1, on the reverse strand, counting down.
TAGTAAATGTCACTGGTACTCCACATTTTATATCGGTTGGGAACTGTACCGAAAGGCTTAATCCTCCCGCCTTCTGTTCCATATTCTCTTCTTCAACAACATGTTCTGCTTCTTCCAAAAAACGAACTTCATCCTCTGATTCTGACAACTCATTTTCTACGCTATCGTTCACTCGAATACTTTCGTCAACGACATCTTCCGATTCTTCTGCTACCAAATCTGTTTCTTCGTCTTCCTGAACTTTTTCTGCCTCGTTTTGTCCTTCTCCCACGTTGTCTTCCTGCGGATCCGAATATTCGCTCTCCGCATCTTCATCCGTTATTTCTTCCTGGTTCTCAGTTATGACTGCCTCAACCTCCTACGCATAAACCGGAATTCCCGCTTCCAAAAAAAGAAGCGCGGCCGCCAGCGACATACTGATCGCTTTTTTTACAAATCTCATACATGACACCTCATAATAAAAATATAGTTTGGGGCAGCCTGTAGACTGCCCTCAATAGATAAGGATAATTTTAGTATCTATAAGTTTATCATAAGATTTCCAGGTATTCAACTATGACATCCGCAGCCTCTCCGTAACGCTCTGTTTCTCCAGATTCCGAAAGCAGATATACGGTATCAGAACCGCAAACCCTATCAGAACCGGCGTACAAACCGCAAGCGGAAGCAGCGTAAAATGGAACGTAGAAGTATATCCTTCCTCCGCAATTGCCCGAACAACAACGCCTACAATAAAAGCGCTTAATATATAACTAACTGCCAAAGTAATTCCCGCGTAACCAAGTCCCTCAAAAGCGAGCATCCGTCCAAGCTGCCGTTTTGTCATCCCTACGCTCTGGATCATGGCAAATTCCTTTTTCCGGGAAATAATCGCCGTCACCATACTGTTTACAAAGTTCAACACCCCTACCAGCGCAATTACCACACTGATGGCATAGCCGATTACCGCCGAAGAACGGGTTTCCGCCTCATATTGAAGGGTCATTGACTTGCGGTCTGTAATCGACATGCCCACAGCCTTCGTCTGCTGATAGCTGTTAAGCAGTTCCCCGGCTTCCTCCATACCTTCATCCGCCACGTTAAAGTAATATTTTCTCAAATGACTGTCGGGCCACAGCTCGGTATATACATCCGCCGGAATAACCAGCGGTATGTCAAACGACGGGGTCATGCCTGCCGTCATAGGACGCAGAGGCGACAGTACCGCCATAATCGTAAATTCCCGCCCCTCTATTATAACCGTCTCTCCTACTGAATACGTAGGAAGCAGTTCCTGCGGCTCTACCGACGGCCCGATTGCAAGGGCATATTCTCCCGTGGCAAATTGTTCCGGGTCATAGGTTCCTGAAAGGACATACCCGTCTCCTACTGCCGCATCCAGGATGATTCCGTCCGCCCCGTAAATGGTGTGAATCGTTTCCTTCCCGCCTAGAGCCTCGTCGAATCCTCTCTTCCAATTCGGAAAATCCGGATAATCCGCCTCAAACTCTTCTAATCTCTCCCCATCGTAAAAGCTTTCTAGATTCTCCCTTGCCCGGCCGCTGAGAGACTGGCTTGTTTCCCTGGAATACAGACGCCCCGTCGCCTCTAGCCCTTCTAAGGAAGCAATCTCGTCAATCAGTTCCGGACGAATCGTCTGGCTCTGAGGATCATATCCTCCCACCTTTTCGTTCGTTGCGTCGTCGATCTGAAAATCTGCCGCCGCAAGCTCCGCCAGATATTTTTCCACATCAAAGCTGGCGTTCTTAGCATAGAAGAAGCTCATCAGCGCCAGCCCCAAAGTTAGAGAACTAACCACCAGCACGGTTCTTTTCTTGTTCCTCCAAAGATTCGCCCATGCCATCCCCTGCAGCGAAGCCCCGTTGGTACTCCGTTTCATCTTTTTTCCGCTGCCGGCATCTGCATCCGTATAGCGGAGAGCTTCCATCGGAGATACCCGTCCCGCCAATCGCGCGGGCAGCAGGCAGGAAATCATCACGGTGAAAAAGGCAAACAGTACGGCGCCTGCAAAGATCACCGGATTTGCAGAAACCAGCGCGTTCTCTGTCTTTGACATAAGAATCGGAACCAGAACGATACCAAGCAGATATCCCAGAATTAATCCTGCCGGGATTCCGATGACAGACAGGAAACTTCCCTGCCCAAGAATCATTTTCCGTATCTGCTTTCTGGTGGCTCCAAGGGTTTTCAATTTTCCATAAAACTGGATATCGGACGCAACAGAAATCTGAAATACATTGTAGATAATCAAGTATCCCGCAAGAAAAGTTAACAGCATACCGACGTAAACCGGAAGATTCTCCATTCGGATACTCTGCTGCACTTCTTCTGCGTAAGCCAGATTTTCCGTCAATTCTACCCCCGTCAGTCCGCAGTCAGCCAAAACCTTATCCGCCTTTTCCTGAATATGTTCGGTATCCGCAAAAGATATCCCTATCATCTGAAGTCCCAGCGCCTGGCCGTCTTCCGGTTCTCCGACGGCGCCGCAGTTTTCTCTTACGAAATCCTCGCTGACCCAAGCCATACTTGCATAGGATGAGAGATTTCCTTCCCAGAGTCCGCACAGCGTAAACGTATCCGACGTCTGTTCCTCCAAACGCGTATCCTTCCTCCACTCCAGCGTTACCTGTTCCCCAAGTTTCGGCTCGATTCCCAGCCGTTCTGCCACCAGCGTATCCAGGGCAATCTCATCTTTCCTTTCCGGCATTCTGCCGGTTTCCGGCCATGCAAACCCATCCTTTGCATACTGGTCTTCTCCGTAACGGATCTCTACCTGGCGCCCGGCAAGCCTTAAATTCTCCGCCAAACCGACTACGATACTTCTTCCGCTTGACGCCACGTCCGGATGGGACGCTATCTTTTCCGCCTCTTCATCGGAAACCCCCTTGCCGGTCGCATGGGCTTTGGTTCCGGACTGGTGAAGATACATTTCCGTCATGTTCTTTCCCATGCTCTGCGCCAGCGTAAACAATGTAGTAAACATCATCGTCGTCAGAATAATCGCCAGTATCGCCGCCAGATTTCGTCCTTTGTTCTTTCTTAAGCTGCGGATTGTAAGTGTTTTTACTATTATGTTCTGTTCTTTCATCTCATCCACCGCCCTACTCACAGATATTTCCGTCTTCAATACGGATACGTCGATCTGCCTGGACGGCAATCTCCGGATTATGGGTAATCATCACTATCGTCTGATGAAACTTCCTTCCGGACGCTTTGAGCAGTTCGATCACCTCGTCGCTGGTTCTGCTGTCCAAATTCCCGGTCGGCTCATCCGCAAGGATAATCGCCGGTTTGCTGGCCAGCGCCCTCGCAATGGCCACCCGCTGCTGCTGCCCGCCGGACAGGGTATTTGGCATATTATAAAGCTTCTTATCCAGCCCCAGCATGGATACGATTTCATGGATAAATCTCTTATCCGGCTTCTTTCCGTCAAGCTGGATGGGCATGACGATATTCTCATATACATTCAAAACCGGAACCAGATTATAATTCTGAAAAATAAACCCGATCCGCTGCCGTCTAAACACGGTTAAATCCTCGTCGTTTAACTTCCCCAGTTCATAATTGTCCACTCTCACACTGCCGGAGTCCGGCCGATCCAACCCTCCCAGCATATTCAGCAGCGTCGATTTCCCGCTGCCGGAAGTGCCGATAATCGCCACAAATTCTCCCTGCTCAATGACAAGGTCAACTTCATTTAAGGCATTTACTATATTTGGCTCTTTGCCGTAGCGCTTCGTTAGTTTCGTTGTACTTAAAATAATACTCATAGCAGATTCCCCTTTTTATAGATGTTATCGTTTCCTTCAGCTTCCTGTCCGGAACCTGATTTCAGTATATGAAAATAGAGGAATCCCGCCATATAAAATGATTAATCTAACACGGACGAGGTAAAATCTAATATAATCCGCGCAACTGCCTGAGCCGCGTTCTTTGATTGCCCTGACAAATCTTCTGCCCCCCCTCATTCGGAACACTCAGGGAACCGGAATTATTACCTTCAATACAAATTTCCCATCCTTCGTCCTCGCCGTACACTGTCCGCCATATTTTTCCGCCGCGCTCTGGATATTGGCAATTCCAAAGCCGTGCATCAACGTATCCTTCTTGCCGGTCTTCCCATATAGCGGCGCCATATCCGGCTGCATATTATTTTCCACCGCCACCACCAGCATATCATGGATCCGAGACGCTTTTACCGTAATAAGCCGCATGCTCTCCGCCAGCTTCTCGCTCGCCTCGATGGCATTATCCAGCGCGTTTCCAAAAATAGTACTGATATCCAGCGGGTCGATAAAACCGCCGTCCCCAAACCGGATCATTTCCTGGAAATCAATGTTCCGGCTCTTAGCCGCCCTGATCTTATCCCGGATTACCACATCCAGAAAATCATTGCCGGTATGACAGTACGCCTCGTATCCTTCTATTTCCTCCTGGAGGCTTTCAATTGACTTTCCGATTTCCCGGGAATCCTCCGCCTTTGCCTGCAGCACAAGGAGATGGTTCTTCATATCATGATACACTCTCCGCACCCGTTCCTCTTCCTTCGTCTTATCTTTATAATAGGATAGTTTCGCCTCCAACTCCCTGGCGCCGTATTCCGTTCTCAGAGAATCACTGATATACGCCGCCAGGCCGATTCCGCCAAAGCTGGAAATAACCGACGCAATACAGATCGGATATACTACGGCAATCTCTCCCGGAAGAAAATAAATAATGATGAAAATAGCCGTAATCGGCGCAAGAAGCAGTATATCCACGATCAGCCACATCCGAAAAGTCAGATTTTCCATAATTCGCTTCAAGTATTTTCTCAACAGCGCCCACGCGGCCAGCCAGAACACAAGCCTGCCCACTATGGTAACCATATTAATAAAGGAACTCATAAAAAGCATTTCCTTCGTCCATCCCAAATCCATTCCCGGCGGAGCGTTTGTTATCCCAAAGAATACGCGGCTTCCGATATCCTGCATCAGGTAATTAACTCCAATCACCGCCGGGTAAAATACCAGCACCGCCGTTAGCTTCTCTATAAAATCCCCCGAAAAAAACACCGCTGTATAAAGAACAAATCCCACCAGCGGAGCCAAAAGATTAGCCAAATCATTTGAGTACACAATCACAACAAAAATCGGCGCCCCTACAAAGAACGCCAATACACGCAGCAGTATATTCTTCCTCAGTGATAAAAAAGAGTGGAGCAGCAGGTAAAACACCAAAACATACGCCCACTGAACAACATAAGACACAACATCCAGAAATTCTATCATAACATGTCCCCCCAGTATTCGGTTAACTGCTCCATAAATTCCTTACGTTTTGGCTGGCTGATCGGCAGTACTTCCCCGGTAATCAACGTAATTTCAAGCTTCTTTACCCCCTTCACATAATCGAGATTCACCAGGCAGCCGCTGTGGCACCGAGCGAAATGATGGGCGGAAAGCTCCTGCGCAACCTCTTTCATGCTCCTGTAACAGATAATATTCTCCTGCTTGGCATGAAACATCAGATTCCGGTTAAACGTCTCAACATAGCGCAGGGTATTTAAAGGCACCTTATACTTTCCCGAATCATTTCCGATGCAGATAAACGGATCCTTTTCCAAGCAGCGCCTGGCCATAAACCGATCCATTTCAGCCTTTAAACGCACATATTTGATCGGCTTGATGATATAATCAAGAGCCTGATATTTATATCCTTCCAGTCCGTATTGGGTCAGGGTTGTGAGGAAAATAATCCCCACATTCCCGTCCAGCTTCCGCACCCGCTCCGCCGCGTGCAGCCCGTCCACCAGCCTCATCTGGATATCCAGAAAAATAAGGTCGATGGCAGTATCATATTTTTCAATTAAGTCCAAGCCGTCATAGTATACGGTAATCTTAATTTCTTCACTGTTCTCTGCTTCATACTGCCGGATCAGACCTGTCAAATGACTTACAAACTTCTCTTCATCGTCGCATATTGCAATATGTATCATGTCTTCCTTCTCCGTCCCGCCGGAATCCAAGCCAATATCTCATATTCCTCGCATTTTCTATGCTTTCTTCCTATCCGGCAGCACGAAGATAAAAATCAGCGAGCTGACCAGCAAAAGCCCCGGATAAAACAGTTTCGGTATCACGTCAAAAGCCGACAGCTCATACCCCAGTTCATTGGCCGCGGACAGCGCCACCAGCATCTGGGCGCCGTAGGGAATCGCCCCCTGGGAAATACAGGAAAAGGTATCCAGGATAGAAGCTGCTTTTCTGGGGGTAATCCCGTATTCTTCCGACATCTCGGAAGCGATAGGATTGGCCATAACGATAGCAACCGTATTATTCGCCGTAGCAATATCCATGGCGCACACCAAAAGTCCCATGCCAAGCTGTCCGCCTTTCTTCCCTTTGAACACTCTGCGGATCGCCGAAAGCAGAGCCTCAAACCCGCCGTATTCCCGAATCAGCGCGCACATAGCCGACACAAGAACGGCCACCATGCAGGTCTCGAACATTCCCGCCGCCCCGGAACCCATATTGCCGATCAGTTCCACAGGGGTAATCTGACCGGTGGCCAGCATAATTGCCGCCCCTGACACAATCCCCACCAGAAGCACCACAAATACATTGATTCCAATTACTCCGCCAATCAGCACCAATACATAAGGGATAATCTGAATCAGGTTATACTCCTGTGTTACAGCCCCGCTTAAGTCGGTACTCATAGAAAGCGCCAATATCAACGCCAGCGTAACCAGCGCGGCCGGAAGGGCAATTCCAAAATTCTCCCGAAACTTGTCTTTCATAGCGCAGCCCTGCCCGTTACACGCCGCAATCGTAGTATCGGATATAAAGGATAGGTTATCGCCGAACATAGCGCCGCCCATAACCGAGCCCACGCACAGCGGAAGGTTGAACCCGGACGCCGCGGAAACCGCAACGGCAATCGGCGTAATCAGCGTAATTGTCCCTACCGACGTACCCATGGCTGTAGATACAAAACAGGCCACAACAAAAAGCACCGCAACCGCAAATCTTGCAGGAATCAGCGACAGCATAAAATACGCCACGCTCTCGGCGCTGCTTCTTCCCACCACGCCTACAAAAGTTCCCGCAACCAGGAAAATCAGCAGCATCGTAATAATATTCTTATCCGCCATGCCCTGAGCCATGATACTAAGCTTATCATCAAACTTTAATTCCCTGTTCTGAAGACAGGCCGTCAAAATCGCGGCAAGAAACGCAGTCACAATCGGAATATTGTAAAATCCCATAGGAATCTTCATCACATATTCAAACACAATTCCCAGTCCCAGATACAACGCCAGGAAAACGCCAATCGGCAGCAATGCCTTTGGATTATTTTTCTTCATAATCAAACCCTCTCATTCTTTTCTCATAGTAAAATCTATACTACCTACTTTACCACGTATACAAAATGCAGGTCAAGAAGTTTGGCTTGCCGCTCCAAGATCCTCTATCATATCCTCTGTAAACCCGGACAGCATGCTTTCCCACACAGACAATAGCCTGTTCATCTGAAACGCCGCATTTGCCGGACTGGTGGAGGGGAGCTTGATGATCTCCCGGCCGGTCTTTTCATAGCTATATTTCATATACAGATCATAAGCTTTCGCGCCATTTGCGTAAATCCCCTGAATCGGCGCCGCTTTTAGAATCCTTGTCAAATCCGCCGGAACTACATTTTTAATAGAACTGTCACTGGAACCGATAATATCGCACTCCGCAATCACGTCCCATATGGCAATCCTATGCTTGAGCAAAAACTGCTTTTTCTCCATAACTGACGACGGAACCTCCGTCTCTTTCACAACGCCTGCCAGCACTTTCCAGAACCGGTTCTGGGGATGCCCGTAATAAAACTGCTGCTCCCTGGATTTTACCGAAGGCAGCGTTCCCAGAATCAAAATCCGGGATCTGGCGTCATAAACCGGTTCAAATCCGTGCCTGATATGCTGATATTCTCCCTTCATTACGAATGGCAGCCGTGATTTCCGCAGCCGTGTCCCTCCCCATGTCCGCCGCAGCTATGCCCTTCCTGATGATGCTCTCCATGATGGCTGCATACCGTATCCGGATCGTAATTCAAAGTTCCCGCCAGAAACTGCTCCACTTTCTCGTCCGCATCGCCGGAACACCCCGGATACAAATCAATCCCGGCCTCGGCAAGCGCCGCCCTGGCGCCGCCGCCGATACCGCCGCAAATCAGCATATCCACTCCGCCGCCCAGCAAAAATCCCGCAAGAGCGCCGTGTCCCTGGCCGTTGGTATCCACGATCTCAGAAGACACAACCTTACGATCCTCTACATGATACACTTTAAACTTCTCCGTATGCCCAAAATGCTGGAACACCTGCCCGTTTTCATACGTTACTGCAATTTTCATTTGAATATCCTCTCTTTCTTCATTTTTCAAATCTGCTGGGAAAAGCCTACGATTCCAAATGCCCCCGGCCCGCCGTGACAAGTAATCACGCCTCCGGTCTGCACCCAGGTGATTTTCTTTACCCCGCATTCATAGGCCGCTTTCTCTGCCGCCTTCATTGTATCACTTAAAAGGCCCGGCGCCCAGATCAAATATATCTCGTCCAAGGATAATTTCTGTCCCGCAATATATTCCTTCACCAGCTTCGGTGCAATCTTTCCCATGTTGCCGCGAAATTTCTTTGTCGCCTGGAGATATCCGTCAAGAATCTCAATACATGGATGCAGCTTTAACAGACTTCCCGCCAGTGCGGCCGCATTGCTGACTCTTCCCCCTGCCCGCAGAAATTCCAGCGTATCCGGAACAAAGCACATCTTCACCTGCCCGGACAGGCGCGCCGCCTGCTTAGCAGCCTCCTCAGGAGTCCACTCCGGATGCTCCCTCAAAAGCTTCGCCATCTTTACCACCACCGCGTACTGTCCTGCAGATACCTGTTTGGTGTCTACGCAAGTCACACCTTCTACATGTCCCGTATCAATTGCAATTTGGGCGCTCTGATAAGAGCAGGTGGTAACCGCAGAATAGGCAAGATACAAAATCCGGGTTTCCGGATATTTCTCTCGTATCTCCCCGAATATCTTTGTAAAATCCTCCGGCACACAGCCGCTGGTTTTTGGCAGCGTTCCCGTTCGCTCATAATATCCGTAAATCTCTTCCGCCGGAAAAGTACCGTCGTCCTTCGCCTCACTGCCAAACGATACATGCATCGGCACCAGTTCAATTCCGTAGGCTTCCGCTACTTCTTTCGTAATATCGGATCCTGTCTCAGCTAATATTACTAATTTATCCATCTTTTCCTCCTATTGCTCCGCCTGCGTTATGATTCAAGGGCTGCTTACTCCAGCCGATGAACGTTCAAACGGAACATGTAGTTTTTATTACTACTTATTAATTGTACCTTTTTTCATCTTGTGATACAATTTACAAAGAAACGCAAAGTGTAACTATTTTCAGGAGGAAACCGGGATGCGAAAATTAATCAACAAAAAATTCACAAAAAGGAACCGATTTACCAGGCAGTGCATCGGTGAAGCCATTCTGTCCCTAACGCATCGGAAAGGTTTTGAATCCATAACGATTTCAGATATTGTAAAAAAAGCCGGCGTATCCCGCATGACTTTTTATCATTATTTTCATGATAAAACGGACGCCCTGAATAATTATCTCCACGAAGTAATCAACGGCTATCGGGAGGAATGCCCTGGAAATCTTACGTTCACCATGCTCCGGACAAAAGACCGTATCCGCCATGCGCTCTGCTACTTTGACCGCTATGCTTTTCTATTCATCACCTTAGAAGAAGCCCACCTGTACTACCTTATGATCGACGCCATTAACGAATACGCCGAACTTTACGTGGCTCCCTCCTATTCCGGGTCGGTCTATGATTTATATTATTATGCCGGCGCTTTGTTAAATGTATTCATTCACTGGGAAAAGAATGGGAAAGAAGAATCGGTGGACGAGATTGTACAAATCCTAACGCGCCGGGTACTGCGCTCTTGACTTGAATAACGAGAATACGGCACTGCGCGCATCGCCCGCTTTTTTTGCAATACGATATTAGATTTCCCCCTCGTACTCCACCCGTTCTATGTCCTCTCCCACATGGGATTTTTCTGTCTGCCGGATTATTTCTCCATGCCCGGAAAGCGCCGCAAAAGGAGCAAACTGAGCCGCCCTGTCCCTCAAAGACATCTGCGGATGTTTTTTCGACACCGGATGCGGCAAGCCGATGATGTCCTGATACCGGCCGATGTCTTGTTCTAATCTTTCTGCCTCTTTTTTGTTCCCGTTTCTTTTTCTTTCTGTCATTTTTTCTCACCTCCGGCTGTCATTCAGGCCTTATGTCCGCCAATCTGGTTGTTCCGCTCCTTTGCGGTCGCTCCTTCTTCCAGATTCATACCTTTTAAAACCGCGTTTTTTCCGTATCTTTTCTTAATCTCCAACATCGTCTGCTGGAGCTTACGCTCTTTTCCAAGAGCCTCCTTCTCTTCTTCCTGCTGCTTATTGAGCTTTCCGTAATCAGTGAAAAGGTTTAGCTGCTCGTAAGTTTCTTCCTTCCGCGCATCGGCTTCTGCCGTCACATGATTAGCCGTCACGCTAATTCTCCGAATCAAAAGCTTCTCATCCGTAATCCGGCTGTATAGTTCCATCACCGCCTCGGTAATGATTCTCGCAGAAGCAGTCCATCTGCCCAGATTTTGTGTTCCATGAGCATGTTTCGGAACCCTGCGGCCATAATAGTCTACCGTCACTTCCCCCCGATAAGCTTTCCTTATCTCCGGATTTTCAAGACTGCTCCTGTCATATCCTATCGTCAGTACCATCTGGTCTGTAACCAGGCCTTTATCTACCAGCTCCAGCGCCGCCTGCTCCGCCATTTCCTTTACCACCAGCCCGGCTTTCCGAAAATCATAGGCGCTCTGCAGCACCTGCCCGGAACCCATGCTGCTGTTCTCCGGCTTATACGCCTTGATATCCTCCATCCTGCAGGGTTCCCATCCCCAGGCATGGTCGATCAGAAGCTCCGCATTTACACCGAACATCTTATAGAGCAGATCTTCATTGTAATAATCATCGTCGCCGCCCAGCGAACACCGGGCGATGTCTCCCATCGTATACAGTCCCTGTGCTTCCAATTTCCTGGCATATCCTCTTCCTATACGCCAGAAATCCGTCAGGGGACGGTGTGTCCACAGAAGCCTGCGGTAGCTCGTCTCATCCAATTTGGCAATCCGTACGCCGTGCTTGTCCGGCGGAATATGCTTGGCTACAATATCCATGGCTACCTTGCAAAGGTATAGGTTTGTACCAATCCCCGCCGTAGACGTAATGCCGGTTGTCTCAAGCACATCCCGGACAATCTTCGCCGCCAGCTCCCTTGCCGTCATCTGGTAGGTATTCAGATAATGGGTTACATCCATAAACACTTCGTCTATGGAGTATACATGAATATCCTCCGGCGCCACATATTTTAAGTAAATGTCATAAATGCGTCCGCTGTACTCAAGATATAGAGCCATCCTCGGCACAGCCGCTACAAAGTCAGCTTTCAGGTTCGGCATATATTCCAATTCGATCGCATGGACAGAAGCCCCAGTGAATTTCTTCCCTGGAGCTTTCATGATTCTCTCGGCATTTACTTCCTTAATTCTGCGGTTCACTTCAAACAACCTGGGTCTTCCGGGAATCCCGCAAGCTTTCAGGGACGGCGACACCGCAAGGCAAATCGTCTTATCCGTCCGGCTTTTATCCGCCACCACAAGATTCGTATTCATCGGGTCTAAACCCCGCTCAATGCATTCTACGGAAGCATAAAATGATTTCAGGTCAATTGCAATATACATACCACGTCTTCTCTTTTCTTATTTATATAAAGGCAATTACTCTCCTTCTGTCAGCTCTATCCACCGCGCATTTCCTTCCAAAAATCTAAATGCCTCTTCATCCCGAAAGCACTTTTTAAGATCCTTCTTTAGCTGTCCCACAAATTCCCCGCTCAATTCCTTAAAGTCCATATGCGAATAAAGCGGCGAGGTCCGAAAAGCAGAAATACTCTCCACGGACTCCAGCATTTTTCCCATTAGTTTCACCGTCGCGTCCTTATCCTGCTCTTTCGCAGCAAGCTCCAGCTTTCCGCTGATCTCGTTATATTCTCCCATATCAAATGTCTGAGCCAGCTCTCCCAGTTTTTCCGCCAAAAAATGCGCCTTATCCATATCTTCCTCCTCCATTGCCAGCATGTAAAGGCTGTAAAGAAGCAGTCTTGCCATCTGGCCGTTGGAAAACAGCAATTCTTCATAGGCCAGGAAAGCTTCCTCCTTTCTTCCCGTCTTGCTGAAAAGCTGCGCCTGTTTTCTCTTTTTCTCCGGATTTTGATCCGAAAGATACGCCAAGCACTCTTCCGCCTTTTCATACTGCTCTTTTCTCACATAAAAAGAAAACAATGCGTCGGCCGCCCTGCAGCAGGCCTCTTCCTCGCTGCTTTCTAAAGCCCGGCGGTACCACCCTTCTATGGTTTTCTCAAACTTGTCTGCCTCTTCCGGTTTTATCATATCACTCTTTTCATCCATTGTCACATACCTGGCATCCAAAATCACCGCAAGCTGCCAGAAAAGCTGTCCGCAATTCGGATACTCGCAAAGCTTTTCCTCAGCCCATCGGAATGCCTCTTCATAGGATTTCTCCTTTTGTACCATCTGGAATTCACTGATGACGACTCCAATCTCTGCCGGAGTAAGCTCCTTTTCAAAAGATAACAGCGTATCCACCGTTATCCCAAGCAGCCTTGCGATCGGCGCAAGCAGCGTGATATCCGGATAAGAAACTCCTCTCTCCCACTTATTCACCGCCGGAGCCGACACGCCAAGGCGGGAAGCCATCTCCTCCTGCGTCATATGCTTCTCTTTCCGGTACTCCCGGATAACTTGTCCAATCTGCATTTATCATGCCTCCTTACCTTCTTGCGGCTCGGCATACGCTGCCTGCTAATAACTTCTGCCCGCGCCGGTCTGGCTGCCGCCGCGTATGAGGAACCGCCGTTAATACTGAAATCAAGTTTTTGCTGATTTCAGCATATCAGACGCCGTTTGGTTTTACAATTGAGGAATTGTTAATTATTAGGGGAGTAAAATTAACTGCGTTAAATGATTTTGTTAGCGGACGCGGACGGAAGCAGGCGGGGACTGCTTCCGTCCGCTGTTTACTGGCTGCCCCGTGAAGTCATTTCATAAAGTGTACTGCGTAAACTGGTTTTTTGATTTTTTTGTTGGAAGTATTGCACTTTTTTTGGAGGGGTTAAGTTCATGGCATTATCTGCGAGCTGCGGCTTAATTATTCTTTGTGTCTGTGCTTGTATGCTTCTGTCCCAAGTATCAAGATAAAGATGAGGATTCCCAGGAAAGCGATTCCTTTTCCCGCGGCTGCTCCCGGCGCGTGGTAAGTAATCTCCAGTTCATGTTCCCCTTTCCCGATGGAACATCCGAGAAATGCTTTGTTTACTTTTTCTATGGCTGTCTGCTTTCCGTCTATCCGTATTTCAAAGCCTGTGTCATAAGGAATGGATGTGACCACATATCCGGCGTTCTGAACCTGTATTTTCCCGCGGATGCAGTTTCCCTTCGTAGCTTCCCAGTCTATTTGCAGGGGAGACTGGTACAGTTTTTCTTCTGGTTCTGCCGCGTCTTCTAGCAGGGCTGCGTCCCCAAGATAGCATTCCATGTCTGCAATTTCATAGTCTCCTTTCCCAAAATCCAGCCTGACTTCGGATGTTTTCGCTTCTATCGGCATCACATAAGTAAATACTGTGTTGCCATTATAATAAATGTGATTTTTTGCGCTGAGTTTGTTGCGGGTTCCGTTCAGCCAGATTGATACATCCTGGTTGGGGCGGCAGTTTTTCACCTGAAATCGTACAAAGAGCAGTTTCCCTTCCCGCATTCCTTCCCCTGTTTCCACATGGATGGCTTCAACGGCTTTCATTCCGGCGGACGCTTTGATTTCTGCTGCCGCGGACAGCTTTTTCCCTGCCGGAAGGTCTTCCTGTCCATCGGTACGAATCCCGCATATCAAGCTGGTTTTTTCCGATGCATGAATGCGGTACGCTCCATCAGCCAGTTCTTCTGCCTTCAATCCTCCCGTTTCTTCCTCCGGAATCGTTAGTTTTGCCGGAAAGATAAGGCCGCGGAAGTCTTCTTTCAGGTCTGTTTCTAAGCTCCGGCTGACCGGCACCACTGCGTAGTCCGTAAGCGCAAGCTGGTTATAAGGAAATTCCAGGCTATCATACGTCTTTCCATCCATCACTTTATCCGTAGCATATGCCACAGGCGCCGTATGTTCGCTTTGATACACCGCGTACCGGCCTTCTCTCAGGCAGCATTCATATCCCGCCGCTGCAAACTTCCGTTCCTCCCCCGGCTTTCCTACGACATATTTAATCCCCATCAGCTTCTGATACAACGGGTTATCCGACGCAGTCTGCATCAATACGTTCCGAAACGCTCCCTCCACTCCAAACACCTGGCTGCGAAAGCTCTGGTACCCTGGGTTATATGCAGAAGAATACAGGGATGAAATCCATTGCCTGCTATTCCATACCCGGTTTAAATTGGCCGATTTGTCCTCTTCGTTTCCGCTCTGTTCCATCCGGAAGAAGCCCTCTTCTCCGGCAAGCGCCCGGCCGATCACCTCGCCGATTTTTTCATCCGTCACATAATTATACGCCGCAGCATCCATTGCTCCACCTGCATGGCTGTAGAAAAAGCTTCCCCCCAAAAGCAGACACACCACCGGCGGCATCGTCAGAAACAGCAGATTTCCCCGCTTCCAGTAAATGCAGAAGACAGCAAGGAACACTACGCTCTCCGCCAGCATCAGATACCACCAACAGGTCTCTCCGGCAAGTTCTTTTCCGTGAAAGCGGCTGACAAAAAGCCACGCAATCGTAAGAAGATACGCCAGTATATTTACGCCAAAGGATATCTCTCTATCCTTCTGTTTTTTCAGATACACCGCAGTCAGGTAACAGGCCAGCGGAAGGAATGGTATCAGCGCCTTTCCCCGCACATACAGCCCTCCGTTTAGCAGCCACTGGAAAACGGGCAGTATAAAGATAAGCAGGCAAAGACCATGCAGCAGTATCTGGCTCCGTTGCTGGTAAAACAGCCCGGCAATCAGCACTGTAATAATCCCTGTTGTCAAACCGATTCCATACGCGCTATGCACCAGCCCTTCTAGGGGAAGCTTCGGCATAAACAGCTCTCCTGCCTCGGCTATTCTCCCTCCGTCCCGATTTCCAAAGATTCCAAAGGCCGCGGGCGCCAGCAGAAATCCGCTCATGAGTACTGCCGTAACCATCGGAAGCAAAAAGCGCACAGCGTCGCTTAAGAACCTCCAAATTCCCTTTCTTCTCTTATTTCTTCCGGTTCCGTATTTCCATTTATTTCCCAGGACAGAACTTTCCCTCAACTCCATATACCGCGCTAATCCATATACCGCAAGCGCCAGCATCCCGCCGATACTGTAGTAAAAGCTTGTCATAATCATCAGAAACACGCCGCATATATACAGCCCGGACCGGCTCTTTTCAAAATACTTATCCACACCCAGTAAAGATATCAGCAAAAACGGCATATAGCTGATAAACATCACCTGATGGCAGGACTGAAAGATAACCGGTCCGGCAAGAAGGAACAGCACGGATACCGGCAGACGGATTTCCCAGGAAAAGCCCTTTCTTCCAAGCCAATAATAAAGCAAACAAACCGATGCAAGAATTCCGGCTGCGCTGACCGCCATCAGATAATCCCCCATTTTAACAAACGGAAGCAGATAAGAAAGCAGAAAAATAGGGCTATATAATCCATAATAAGCAAAATGGTAAATGTTCTGCCCGCCGCCGATATTTCCTGCAAACTCCGGAAACAGCCTGCCTGTCTCATAAAACTGCTGCCGGAAATAATCCGGAAATACACTATGCTGGCTGAGCCAGTCTACCTTCACGCCAAACATGCCCTGCCTTCCTACAAATAACCAGCAGCTCACCGCCGTAAGCACACAGAGAAACAAGTACGGCGCGGCAGTGATCCAAGCCTTCCTTCTTATCTTCCCTCCGGTTCTTTCAAGCCTGCCTAAATCCGTTATCCTGCCTGAGGGTGGTATGCGCAAAACCGTCCGTCCCTTTATTTTTGGCGTACTCATCTTTTCTCACCTTCTTCACTGGAATCCCGTAATATAAAGATTGGGCGGTGTTTCGTTTCCAGATAAGTTTTGGACAAATACTGCCCCACAATCCCGGTACACAATAGCTGTACGCCGCTGACCAAGAATATAATACATGCCAGGGAAGGCCAGCCTGACACCGGATCCCCCCATATCAGCGTCCGAACTACAATCAGAAGAATCAGGAGAAAGGACAGCAGGCAGAAACATACCCCTACAATAGACGCCAGCGACAACGGAGCTACAGAAAATCCGGTTATCCCTTCCATGGAATAACAGAATAATTTTTTCAAAGACCATTTTGTCTCTCCCGCCGAACGCTCCACATTCTCAAACTCCAGCCATTTGGTACGGAATCCGACCCATCCGAAAATTCCTTTAGAAAAACGGTTATATTCGCTCATATCCAGAACCGCATCTACCATTTTTCGATTCATCAGGCGGTAATCCCTCGCCCCGTTTACAATCTCTGTTTTTGAAATTTTGTTCACGAATTTGTAAAAGCTCTTTGACAGAAAGGATCGGATTCTGGGTTCGCCCGTCCGGGTGGAACGCTTAGTCGCCACGCTGTCGAAGTCTTCTTCTTTCAAAATTCGGTACATCTCAGGCAAAAGCCTAGGCGGATCCTGAAGATCCACATCCATCACCGCCACATAATCCCCCCTCGATGCTTTGAGACCTGCATAAATCGCCGCTTCTTTTCCGAAATTTCTGGAAAATGAAAGGTATCTGCAGCGGTCGTCCTTCCTGTTGATTTCTTTCATAATCCTGAGGGTTCCGTCAGTCGAACCGTCGTCTACAAAAATCAATTCAAACTCCAGCTCTTCCTTCTCTGTCTCCTGTTCCATGGCTTTTATTACCCGGTTCATCTCCTCATAGTAAATAGGAATTGCCTCGTCCTCATTCCAGCATGGAACCACTACTGTTATCTTATCCATCTGCCATCCCTCCTGTTGTCATATATTCAATACAGTGAGTTAGTTTACGCTTCACATCTTAAGTATTGCCAAAAGTAATTCTAAAGATTTCTTAAGAACGACATATTTTTTTATTAATTCTTGTATAATCAGACTATACATTTTCTGTCATCCGGACTGCCTGCAGGCGGTTTTGGATCGGACACATATGGTTCGAGCGGGAGGGTTAAACTATGGATACAGCAGTTCCGAATACTTTTCGTATTCTGGTAGTAGACGACAATCCCGAAATCAGGGAAATTATACGGATTCTACTGGGCAGTGAAGGCTATCAGGTGGAGGATGCAGCAGACGGCAGCGCGGCTCTTGCACAGTTAGAGCGTGCTTCCTTTGACCTAATTATTCTGGATATTATGATGCCGGGGCTAAACGGCTATCAGACCTGTCTGGAAATCCGCAAACTTACCAATGCGCCGATTCTTTTCTTAAGCGCCCGCACAAAAGACAGCGATAAGGCGCTGGGCTTTTCCAGCGGCGGAGACGATTATCTGGCGAAACCCTTTTCCTACCCGGAATTAACCTGCCGGGTAAAAGCGCTGATTCGCCGCTATCACATTTACCAGGGCGCGGGAACGCCTGATGCCGCTGCATCTGGGAATCCCTCCGCTGTCATCCGCTGTCACGGACTGGAAATTAACACGGAAACCCGGGAGGTACTGCAAGGCCGAAAGCCGGTTGAGCTAACGGATACCGAATACGCCATGCTAAAACTTCTCGCCGCAAACCGGCGCCAGGTCTTTTCCGCGGAACGCCTCTATGAATGCATCTGGGAAGAGCCCTACTATTATGGAGCAAACAACACGGTAATGGTCCACATCCGAAATCTGCGCCGTAAAATCGAAAAAGACCCAAAGAATCCGGCGCTGATCAAAACAATCTGGGGAAAGGGGTATCGCTGTGACTAAACTGAAAACCATGAAAATACGCAGCCAGCTTTTCCTGCTGGTTTTGACAGCAGGGTTTTTCTGCTTTCTGCTGTATCATTTCCTGTGGATGTATAAATGGCAGGTCTACGACCTGCTGCATGCTACGCCTCTCCAGAAAGTTCTCCCTTACCCGGATGATGATTTTTGGCTCACGCTCCGTCAGGAAGCGCTAAAATATTCGGTACCGGAATCTGAGGATGATTCCGCCGGAGTAAAAGCATTTGAACCCTTTTTTGACTTTGCAGATGAATATACCGGCATTTCTGTCTATGGACAGGAAGACGGTCTATTCCGCGCGGGTAAATATCCCTCGATCTATACTTCCGACAATCGGGTTCTCTTTGATATACTCTATAAGTGGGCAGACGTTCACGGAGAACACACCTACGATATTTCTGCTGAATTTCAAAACGGCTACGCACAGGTAATGGTTACTCTCCTGCATCCGACCCTTTTTGTAGCCCCTTATTTCTTTTCCTGCTTTGGATTTTGTGTGATTTTATTCTTTCTTATTCTTGTTATTTTTATAAATAGGAAAATGCGCTCGGTCATCCTTCTAAAACAGACGATCCTGCAAATGGCTTCCGGGGATCTGGAATCCTCCGTTCCGGAACTTTACCAGGATGAAATCGGCATTTTAGCGCATGAACTTGATAACCTTCGCGCCGCGCTTTCCGAAACCATCACCCAGGAGCAGGCAAACCGAAAAGCCAATCAGGATTTGATCTTCGCCCTGTCCCACGATCTGCGTACCCCTCTCACTATTTTGAATGGGTATCTGGAAGTGGCCAAATTGAACCAAACGCTGGAAAAACAGGCGGAATATTTAAACCGCTGCCTGAACAAATCAGATGAAATCAAGGAAATTACAGACCGTATCTTTGAATATGCTTATCTATATGAAGAAACCGAAACACCGGAACTGCACCCCGTTTCCATTCGGCTGCTGTTCCGGCATCTGGAAGAAAACGCAGACTTTCTGCGTCTGATGGGATTTACTGTGAATATAACGCTGCCAGAAGAGGCTTCCTCCTCTATCCAGCCGCAGAAAGATGTCCCCATGAATTCCGGTCGTGAGGAAGACTCGGCTCTAGATTCCGTCTCCAGCTTTCCCGATTACAGCGGCCGGCAAAACCAGTTGTACTTTGACGGAGAGGAAACTCTGTTAAAGAGGATCTTTAATAATCTCTTTTCCAATATCATCAAATACGGGTCAAAAAAAGAACCGGTAACTATTACCGGCTCTATTCGCTATGGAAAAATATCCATTCTATTGGAAAATTCCGTAAAGGAGAATCTCTCTAATATCGAAAGTACCCAGATCGGCTTGAAAAGCGTTGGAAAGATGCTGTTGCTTATGGACGGGACATTAGAAGCAAAGACTCGCTGCGAAACATTTATCGCAATATTGGAAATACCACTGTTCGCTCATATCCCTTCATAATTGCCTCTAATAGCGCTTGTTTAATCTCCCATGATCCATTTTTGCAGCGTAACCAATTCCCCTTCCCGCTGCGCAGTATCGCGATCAATTCCCGGCATGGCAAGGTAGTCAATACTCATGCGGTCAAGCAACAGGTCGTATAGCACCTTTGCTTCCAACGATACGCCTTGGTGGCGGCGGTTGGTAAGCAAGATTTTCGGGATACGGTAAAAGCTATACTTGTCGGCTTCATTCCCGTAGTAATAGTTCAGATTCAAAGTTTCCGTCATTTTCAAAGCCTTCTGTCCAAGCCGCCTCCTCCTTTACTCGGAGGGTGTTTAAATTCCCCCAGATATCACACCCTTTGGGTACAAGAGAAATGCAGGCGATAGCAACGTACGTTACATATTCGGATTTAGCAAAAGTTCTAATCTGTATTATCCTGGTATTTTTACATCACTGACCTAAA
>CAJURK010000050.1 GCA_910588745.1 uncultured Dorea sp. | reverse complement strand
TTCAGTTGTCAATTATCAGTTGGAATCTCATTCATTGAAATTCCGAGAAGTTATCATCTGCTTATTCTATAACAATTTATACCATACATCGAAAAAACTTAGCGTCTTCCGTCAAAAAATAGCAACTCAAAAAATTATCCGGTAAACATACAGCAAAATGCCGCCGCCTGAAACCCTGTATTTCATATACTTTTTACCGAAGAACTGCAAATACAACATAGGCCGCATAAACGGCCAGCATAATGCCTCCTTCTACTCTGCTTATTTTCCTGGCTGTTAATGAAAATAAGAATATGAGCATACTCGTTAAAATCAGGATAAGCATATCGTAAACAGACGCCGCATTAACGGTTACCGGGTTGAGCGCCGCGGATACTCCCAGTATAAACATCAGATTAAATATATTCGACCCCGCCACATTTCCCACCGCAAGTTCCGTCTGTCCTTTTCCCGCCGCCACAACGGAGGTAACCAGTTCGGGAAGCGATGTGCCTACCGCTACAATCGTAAGTCCAATCAGCGTTTCGGTCATACCCGCGGCCCTTGCGATTTCCTTTGCGCTATATACGACTGCCTTTCCGCCTCCTACAATGAAAAACAAACCGAGAAGAATCAGCAAAACACACTTCCATACGGGTATCCTCTCCCTGACCTCCTCATTCTCGGGGCTTCTTTTCGCTTGAAAAATAAGAAATCCAATATAAGCAATACACGCGGTTATTAAGATTAATCCGGCTATTCGGCTTACGCTTCCGACACGCTCTTCCATGCCCATCTCCCGCATGTTCCCTCTGAAAAATCCGGCTCCCTCCGCGGCAATGAACACAAATACCGTCGATGCTATGGCAATCGGGAAATCCCGCTTTATTACTCCTTTATCAACAGGTACCGGGGAAATGAGCGCGCACGTACCCAACACACACAACAAGTTAAACATATTCGATCCAACTACATTACTGAGCGCGATTTCATTGGATCCTTGCAGCGCCGCCGAAACACTGACCGCAAACTCCGGCGCGCTTGTGCCAAGGGCAACGATCGTCAGGCCGATGATAAGCGCAGGCACCCGAAAATTTCTCGCCAGCGCGGCGCTTCCGTCTACAAAGATATCCGCTCCCTTGATCAGTGCAAAAAATCCTGCCGTTAAAATAGTGATATTCAGAATAAACATATGTCCCTCCTTATGGTATGCCGTCCGCAAAAAAAGAGACTTCTCCTGCAAACAAATAGTCACAGTAAAAGTCTCGCTTCTCCGAACATATTCCGGGGTCAACAACTCCCGTACTGACGAAATATGCTATGCGTACAGCCGCGACGCACAAGCTACTCCCTTTGTACTAAACAAATCCTACCAAAACTTTTTCAAAAAGTCAATATGAAAATCGTAATTTTAGTCTGTAATCCAGCACTCAATTCCTTTAGCGCCCGCATACTCTTCCAGATATCTCCTTCCATACTCCATCGCTTTCTCCAAATCCAGATTATCCGAAAATGAATACGCCAACGTCAGAATCTCCCGGGTATCTTCTGTAATCATCGCCCGCTCCGAATCGCTGGTAGAACTTCCAATTGCTCCCGCTTCATCCGCCAGCACCGGCAGCCCGTCAATTTTGATCTCATCCTTTCCGATTCCCTTGTAGGTCTCTCCGGCCTTTCCCACCCGGAAAACCAGTTCGTCCGCAATCTTTTCCGCATCATAAGACCCCACGGAAAAACCGGATTCAATGGAAATCAGATTATTCACATCCACTACCGTATTCACTTCGTACAGCCCCTTTCCCTGCCCGATTCTGCGCACCAGAGCCTCCGAAGATACCCGGTAACGGCTTGGATCCTTGCCAAATGCCTTATAGGCCATGCGAGATTCCTTAATATTCGGAATCTCATTCACCCCATAATCAAAGATAGCGTCCTTCGTCTTCTTGAAAATATCTTTCTTCAAATATTTCCACATAGCTTCGTTCTTCTTCCCAACAGCCGCTCTGTACTGAAAGCACCCCACTCTGGTCTTAGGCCATTTATCCTTCATATCCTGATCAATTGTCAAATGTTTCCTCATAAACCCCCGCCTTTCTTGTCTTTACATTGTTCTGTGCCTGTGATCTCTATCTGTATACATCCTGACATCGGCAAAAATTATCGTTTCCAAACGTCCGCCCTGTTCTTCCCAAAACCCATGCCAAAATCTGATTCCAGTTTACTTAATCCCTCCCTGCTTGTCAAGCGGCGGCCTGTTATCATACTTTAGCCCTTCATAAGCTTGATACTGTTTACACCCCACTGTTCCGCGAGGTGTTTCCGCGCAAAATGTTCTTTATAGAACATAAAGCCCACAAGTTTGTACAGGCTGGAACGAAATTCCAGCTTTCTTATAACCATTCCGAAGCCCAGTCGGCAAGCATTCTTCCAGAAACACCTGCCATAAAGCGTTTCCCTTCCTCAACCTTAGCGGCCGGAGCCAACGCCTGTATATTATTTCCAGCGCTTCCAATCGGACTGCCGCCGGATGTCGCAAAAGGCACAATTCTCTTTCCGCTGAAATCATAAGCTTCCAGAAATGTGTCAATGATAGACGGCTGTCGGTACCACCACACCGGAAACCCTAAGAATATAATTTCATATTGTCCGAAATCCCCCACTCTGGAACGAATTGCGGGGCGGCTTTTCCTGTCATTCATTTCCACAGAGCTTCTGCTTTTCTTATCCATCCAGTCCAAATCCGCATCACTATAGGGAATCTTCGGTTCAATCTCAAAAAGATCCGCTCCAATCTCTTTCGCCAGTTTATCCGCCACCTTTTCCGTTACCCCGCTTGCGCTAAAATACGCCACCAGTATATTACCCATGCTAAAATCCTCCCTGCAAATGTTGTCTTTACTTTTTCTTAAACTTTTACAATAAGTTCAGCTCAATCATACATCTTAAAGCACACTTTAGGTCAAGAGTCATTTTTCATTTTCTATTTATAAGTTACCGTTTACATGCTTTGAATGAAAAAACGACAAGGAAAGTCTGATTTCCTTTGTACTGCCTGAAAATGCCTACGCACTGATCGCATTCCCGGTATAGAGCTGATAATACTTCCCTTTCTCCTCAATCAACTGCTCATGGGTTCCCCGCTCGATGATCCTTCCCTGTTCCAATACCATGATACAGTCCGAATTTCTTACCGTGGACAGCCTGTGCGCAATCACAAAGGTCGTTCTACCATTCATCAGACGATCCATACCCTCCTGCACGATACGTTCCGTCCTGGTATCAATGGAACTGGTAGCTTCATCCAGAATCAGTACCGGCGGATCGGCGACCGCAGCCCTGGCAATGGCCAGAAGCTGTCTCTGACCCTGGCTTAAAGAAGCGCCATCCCCGGTCAGCATGGTCTGGTACCCATCCGGCAGACGGTTAATAAACCCATGCGCATTGGCAAGCTTTGCCGCCGCAATCACTTCCTCGTCGCTGGCGTCCAGCCTGCCGAACCGGATATTTTCCATAACCGTGCCGGTAAACAGATGGGTATCCTGCAGTACGATGCCTAAAGACCGTCTGAGATCCGACTTCCTAATTTTATTAATATTGATTCCGTCATAACGGATCTTCCCGTCCTGAATATCATAGAAACGGTTAATCAAGTTGGTAATCGTTGTCTTCCCTGCCCCGGTAGAGCCAACGAACGCAATCTTCTGCCCCGGCTCGGCAAACAGTTTCACGTCATGAAGCACGATCTTCTCATCCGTATAGCCGAAATCTACTTCATTAAATACCACATTTCCCTGTACTTCCACATAATCAGTGGTTCCGTCAGACTTATGGGTATGCTTCCAGGCCCACCGGCCGGTTCGGTCTTCTGACGGTACAAGTTTGCCGTCTTTCTCCTTCGCATGAACCAGGGTGACATAACCGTCGTCCGTTTCCACTTCCTCATCCAGAAGGGTAAAGATACGGTTTGCTCCAGCCATAGCCATCACAATAGCGTTAAGCTGCATACTCACCTGATTGATCGGCATACTGAAGCTCTTGTTAAAAGTCAGGAAACTTGCAAGCCCTCCAAGAGTAAAGCCGCCTACGCCGTTCAGCGCCAGGGCGCCGCCTACGATTGCGCAGAGTACGTAGCTCACGTTGCCAAGCTGCGCATTGATCGGTCCCAGAATATTGGAAAAGGTATTTGCCCGATCCGCGCTTACATACAGCGCGTCATTCAGCTCCTTGAACCGCTCCTTGCTCTCTTCTTCATGGCAGAATACCTTTACCACCTTCTGCCCGTTCATCATTTCTTCAATGTACCCGTTTACCGCGCCTAAATTCTTCTGTTGCTGCAAGAAATAATTTCCGCTCTTAGAAGTCGCTTTTTTCGTACAAAAAAGCATAACCCCCACCATAGCCAGCGTAACAAGCGTAAGCGGAATATTTAACATCAGCATACTTAAGAGTACGCTTACAATAGTAATTCCACTATTTAAAAACTGAGGAATACTCTGGCTGATCATCTGCCTCAGCGTGTCAATGTCATTGGTGTAAATAGACATAATATCTCCGTGGGCATGGGTGTCAAAATACCGTATGGGCAGCTTTTCCATATGGGAAAACAAATCATCCCTGAGATCTTTTAATGTTCCCTGGGTCACATATACCATAATCCGGTTATAAAGGTAAACCGAAAGAACTCCCACCGCATAGAATACCGCCACTCTTCCAATCGCCTTTGCAAGAGGGGTAAAATTCGGCGTATCGCTAAGCAGGAAAGGCGTAATATAATTATCAATCAGCTTCTGCATAAAAAGCGTTCCCTGCACGTTCGCAATGACTCCCACAAAAATCAACACGACAACCGCTATAAAATGAAGTTTATATTTGCGGAACACATAACTCATAATTCTCTTAAAAATCTTACCTGGGTTCTTAACACCGGGCTTCATGCCCCGCATCTGTCTTGGATGCTGCGCCATCTTCTACTCACCTGCCTTTACGTCAAAATCCCCGCCGCCCTGAGTCTGGGACTCATAGACTTCGCGGTAAATACTGTTCGTTTCTAACAATTCCTCATGGGTTCCAAAACCGTCCACGCAGCCGTCCTCCAATACGATAATCCGATCCGCGTCCTGGATGCTTGATATCCTCTGGGAAATAATAATCTTAGTGGTATTCGGAATCTCTTCCCGGAACGCCCTGCGTATCTTCGCGTCCGTAGCAGTATCCACAGCGCTGGTACTGTCGTCTAAAATCAATATCTTCGGCTTTTTAAGAAGCGCCCTGGCAATACAGAGCCTCTGCTTCTGTCCGCCGGATACGTTAGTTCCGCCCTGTTCGATATGCGTACGATACCCCTCCGGAAATTTCTGGATAAATTCATCGGCACAGGCCAGCCTGCAGGCTTCCATACATTCTTCGTCCGTCGCCTCCTTGTTACCCCAGCGGAGATTATCCAGAATCGTCCCGGAAAACAGCACGTTATTTTGCAGCACTACAGAAACCTGGTTGCGCAGAACCTCCATATCGTAATCCTTCACATTATGGCCGCCTACCAAGACCTCTCCCCCTGTCACGTCATACAGGCGGCTGATAAGATTTACCAGACTGGTTTTCGCGCTTCCGGTCGCGCCGAGAATTCCGATCGTCTCCCCGGAACGGATAGACAAATCAATCTGCAGGAGTACCGGCGCAGCCACATCTTTGTTATAGGAAAAATCCACCTCCCGAAAATCAATGCTCCCATCCGGAACTTCCATCACCGGGTGTTCCGGATTCGTCAGCGTACTTTCTTCCGAAAGCACTTCGCTGATCCGGCGGGCGCTGGCCATGCTCATGGATATCATCACAAAGACCATCGACAGCATCATCAGACTCATAAGAATATTCATACAGTATGCCAGAAGGCTCATAAGCTCTCCGGTAGTCAGTTCAGAAGACACAATCAGCTTCGCCCCAATCCAGCTAATCAGCAGGATGCAGCTATACACTGTCGTCTGCATCAAAGGAGCATTGATAATTACATTTTTCTCCGCTTTCACAAATATATTGTAAATATTCTCATTCGCTTTGCGAAACTTGGCTGTCTCCTCTTTTTCCCGGACATATGCCTTTACCACCCGGATGGCCGAAACATTTTCCTGAACCGACGCATTCAAATCGTCGTACTTTGGAAATATCATCTGAAAATATCTGGTCGCCCTTCTCAATAGGAAAAACAGCAGCACCGACAAAACCGCCACCGCCGCAAGATAAATGCTGGCAAGCTTCTGATTAATCAAAAACGCCATGGTCATGGCGCATACCAGGCTTGCAGGAGCCCGCATAAACATGCGCAGCGTCATCTGATAAGCATTTTGGATATTGGTAACGTCCGTAGTCAGCCTGGTAACTAAGCCCGCCGTACTGAATTTGTCAATATTGGCAAAGGAAAACGTCTGGATCCTGTTAAACATCGCCTCCCTTAAATTCCTTGCAAATCCCGCGCTGGCCTTTGCTCCGTACCTTCCTCCCGCCATTCCGGCAAACAGACCCACGAGAGCCGCCGCGATCATCAGGCCTCCTACCCGGTAAATATGCCGGATATCCCCGGCATTCACGCCGTCGTCTATAATAGAAGCCATCAAAAACGGAATTACCATCTCCATCAGCACCTCAAGAATCATAAACAGCGGCGTCACGATAGACGCGCGCTTAAATTCCTTTACTTCCTTTAGCAGTACACGAAGCATACCCTTCCTCCTCTCCGGCAGTCCATACGTCTCTCAGATTGCCTTTTATTTTATTCATTACACTATAGAATGTATCCAGTTCCTCTTCCGTTATTCCCCGGATCAGCTCCCCGTCCAGCCGGCGTATAAACTCCTCTGCCATCTCGTGGTTGGTAATCCCCTTTTCTGTCAGCTTTACCTTCTTAAGCCTTGCGTCGCCGGGTACGGATTCCCTGGCAATATAACCGTTTCTCTCCATTAATTGTATTAGATTGGTCACGGTTGATCTTCCAATGGAAAAGAACTTTTCGATATCCTTCTGGAAGATCTCCTCCCACTGCCGTTCATAGAGATAGCGGAGAATCCACCCATGCATCAAAGTCAGTTCGTCCAGTCCTGCGGACCGCATCATAGCCGCCATATTCCTGGACAGCATCTTATCCATCTTATGAATCAGCGGCCCTACCGGGATCTCCCTTCCAATCACACCAGAAAGACACGGGTCGGTCTTTTTCATCTGCAATCACTTCCTTTCTTTCAAATTTCCTAAACCAGCAATCCAAAGTATACGGATTCTATGTTCCTGATGCATACCTGTTGAATGTTCTGAAGCGGGCAATTGTTCATTTCCAAATTGTTCACTTTAGAATTGTTCGCTAACAAACATTATTTTATCACGCCGCCTTCTAATGTCAATCACTTTATATTTTTTTTAGAATCCGGCGCCAGCATAAAAAAGGCGGAATACCCGCCTTTTTTATGCTGAATATACAATATCTCATACCTTTTTAGCCTTTACCCTTAACCTCATTTGCGGCTTTTACAAGAAATACCGCGCTAAATGCCGGCAGATCCATCGTTACGTTCCCTTTTTTTGTCTCAAAACGTAACTTCCCCATCTCAGTCCCGCCATAGATATCCTGCTCACTGTACAGCGCCGCTTCATAAACGCCGTCCTCGCTCTCGAAAGAATATGCTTTCTGCTCCACTCCTGAGAAATTAAACACCGCAATCATCTTCTTATATCCATTGCTCCTCTCCATCGCATAAATGCAGCGCTCTTCCTGATGGCAGTCGATCCAACGGAATCCCTCCGGTTTGTAATCCCACTGCCAAAGCTCCGGATGCTCCAAATATAATTGGTTTAAATCCTTTATAAAGCGATGAAAGGAATCATGAACCGGATACTTCAGCATATCCCAGTCCAACTCCCTCTTCTCGTCCCATTCCCTGAGATGCCCCAGTTCATTCCCCATAAAATTCAGCTTCTTTCCCGGATGGGCATACATGTACATATACAGCGCCTTTGCCTGTGGAAATTTGTTTTCATACTGGCCGTTCATCTTCTGGACAATCGTCGCCTTTCCATGCACTACTTCGTCATGAGACAGGGGAAGCAGATAATTCTCTTCCGGATAATACATCATGGAAAAGGTCAGCTTATGATAGGCTCCGCCGCGAAACAGCGGATCCGTCCTAAAATAATCCAGCGTATCGTTCATCCAACCCATATCCCATTTATAATCAAAGCCCAATCCGCCCTCCCATGCTGCTTTCGTAACCTTTCCATAGGAGGTGGAATCCTCCGCCGCAAGAAGGATTCCCGGATGCCGTTCCTTTAACCCCTGATTCATATACTGCAGAAACTCTACCGCATTCTTATTAACTCCTCTGGCCTTGTCCCCCTGCCAGTAGATCATATTACTGATGGCGTCCATCCGCAGGCCGTCCACATGATACTCCTCCATCCAGTAACTTGCGCAGGACTGAAGAAAGCTCCTCACCTCGCCTCTGGAATGAATAAAATTGCAGCTCCCCCACTCGCTTCTTCCCACATCCTGATGGGGATACTCGTACAAAGCCGTTCCGTCATAATGAGCCAATGCATATCCGTCTACAGCAAAATGTACCGGAACAAAATCTAAGATCACGCCGATTTCCGCCTGGTGGAGCTTATCCACCATCTCCTTTAGCTGATCCGCCGTCCCATATCTGGCAGTCGGCGCAAAAAAGCCCGTACTCTGATATCCCCATGACTCATCGCTTGGATGCTCGCTAAGAGGCATAAACTCAACATAGTTGTAGCCATATTCCTTCAAATAAGGAATCAGGATATCCGCAAGTTCCGTATAAGTATACCATCCATTCTCATCCGCTTTATTTGTCTTCCAGGAGCCTGCATGCATCTCGTAGATATTCAGCGGCTTTTCCCTGCAGTCGCTCCTCCGATCCATCCATTCCTTGTCTCCAAAAGAATATGCTCTAAGATCCCTCACAACCGATGCGCAGTTTGGACGAAGTTCCATTCCGTAACCATAAGGGTCGCAATGATCCACGCACTGCCCGCCCCGTTTATAAATCCGATACTTGTACATCTGTCCCGGCTTTACTTCCGGAATCTCGCACTCCCAGAAATTCCGGTCACAGATCCGCTGCATCTCCATCTCCTTCCATCCGTTAAACTCCCCAATCACGGTAATCCGCTCCGCCGCCGGCGCAAACGTACGGAACACTGCTCCATTCCCCTGCAGAATACATCCCAAAAACCGATGCGCATCAAATATTTTTCCTGTATAGAATCCATACAAATCCATAATTCGTCCCTCCGTAAATAATCTGCCCCGCACAGCGTCAATCCGCCGCAAGCTTCAGAGGTTAGTTCATCCCGCTCACAGCAGCTTTCTAGTTGCTGTTTATTGACGGCAGTTGTTTCTCTTGCTATACTCATTTTATAAAGTATGAGGCGCAATTTCCATCATCACTTTTTCTTATCTGTAAAATAATTGACAATTTTCCAAAATTGTCTAAAAAGGAGCTAATCATGGACCTTCGGGTAAGACGGACACGGACCAACATCACCAACGCATTTATCGAACTCCGCTCAAAAAAACCTCTGGAAAAAATAACGGTCAAAGAACTTGCAGACGCTGCATTCATTAATAAAGCGACTTTTTATCAGCATTACCGGGATATTTACGACTTGTCAGAATCCATGGAAACGGAATTAATTAACAATATTGTCCGCTCCATTCCACATCCCGACACGTTAATTGACAACCCCGGAAGAGCAACCTTAGAAATCAGCCAGGCAATGATGTCGCAGACCGCTCTGCTGCATATCCTCTTTTCCGGGAGCCGCCAGGCTACTATGGCAGATAAACTAGAGCAATCCATTCGCGAACAGGTACTAAAAAGACATCCTGAGTACGAAAACGATTTGGAAAAGGAAATTCTAATTACTTTTCTTATTCGAGGAAATTTCCACGCTTTTTTTAAGCACAGTCCTGCGCATCCCCTGAAAGCTGTAGAAATTCTCGCGCAATACTCCGAAAGCGCCGCCGGACAGCTCTTATAGCGGCTGTTCCTTACGGTAGACTCCCACGGTGAAATAATTAGAAACGACCCCAGCCCCCAAAGACACTATGGAAAAATGCTTGCCATCTAGTTTTTATTACTATATAATAAGTGTATTGAGGTGATAGTAATGACAATTGATTCCAAAAACATGTTGAGCAGTATTCTGGAGAGCATTTCCAGAATCGACTATATAAAGCCCGGACAGATTCCAAATATTGATCTGTATATGGATCAGGTTACTACATTTATGGAAGAAGGGCTGGAACGAACGAAGCGGTATTCGGAAGATAAGATTCTTACTAAGACTATGATCAACAACTACGCAAAGAATAACCTTCTTCCACCGCCGGTCAAGAAAAAGTATTCCAGGGAGCATATCCTGACGCTGATCTTCATCTATTATTTTAAAAATCTGCTCTCCATCAAAGATATCGAGATACTTTTAGAACCGATTACCAGTAAATACTTCGGATCGGACAGTGATTTCTCGATGACAGATATTTACGAAGATGTCTGCGCCTTAGAGAAATCCAGGATTGATTCCATGGCCAAGGACATTGCCAGAATTTACAAAACTTCGCTGGACACCTTTGCCGACGCCCCAAAAGAAGATCAGGCGATGTTACAAAATTTTTCCTTTATCTGCAGCCTTGCCTTTGACGTTTACGTCAAAAAGCAGGTAATCGAAAAATTAATTGACGATATGCCAAAGCCTGAACCAAAGAAAAAATAATATCCGGCTAACGCCGTTAAAGAGGAGACAGCTATTCGCCGTCTCCTCCGTTAATTCGTTCAAATACCATATCATACCCATCATTTCCGTAATTCAGGGAACGATTCACCCTGCTTATCGTCGCCGTCGACGCCCCTGTCTTGTCCGCAATCTCAAGGTACGTCTTCTGCTGTCTCAGCATCTTCGCCACCTCAAATCTCTGTGACAAAGAAAGAAGTTCATTGATCGTGCAAATATCTTCAAAAAATATATAACACTCTTCCTTATCTTGTAAACTTAATATGGCTTTAAAGAGATAGTCAACCGCTTCCGTTCTGATTTTCTTACTCATAATAGATCTCCTTTGCATCAGAATTCATCTCTTTATATTTTAGCACACTAAAATTGTAAAGTCTATAGATATCATCTTCTTTTTAGCGCCGAAAGCAGTTTTTGGTAAGAGATATTTGCCACCAGCGTTTCCGGAAATTCTGCTTCTTCCAGCAATTTGGAGGAATACGTCGTGTTGGCAATGTCAACGTCCACATGGGCGTCGCTTCCAAGAACCACCATCGCCCCCGCTTTCTTACATAGTTTCAGCATACTAAGCGCATTTTCATAAGAATTCAGGCGGAAGCCTCCCGGTTTTAGAGAAGAATTATTTACCTCCAGAAGGGTTCCCGTCTGTTTTGCCATATCTACGAGAGCCTCGTAATCCACCTCAAAACGCCCGTCATCCGGATGACCGATAATCTCGATATCCTCCCGCTGCATTATTTTCAAATACGCCTCTGTATTCTTTTCCTTCCCTTTACTTTTGCCGTAGCACTCGCCATGGATGCTTGCAACTGTAAGATCAATCTGCTTTAACAGCCAGTCCGGCAGATCTACCGTTCCTTTTTCATCCATAATATTAAGCTCCACTCCAAAAAGAACCGGAATCCCATAATACTCCCTCGGCAGTATTTTCATATTATGAAAATGATATTTGTGGGGTCCTCCATGCATTTCCGGCCCATGATCTGTAATTGCCAGCGCCTCAAGTCCCATCTGCGAAGCCATGTACGCCATCTCCCGAATCGTATTATAAGCATGGCCGCTTGAAATTGTATGGGTATGGGTGTCAACTGCAACTTTCATTTTATCTTCCTTCTTTCTTTTTCCAAAATTTCATTTTCCTTTACACAACTAATATAGCACAACCGGACGCATAAAACCAAGTATTTCCACACATCCTATTTTTGTACCGCGAAAATAGGTTACTGTCCACACCCCGCTGTTTACCCAATGACCTGTGGACTGTAACGAAAACAGAATTACGGTTCGCACCCTATGGGTGATTAGGAGGTTACTATGATCACAGGAGAAAATGAAATCCTACAAAAAGAAAAAACTAAGCAAACGCAAAAAGAGGCCTCGAAAGAAAACCAACGGATCATCGATTCCTATGATTATCTTTCAAATGCCGCCTCTTCTCAAGACTGTACCGGGTTAATTCCTTCCGCTCCATTGAATGAAGAAGAACTGGAATCCTACAACGCCCTATACAAATTCCAGCCGCCAAAGGTTCCCGCTCCAGAAAACAAAAAATAACTTTCCGAATTTCATATCGGATCTCTTCCACTACAAAAGGGACTGCCGGAAAATGAGATTTAATATAGAGACTCATTCTCCGGCGCCCCCTATGATTCAACGTTTCCATCCCGAGCCGGCCTTATTCTGCAGCTTTCTTTTCCTTCCCCTGCTTGAAAGGTTCTCCAACCTTCTCCGCAGGTACCGCTATATTATTATGAACGCCTTCCCACTCTTTTTTTCCGGCATGTTCCTGCTTATCCTTCGCCTTCATACGCAGAACCTCTGGAAACATATCTGTTTTTATTTCATTCACAGCCATTCCCTCCTAATAATTTAAAATCTATAAGGAGTATTTCCAGACCATTCCATTTTATACGCCGCAGACCCGGACAACCTATTCATACACAGAATGCAATCAGTTTTTAAAGCGGGCTCGCTTAATTTTTCTACAGTCCCATTCCTTACTTATAAGACTGTTCAAGAATTTTCTGGACGTCCGCAACCGTAAGCGGCTCCGGATAGCGATCCATATCATCAATACCAGTATTATTTACGGTCATATCCGCAATCTTAGCGCAATCTTCTTTCTTAATTCCAAAGCTGCTCATCGCCAATCCCCTCATTCCCGTTATACCCAGGAGATTCGTCAGGCCGGTTATAAAGCCCTGCCCCGGTTCTGCCGATTCTACAGAGACTCCCATCATTTCTCCCAGTTCGTCAAAGAGCTTTTCACAGTATTTCCGAACATGTTTGTAGTACTCTTCCGCTACAAGAATCAGGCTTGCTCCGTGCGCCACGTCCGGAAAGAGTCCCCCTATCGTCTGCCCTATAATATGATGGGACGTGCAGTTTATCAGCGACTGGGTATAACCCGCCAGAATATTGGCCGCATAAGACATATGCACGCGCCCCTCAAGATTACCGCCATCCTGCGCCACAACCGGAAGCCACTTAGCTACGGCTTTGATTCCCTCTTCACAGTAGACGTCTACCAGACGGTTCTCATGCTTATTTGTAATATAGCATTCTGCCAGATGGAACAGGCAGTCAAAGCCCTGATATAAGGTCAGCGTATGCGGAAGCGAAGTCATAAGCTCCGGATCAATAATCGAGATTTTCGGAAATATCGCCTCTACGGCAAAGTCAAGCTTTTCGTTTGTCTCCTCATTTGTAATCACACAGTAAGGGTCAGTCTCCGTACCTGTACCGCAGGTCGTGGTAATTGTCATAACCGGAGCAGCAGTCTTTATTTCTTTACGTCCCCCGGATCCCGCGTATGCATAGTCCCACAAATCCCCGTCATGGACCATCATAACAGACGTAGCCTTTGCCGTGTCAATACTGGAACCGCCGCCAAGTCCGATGAAAAAATCGCACTCTTCTTTTTTAGCGATATCTCTTGCTTCCATTACGTACTTGCGCATCGGATTAGGAGTAATCTTATCAAATACGACTGCGTCAACGCCATTCTGTTTCAAAAGCCCTAACACTCTCTGCTGGACGCCAAGTTTCTCCATCAGGCCGTCAGCCGTCACAAACACCATTGCCTTTTTTCCGGGCAGCTCCATAGTTGCCAGCTCTTCTAGTCTTCCTGCCCCAAATACCACTCTTGTAGGAGTATAATTATCAACTGTAAACATCTTTTCCTTTCTCCTTCTATTAATCACTCAAAAACTACTTCTGACATTCTACGCACACGCGGTACATCCCCGGTGTAGAAGCCGCCTGAAACGCCTCCTGCATCTTTGTCAGCGGGTAGCGCACAGGTTCAATAAGTCCTGACACATCGATCATTCCCTGGTTTAATCTGTTGGCTGCGTCTTCAAAGTCTTCGTTATCCGCTCCATATGTACCAATCAGTTCCAGCCTGCGGTAGTGAAGGAGATTAGAATCCACATCCATCGGCGGAGCCGGATATCCGGCCGCAAACAACAGAATTCTTCCGTCAATATTCTTTACCATATCTATGGATTGTTTGTTTGCGCCTTTCATGCCTACGGCTACAATAACGCAATCTGCTCCTTTTCCATCCGTCAATTCTTTTACGCGCCTGACCGCGTCTTCTTTTCCGGAGTCAACGGTTTCAAACCCAAGTTCCTTCGCCAGAGCCAGTTTCTTCTCCATCAGTTCTGATACAATAACTCTTGCGCCTCTGGCTCTGGCTTCTAAGGCGTTCAGCATACCCATCGTTCCGCCTCCGATTACTGCCACAGTCTCAAAAGAAGCAAGACGTAGTTTCTTCTGGCCTTTGATAACAGTTGCCAGGGGTTCCAAAAACCCTGCGCATCCGGGATCTAACTTCGGATTCATCTTAATGACTGCGTTTTCTTCCCAAACGGCATGTGTTGAGAACCCAAATTCTCCTAAATAGCCGTCTTTTGTCATGAGTTTCGGCGGGTTCTCACATTTGGATACCTCTCCTTTCCGGCAATAACCGCAGATACCGCAGCCCTTGTAACTGTTGATCCCGACAAAATCTCCCGGTTTACAGTACTGAACTTTCGTTCCGACTTTTTCTACTACTCCGCAGCCTTCATGCCCTCCTACCATCGGATATCCCTGATGTTCGCGAAGCCCCATCCACTGTCCATAATCGGTGGTGCAGATGTTGCAGGCAATATTTTTGACCAAAACCTCGTTTGGCGCCAACTCCGGTATAGCGCGTTCTTTTATTACACTGCAGCCTTTATGAATCATGCAGGCAAATCTCATGTTCTCTTTCATTGCTACTTTCTCCTTTCCATATCCATTTACGGCAAACTATAAACCGAAACTTCCTCTTATACAACCCTGATTAAACTCAGCAGCAGGCACAGGATAACCGTTCCGACAGCAACCAGGCCAAATTTCTGCGTTTTATTGCGAAGGATATAGTACAACAGCAACACGGCGCCCAGCGGAAGCAGGCCGGGAATAATCGAATCAAGAATATCTTGGATTACCAGCGCTTCACTGTCTGTCGGTATTTGAATGGCCGTTTGCAGCGCTACATATGAAGCGGACAAAACTCCCATCATGTACATTCCTAATAAGCTGGCAGACTTCACTACCTTTTTAAACAGAGGCCCTCCAAAAATCGTTTCCATTGCAACGATGCCTTTTGAATACCCCAGCCACCAGCATTGATTTCCAATAAATAGAATCACCAGGCAGAACAGCACGCAAAACACTGCTCCAAGTATGTTGCCTGTCAGTCCCATTGAAACTCCTAGTCCGCAGATAATCGGTTTTAGAGTTCCCCAGTCAATGGAATCCCCGATACCTGCAAGGGGCCCCATCAGAGACGTCTTTAATCCGTTGATCGCCTCATCCTTTTCTTCTTCCGGACAATCAGCCATCTTCTCTTCCATAGCCAGCGCCATTCCCAGAACGGCTCCGCCCCAGTTTCCTTCTGTATTAAAGAACATCATATGTCTCTGGAGGCTTCTTTTGAATTTTTCCTCATCATCCGCATACAGTTTTTTCAGACATTTGCCCAACGAACTTGCCACGCCGACCGCCATCATCCTTTCATAGGAATGTCCCATCTCTGCATATACCTGCCAGCGTCCCCAAGCTCCCATTACATCTTTTTTGGTTAATTTATTATCTGCCATTTTTGTCCCTCCGCTTAATCATCATCGTCATCATCGCCAGCGCCGATTACCGCAACCAGATCTTTCTGGTCCTCCAGAGAGATCACAACATAAAGAATCACCGCACAGATTCCTAATATAGACGCTGCCAAAATCGACAGCTTCATTACCACTACGAAGAAATAGCCAAACAAAAATAACGGAATATACTGATTCTTATCAATCACAGTTAAAGTTACGGCAATACCCAGCGCGGGAAGCACTCCTCCCGATACCGTCAGCCCATTACTGATCCATTCCGGCATAGCCGCCATCATCTTATCTACCATCCCCGCGCCAAAGTAAACCGTTACAAAGGCAATTGGAAAACGAATCAGAAAGGTAGACCCCAACGACATCCAGCAGGTTCTGACTATCGCTTTATAATCGCCCTTCGCCGCGTGTTTATCACACATATGAGCATAAATACCGTTCACATTGTACTGAATCGGCTGCAGAAGATTTCCTATAATTGCTACGCTTACCGCAAGCGCCGAAGCAGCGGCTACATTCATATGCGCCATTAATGCGATGGGAATCGCAATTGCTCCCGCCGCGCAGCTATCTGCCGGCGTGTTGTTCCCAGCCGGAACCACGCTCACATAAAGCGCGGAAATCGTCGCCCCGATAATAATGGCGTCTGTCATCTGGCCGGTGATCGCGCCAAATACTACCGCCTGAACAAGAGGCATCCATGCAAACCCTTCGGCAAAACAATATCCTATTTGCGCGGAACCAAAGAAATACAATAATCCTGATACAATCGCTAATACTAATTCCATTTTGCTCCTCCTATCAAACCAGTTTATGAAATGACACGCATGCCGCTTCCGGAATGGTATGAACCACAATGTCCACACCTGCCGCCGCCATCTCTTTCAACAATTCTTTCTCTTTTTCTGTAACATATACCTCGTTATTAAGCGGTTTCTTATCCGTCCCCCTCGGCGCGTTTCCCAATTGAAGCTTCGGCATTTCAAATCCGGATTTCCAAGCCCTGTAGCAGTCGTTTATATCTTTGAACATAACCATCGCCCTTCCGTCCGCGAACTGGCTCTCTTTATATTTGGCCATTCCTTTTTCAAAAGAGTAACACAAAACTTTAACTCCGGCCGGCGCCGCCATCTTGTACACGCTTTTTAAGGTCTTATCGTTTGCAATTACATCGTTGATAACAATGATTTTCGTCGCTTTTGCAACCTTGCTCCATTTCACAACCACCTGTCCGTGAACTAGACGGAAATCTACGCGGATCAATGCTATTTCTGCCATAATTGTCCTCTCCTTTCACATCCTCTTACCCTACTCGTCCTCATCCATACTCTGTTCCATACGTTCCTTGATATCTGCGATCCCCATCGTTCCAACCGCCTTGCACTGTTTTGTTACTTCTTTCAGCGTACCTTCATCACGGCTGTTGACCGCTTCTAGAAGCATCGGGAAGTTAACTCCGGCTATTCCTTCCATATTCTGCTCTCCCACCAGTAATCTGCCGGTAATATTCGCAGGACTTCCGCCAATAAAATCAACCAGAAGCAAAACGCCGTCTCCATCATCCAGCTCATGCGCCTTACGGATAATTTCTTCTGAAAAAACGTCCAAATCATCCTCTATCCTAAGGCCGAAGGGAACCACTTTATCTTGTTTGCCACAGAGCAGTTCCATGCCGTCGATCATTCCCTCGGCAAGTCCTCCGTGTGTGGCAATAATAATTCCAATCATACCAAAATCCTCCTATACAAATCCTTTCTTTCCGAAACACAAATGCTACAAGAACCGTACTTTGCGCTCTCCTTCACCAAAAACAATCTTTCTGTCTTTCAAGCCGGCGGTTTTCTCCGGCTTCCATGCCTTCCCCTCGCTTCCGGACAGTACAAAATATTCTTTCAGCCTTTCTGCATACCCCTCCTGATAATGATGTGCCATCAGCTCCAAATCATCATTCTTCCAGTCAATCGACTGTAATTTCATATATGTATGCTGCAAAAGCTCGCTGCAAAGATTGACTTTATTAATCCCCATTGAGCAGGCTTTTCGGATGTTATCATCCCCCGTTCCGCTTCCTCCATGAAGAACAAGCGGCATCTTCAACGTCTCTTTTAACTCTTTCAGCAGTTCAAAATCAAGCGTCGGCGTTCCCTTATATAAACCGTGGGCCGTGCCAATTGCTACCGCCAGACAGTCAACTCCTGTTTCTTCCACGTAACGTTTCGCTTC
Source organism: uncultured Dorea sp. (assembly GCA_910588745.1). Classification (GTDB taxonomy): domain Bacteria; phylum Bacillota; class Clostridia; order Lachnospirales; family Lachnospiraceae; genus Claveliimonas. Next base: position 4,724 of record CAJURK010000050.1, on the reverse strand, counting down.
ATCCGGCCGGGTAAAACTCTTTTTCCTGTCATTGGGATCATCATCCACACTTCCCACATGTCCTAATTCCGCCTCTACAGATACGCCTACGGCATGGGCAATCTTAACCAGCTCTTTTACCTGCGCGGCATTCTCTTCATATGGAAGGAACGACCGGTCCGCCATAATGGATGTGTACCCTGCACGGATTGCCGCAATCGCATGGGTAAAATCCGTTCCGTGATCCTGATTGATCGCTACCGGAACAGCGGATATTTCCGCAAGCTGCCGCAGATGCCAGCCCTGGGTAATGATATCCGGATGCGAACCAAATTCTACGTCAAGAATCAACGGCGCGTTCATTTCCTCCGCCGCACAGATGCACGAGCGGGCATCCAATTCATAAAAAATGTTAGGCGCCATCACTGCGTAATTGTACTTGTTTGCGTGATCCAATAATTCTTTCATTGATACTAACATCGTTTTCCTTTCCTCCTTGTTCTGACTATTCGTTTATTCCATTATTAATCAGCTCAATCAGCGCATCGACCGCTTCCCGCTCATCTGTCCCTTCGGCTGAAATCGCCACATTTGTCCCTTGAGTTGCCTCTAACGACAATACCATAACCATTGATTTTGCGTTAACAGATTTCATGTTTGTACGATTCAGATTCTGAATCGTTATCCGTGACTGAAACCGCTTTGCCTCATTTACTAAAACAGATGCCGGCCGGGCGTGAATCCCGCTTTTGTTTAACACTTCCGCTTGCTTCGTAACCATTTCTGCTCTTTTAACTTCTCCTTTCCAGGTTGATTGAAAATTGCTCCTATCCGTTATTTTCCAGACAGCGCACCACATCAACGGGCGGATCTCCGGGCAGAATCTGATGCTCGACCCTTATGTTATGCCTTCCCGCAATGTCCTTAACAGCCTCTTTTTCATCGTCGCTGAGGAAAAGCCGCTCGCACACCTTGCGTCTTCCTATTCCGCACGAGATTCCCCCTAAGACCAGAACATCCGTTACCTTCCCGGTTTTGCGAAACAGCCTTCTCGCATCCTCAACTGTTTTTAACAAGATGGCAGCTTTCGCGTCGTTCTGGCGTACCTCTTCTTGCTGCAGAATCCCCATCATCTGATCAATCGAACAGACCCCTGTATTCACTCCGACGGGAGACGCCAACATCAATACCCTCCGTGCAATATCATCCTTATATAGCTCATCATCCACTACAAAAATATGTTTAATTTTGTATTTGCTTGTCCAAGCGTTCGTTACTTGCCCGTGCAACAAGCGGTTATCTACGCGACAGAAACAAATTTTCATCTTTTATCCCTTCTTTACACTGACCATGGCATGTATTTGAATTGACAAGTTTTTTATACCATATGTATATTTTCTTTTCAAGATCGCCATATTTTTTGTCACTTTTTACTTTTGTGCGGTATGTTTCTTATTCATATATAGGAAAATACATACAATGTTTGTCACTTTTTTAGATTGTTTTTTCTAATTATATATGATACCATTCTATATATAGTTTATTTTTGTCACTTTATTTTCATATAATATCACTCTATTTTAATAATTACCTTAATTTTGTCACTAATATACGGTTTTCAACCATATTTTTTGAAAGGAGTTTGTTCATGATTACCAGAAGAGAAAAGATAGCGCTTTATCTGAAAGAATATACTGAAAAAGCTATTGACAAGAACGGGATCGACCTTCAGGGAATAACCGCCTCAGATATCACAGACCACTTCAAAATGGACAGAACCACTTCATCGCGGGAACTTAACGCCCTTTACAATGACGGCACCGCCATGAAGTTTTTGGGACGCCCAACGCACTACCTGCATTATCAAACAGTTCTGTCAATCGTAACAAACCATGTACCGTCCACCATCCCCGCCGGGCTCTCCTTAAAAGATTTTTTAGATCAGGAACATTCGCTCTCTCCGAGCGCCGGCGCGCCTTCCGGCACAGACGATATCTCTCTGAAATTCAGTCCTTATGATTACTCCTTTCAACATGCCGCCGAATTATCAGAGGCCGCCATACGTTACCCGCGGCCTGAATTACATTGCCTTTTTGTTCTTCCGGACTCGCTCCCCGGCAACAACTTCGCTTCCGCCATGCTCTCCTTCGGACAGCAGATCGGACGGTTTGCAACAGGCTCAAAGCTGCATACATATGAATGCCATTTTGTTTTGAAAAATATATCCGCCTACCATATCTCACTGCAGCTTTTCGGAGCCGCGGCAACCCCCACGTCTTCCGCAAAGAAAGGACTGATAGAAAAAGCAAACGAAAGTATACTATTCCTGAACAATATCCAGTATATGCCGCCATCCATAGAAGAGCGGTTCCAGGCTCTCCTGATGCGCAACACTTTCTCCCGTTATGGAGAAGATAATTTTGTACGCCGTAATAATACGCTCATCGTCGCTTCCTGCAGCAAAGAAGCTTACGACAATAACGAAAGCCCCATCTTTCCATATTTTCCTATGAAAATATTTTTTCCCGCCATGCGCGACTGGACCGTCGAAGACCTATTTCACTATATCTGCATTTTATTTCAGAAGCAGGCGCAGATATTAGATGCGGAAATCAAATTGGGAAAAGACATCCTTTACTACCTGCTGTGCGCCATCTGTTCCGGCAGTTCCGTTTCTATCCAAGCGCAAATCAAACAGCTATGCGCGATTGCCTATACAAAAAACATACAAAAAAATAAGGCTTATCTGGAAATCTATCCAGAATACCTTCCTGCGCCGCTGTTCTCCTTTGCAGCAAAAGCCGCTCGTTCGTCTGAATTTTCCATCTTTCTTAACGAACATTTTCAGACGCACATTTATATCAGCGGGGATTCGCTTCCTTTCATTTTTCCCGCTCCAAAGCCTGTCATACCTGTTTCCGCAGCAGACAGCGCGACTATCCCGCCCGTTTCTAATTACCTGAACATGAACTTAGAAACATATCTGGACGACATCTGGCACATGCGTTTACCGCGCCACACAAATCCGACGGTTTATTCTGCCGTCCTATACAATACGCTGGAACAAGATTCACATTTTCCGCACTTGGAAGAAAACAGCCTATTATTATCCTGGAGCGCGCAATTATTAGACTCGTTTCTGGAAAACATCCGCAAAAATAAAGACAAATTGCCATTCGATAGTTCTTATTTCAAAAAGAATATACCGGATTTTATTCTTGAAACTGCCAAAAGTTTTAGCGGACAATTAAACCTGTCCATTTCAACTAACCAGAACAATATTTTTGTCCTATTTTCAGCCGCCGTATTGCATACCGTCTATCAGTGGTGCATGGAAACCAATATTCTGGTTGCCGTATTCTACAAAGACGCGGCGATTTGCCGCAGTACCGCCGCATATTTGCAGGCAGGCTATCACATCCCCGTTGTCCCTTTGTATTCGCCAGGATCTTGGGACAGCGATAATTTCCATGCGCAAATAGCCGCTTTACTCAAGGACCAAACGCCCTGCTGCCAACTGCTCATATTTTTAGAAGAAATGCCCCTAACAGAACTGGACGCTTATATCAGCCGGATTTTTCAAATTCCAACGAAATGTTTTTCAAATGTCTCGCTGAGCTTTATGGCGGAAACGCTTCAGAAAATAACCAGATTCCACTACAGCCTGCACATGCTCGCCGACGAAGCCGCCGTAAAAACACTTCCCAAAAACACGGTCGTGATTCCCGACGTATCCGCACTCGTATTGCAGGCAATTAACAGGTTGTTAGAACCATCTTTAAATTTTATAGATATCTATAAAGTACTCCCGTTAATGAGAGACTCATTAAAAGAAATTGCAGACTCATTAAACTGCCCGCTTACCGACGAACTGTCGATTAAGTATTATTTCCACTGCGCTCATATGATTGAACGCCTGATACGCAAGGAACCGCTGCATTATCCGGGCATTAAGGCTTTTTCAAATAATCACCCCAATGAATTCCATGTAATCGAATTTTCATTGCTCTCAATCTCACAGTATTACGGATTCAAAATACCTGCCGCTGAAACTGCATACCTTATAGAAATATTTTTGTAATCTCAGCAAGACCTATAACACCTACCTAAGCGGGGACGAGGAGCAGTTATTTTTTATGCTAATAACAGAGCTTTTGTTTACCTCCTCAATTTTTCCGGCACAAAGGAAGAATTATTGGAGCGTTTGCTTTTTGTCAAGAAAATGTTCGACAAGTCAGAAATACCAATTATTGATGATGAAATCGTGTTTTATGCGAAAAATACTTTAGAAAAACTCGAATAGATTATTTATACTCAAATACATACATGCAATATATATAAAGGTTGTAACAATGACAGAACAAGATTTATTAGAGTTGGAACAGCTATCCGAAACAGGTCTAAGAGCAAACATAAATCAACAATCCCCCTTATTATGGAAATTTGCATTGCTAATATTATTGCTGATATTATCTGAAGCGCAATAGGGATTGTCTTTCTCACCAAATCCAGACAAGTTGAAAAAAGAAGAAAATGGAGGGGATGAACTACCGCCGTTTTGAATGTTATTTTATTATTCTGTTCTTGTCACCCCACTCACACATGCCATCTAAAATAGGAATAAGTGACTTCCCACGTTCTGTTAAACCGTTCTGTTTTACTTATTATACCACGTTTGTATTCTAACACCACCATATGATTTTTCAAGGCATAGTACCGCTATGTCCAATGTTTATGTCCATTTC
>CAJURK010000049.1 GCA_910588745.1 uncultured Dorea sp. | reverse complement strand
AAATGTAAATTTTCTGTGAATTTGATTAAAAAGTCCTTTACAAAACGTCACTGGATAAGCAAGAAAGTGTGTATTACGACCATCCTTATGAATGTGGTTTTGTGGTTTTTGAAAAATAAGAACTAATATTACAAATTCCCATTGATCTGGGAGATAGCGTATAACACACTACGCTTTGCAGCAAAGTCGTGCGCCAAGGGGTAAGCCCCTTTGGAATCCCCAGACAACAAAACAGGCTGAGTATCTCGCGCTTTCCCGGCGCTTGATACTCAGCCTGTTTTGTTGTCGGCAGCTTCCGTTTCGCGGTCTGCGTGAGCGCTTTGTAAACTGACCTAATTATCCATACAAACTAATTTAAACATGCAGTAATTCTGATATTTTTCATAATATCCAATCGGATACTAGTTGTATCATTTGTGTTGTAGATAAATTGGTTCTACCTGAATGTTTTTTACTTCATCATGACTATTTATATAAGAAAATCGAACAACGCATTTTTCCTTGATTGCATCTTCCGCATCTCCCCACATCTGCATATACACCTGATTTATAGTTTGATGGGCGCAGAGAAATCTGTGTCCTATATTTTTAAAAGCGGCAAACAGATCATGAAGGAATCAATTGCGGAGAAGGCTGCAAAACGCCCTGTTTCATGCCGTTTAACTGGTCAAATATTGATTTCATGAGCAAACCTTCGCGTCTCCGATTCCCCATTTTTCTGAAAAAGGGGTTGAAATCACCCATAAGATGGGGTACAATGGTCTCAAGTGGTAGAAAGTGGAGGGAAGTGGTATAAAGTGGTTCAAAAGTGGAAGAGCCATTTGTACATTTCATAAAAGCTGCTGGGGAGCTGCTTTTAATGAAAGAGGGTGAGTTCTATGTTGAAGGGAGAGTACAGCCATAATATCGACCCCAAAGGGAGATTGATCATTCCCGCAAAGTTTCGTGACGATTTAGGGGAGCATTTCGTTATCACAAAGGGAATGGAAAACTGCTTGTACGTATACCCGGAGACAGAATGGAACGCATTCGAAGAGAAGCTTAACGCCCTGCCAACCACCACTGACAAGAACGCCAGAAAGTTTGCCTACTTTTTTCAGGGATCGGCAACCGACGGCGATCTTGATAAGCAAGGAAGAACACTGGTTCCTTCCGTCTTGAGAGATTATGCAAAGCTTGAGAAGGAAGTCGTATTTATCGGTATGGGGAAGCGTGCCGAGATATGGGACAAGGCCAGATGGGATGCGAAGAATGCTGAAGTGGAGGCTGATATCGAAGATATCGCGTCAGAGATGGAAGCCAGTGGATTCAGTATCTAGGGGAGCAGGATATGGAATTCAATCATAAATCAGTATTGCTTAAGGAGACAATTGACGGCTTAAACATAAAGCCAGAGGGCATCTATGTGGACGGCACACTGGGCGGTGGAGGACACAGCTATGAAGTGTGCGCCAGATTAGGTGAAAAGGGGAGTATTATTGGAATAGATCAGGACGAAGCCGCAATCGAGGCGGCAGGCGTCCGATTAAAAGACTTCGGGGAGAAGGTTACAATAGTCAGGAGCAACTATTGTAAAATGAAGTCTAAGCTCCATGAATTAGGCATTGACAAAGTCGATGGGATCATGCTGGATCTGGGCGTATCGTCTTATCAGTTAGATACGGCAGAGCGAGGATTCTCCTATCGCGAAGATGCACCCTTGGATATGCGGATGGATAGACGTCAGGAAATGACGGCAAGGGACATCGTCAATGACTACAGTGAGATGGATCTCTACCGCGTAATCCGCGATTTCGGGGAGGACAAGTTCGCAAAGAACATTGCCAAACATATTGTTAGAGAACGCGGCAGGAGACCCGTCGAGACTACGGGAGAACTGACAGAGATTATAAGAGGAGCCATTCCGATGAAGTATCAGAAGAAGGGCGGACATCCGGCGAAGAGGACGTTTCAGGCGATCCGGATTGAACTAAACAGAGAGTTGGAGGTTCTTTCAAAGTCGTTAGACGACATGATAGAAATATTGAATCCAGGTGGAAGGTTATGTATCATAACCTTCCATTCGTTAGAAGACAGGATTGTCAAAAAAGCTTTTAAGAAAAATGAGAATCCCTGTACATGCCCGAAGGATTTTCCGGTGTGCGTGTGCGGGAAGATTCCAAAGGGGAGAGTTGTTACAAAGAAGCCTGTGCTGCCTGGGGAGGCAGAGATTTCAGAAAATAGCCGCGCGCAGAGCGCGAAGCTTCGGATCTTTGAACGGTCATAGAGGGAGTATGGCTGAGAAGTACAGGTCGGGATGAAAGGAGTATAAATAAGAAAGGGGAGAACGGCATGGCAGCAAGAGTATCCGCAGGCAGAAGAGGGCAGGCATATCAGAACCATATTCCGAATCAGCAACAGATGTATGTTTATGGAAATGTGGTTCCGAAACCGGTGTATGAGGAGCCGGTAAGACATGCGCCAAGGCCCAGGAGGCGAAAAAAAGTCAGCGCCCAGGTAAAACAGAACCGCAGACAGGCGATGGGCATGAGTAGGGCATATGTGGTATTTCTTACATTTGCGGCAGTGCTGATGTTAGTGGTTTGCGTTAATTACGTACAGCTTCGGTCAGAGCTTACCAGCCGTTCCAAAAATATCACAGCCCTTCAGGAGAAACTTGTAGCGCTGAATGAGGAGAATACGACAAAGTATAATTCTATTATGGATGCCGTGAATTTGGAAGAAGTCCGCGAAAAGGCGCTGGATGAGCTTGGCATGGTGTACGCATCAGACAGTCAGGTGATTGAATATGATAATCCTACCGGCGATTATATTAAGCAGTACGATCAGATTCCGGAAGAAGGCGTATTGGCGAATTCGGCAGACGTAGAGAATTAGGGTGAAAATATGTCCAAAAGAGCAAAGTATTATTTAATAAAGAAATTTCCAAAATTTATGCAAAAAAAACTAGTATTACTATATGTAGGCGTGATACTGGTTTTTGTTATTTTGGTGTTCCGGATTACCTATATTAATGCCAGTAAGGGAGACCAGTATACGAGAGTTGTATTAGAACAGCAGCAGTATGACAGCCGTCTGATTCCCTATAAGAGGGGGGATATTCTGGATTGTAACGGTACGAAACTGGCTACCAGCGAGCGGGTGTATAATGTGATTCTGGATGTTGCGGCGGTTATGTCTGATAGTAAATATATCGATCCCACGGTCCATGTGCTGGAGGAGTGTTTTGACCTGGACGGCCCGGATATCCGTGAATTGATAAGGGAGAACCCGGATAGCCGCTATATGATTTTGAAAAAAGGCGTGGAATATACGAAAGCCAAGGAATTTAAAGAGATTGACAGCGATGATGAGAACTATCCCAACGTGTTCGGCATATGGCTGGAAGAAGATTATATAAGAAAATATCCGTATAACGCCCTTGCCTGCGATGTGATCGGATTTACCTCTGACGGAAATGTTGGGAATAATGGAATTGAAGGGTACTATAATTCCGTCCTAAATGGAACGAATGGACGGGAATATGGTTATCTGAACGCGGATTCCTCGGTAGAGAGGACGGTAAAAAAACCGACAAACGGCGACACGGTCGTGACAACGATTGATCTTCAGGTTCAAAGCATTGTCGAGAAACATATTTTGGCCTTTAATGAAGCCCGTAAAGATTATGCGTATCCGGGGGAGGGAAGCGCGAATACGGCGGTCATTGTAATGAATCCGCAGAATGGGGAGATTATAGCGGAGGCTTCTTTTCCGGACTATGATTTGAATGATCCGAGAGACCTGACAAAGTATTATGAAGAAGAAGAGCTTGAGGAAATGACGGATGACGAGAGATTAGAGGCGCTGAACCGATTATGGAGAAATTTTTGCGTCAGCGACACGTATGAGCCGGGATCTACGATAAAGCCCTTTACCGTGGCAACGGGATTGGAAATCGGAGCTTTGGCCGGAAATGAAAGTTTTACCTGCGGCGGTATGCTGCATGTGGGGGATCATGATATCCACTGTGTAAATAGAGACGGACATGGAACGCAGAGTTTGAAACAGTCGGTAGAAAACTCCTGCAATGTGGCTCTGATGCATATTGGCAATATGATCGGTAAGGAAGAATTGTGCAAATATCAGCGTGTGTTTGGGTTTGGAGAACTGACCGGGATTGACCTTCCGGGAGACGCTTCCACAGCGGGTCTTCTCTATACACCGGAGACGATGGACGACGCCAGCCTTGCTACAAATGCGTTTGGACAGAATTTTAATGTAACGATGACGCAGCTTACGGCGGCATTTTGTTCTTTGATTAACGGAGGAGATTACTATGAACCGCATATTGTAAAACAGATTCTGGATGAGAATGGTAATGTGGTTGATAACAAGACCCCCGTGCTTGTTAAGCGGACTATTTCCGACGAGACAAGCACTATGGTTAAGGATTATATGCGCGGGGTTGTATTGAACGGAAGCGGCGCGAAAGCGAATCTAGAGGGCTATGAAGTGGGAGGAAAAACCGGGACGGCGGAGAAACTTCCCCGGGATAACGGAAAATATCTGGTATCTTTCATTGGCTACGCACCTCAGGAGAATCCGGAGGTCATCGTTTACGTGGTGATTGACGAGGTAAACGATTATGACCAGGGACAGAGCGGACTTGCGGTGCAGCTTGCCGCTGATATTATGGAAGAAATATTCCCATATCTCGGCATTACGACAGTTCCGGGATATGAGCCGAAATCTCCGGGAAATATGCAGACTGCAGGAAGTGGAACTGTCGGCGAGGGAAACGGTGATTAAGCTTTGAAAGATTAGAAAAACGCAAGAAAATGGAATAACCTCACTTAACGTGCCGTAAACTATAGGGAATTGTTATGTGAGGTTTTTTGCTTGAAAAATAAAACTTATAATAAGAGGAAAATCTGCGTTGTATTTTTCTTTGCGCTGGCAGTAATTATCTTTTTGATCGGAAGATTGGTATATCTGATGGTATTTGATGCAGAATATTATCAGAAGAAAGCGGAAGAACTGCATGAGAGGGAGCGAGACATCAAGGCTGCAAGAGGTGAGATTGTAGATGCGAAAGGCACGGTTCTGGCCACGAACAGGACTGTCTGTACAATTTCGGTTATTCACAGCCAGATTACGGATCCGGAAGGCGTGATCCGGGCGTTGTCTGACATTCTGGAAATGGACGAGGATACAGTGCGGAGCCGTGTGGAGAAAGTCTCGTCTATTGAGAGAATCAAGACCAATGTAGATAAAGAAACCGGGGATAAAATTCGGAACCTTGAGCTTGACGGCGTGAAAGTGGATGAGGACTTCAAGCGTTACTATCCCTATAATGAACTGGCGTCCACGGTGCTGGGGTTTACCGGCGGAGACAATCAGGGGATCACCGGACTTGAGGTGAAGTATGAAGATTATTTAAAAGGAAAGAACGGAAAGATTCTTACGACAACAGACGCAAGGGGCATCGAGCTGGAGGGAGTGGCGGAAGATCGTGTAGAACCGGTGGCGGGCAATACCTTACAGCTTAGCCTGGATTACAATATTCAGATGTATGCACAGCAAATGGCGGAGAAGGTAATGGAGGAAAAGCAGGCTGACGGCGTTTCCATTATACTGATGAATCCGCAGAACGGCGAACTGATCGCTATGGTGAATGTGCCGGAATTTAATCTGAATGATCCGTTTACCCTGCCGGGAGGGACGGAAGGCATGTCAGAAGAGGAGAAACAGAACGCGCTGAATCAGATGTGGAGGAATCGGAGTACTAATGATACGTATGAACCTGGTTCTATTTTTAAAACAGTGACGGCGGCAGCCTGTTTAGAAGAAGGCGTGGTATCGCTGGAGGACGCTTTTAGCTGCCCGGGCTATTATGTGGTGGAGGACAGAAAGATCCGGTGTCACAAAGTGGGGGGACATGGAGCGGAGACCTTTGTACAGGGGATTCAGAATTCCTGTAATCCGGTATTTATTAATATCGGGCTTCGGCTCGGCGTAGATGCGTTTTATGGTTATTATGAACAGTTCGGCCTTCTTGGAAATACGGGCGTTGATCTTCCGGGAGAAGCGTCTACGATTATGCATAACAAAGCGAATATCGGCCAGGTAGAACTTGCCACAATGTCTTTCGGGCAGTCTTTTCAAATTACGCCGGTTCAGATGGCGGCAACGGTCAGTTCCCTTATCAATGGAGGACGCAGGGTAACGCCTCACTTTGGAGTGAGGGTGCTGGATAAGAACGGCAAAGTGGTGGAAACGTTTGAGTATGAGAAGGGAGAAAGAATCCTTTCCGAAGAAACATCCGCAACGATGCGAATGCTTTTGGAGAGCGTCGTATCCGAAGGCGGAGGAAAAAACGCTGCCATAGAGGGATATCGAATTGGGGGAAAGACGGCGACGTCTCAGACTCTTCCTAGAAGTGCGAATAAATATATATCCTCTTTTATAGGGTTCGCGCCGGCGGATAATCCCCAGGTTGTCGGAATGTGCATTATTTACAATCCCCAGGGAGTGTATTATGGAGGAACGATAGCCGCGCCGGTTATCGGAACGATTTTTGAGAATGTGCTTCCCTATCTTGGCATTGAAAAAGAGTAGGAAATGCAGTATACTATTGTAAGTTGAGATAAAATAACAAAAGAAATCATGAGGTGTAATATGGATTATAAAATATTTGTGCCGGTACTAATCTCCTTTGCGCTCAGCGCGGTTATGGGGCCAATTATCATTCCTGTACTGCGCAGGCTTAAGATGGGACAGACCGAGCGGGAAGAAGGAGTAAAAGAACACTTGAAAAAAGCGGGGACTCCCACCATGGGAGGCGTGATTATCCTTCTGAGTATTGTAATCACTTCCGTGTTTTACATTAAGAGCAATCCGCAGATTATCCCGATTCTCTTTGTAACTCTGGGATTTGGCCTGATTGGATTCCTGGATGATTATCTGAAGGTGGTTATGAAACGGTCGGACGGCTTGTTTCCGAAGCAGAAGATGGCGCTTCAGATTCTTGTAACGGGGGTATTCGCTTTCTATCTGGTAAAGGTTGCGCATATTCCCCTGACGATGCTGATTCCTTTTTCCGGAGGCAGTTATCTGGATGTTGGATGGTTTGCTGTCCCGCTGTTATTTATTGCGGTGATCGGAACGGTGAACGGAGTAAACTTTACGGACGGTTTGGACGGACTTGCTTCTAGCGTTACCGTACTTGCAGCGACCTTTTTTACAGTAGTTGCAATCGGTACGCAGAGCGGGATTGAGCCGGCTACGTGTGCGGTTGTGGGCGCTTTGCTGGGATTTCTGCTGTTCAATGTGTATCCGGCAAGCGTGTTTATGGGAGATACCGGTTCGCTGGCGCTGGGGGGATTTGTGGCTTCGACAGCGTATATGCTTCAGATGCCGCTGTTTATTTTGATCGTAGGGCTGATTTACCTGGTTGAAGTTCTGTCAGTTATGATACAAGTGGCCTATTTTAAAAAGACCGGAGGAAAAAGATTTTTTAAGATGGCGCCGATCCATCATCATTTTGAACTGTGCGGATGGTCGGAAACCAGAATTGTTGCAGTATTTTCTATCATTACGACGATTCTTTGTCTGATTGCATTGATGGCGATGTAGTTTATCTGGAGATATGGCCGATTAGTAGAATAAGTTAAATGGAGAGAAAGTTATGGAAATAGCAGGAAAAAAGGTTCTTGTATTTGGCTCCGGCATCAGCGGAATCGGGGCTGCAGGGATTTTAGAAGGACGGGGAGCGCAGGTTACGCTGTATGATGCCAACGAGAAACTGCAGGAAAAAGAACTCAGGGAGAAAATGCGGGGAGGAGAAAATACCAGGATTGTCCTCGGAAAATTTCCGGAAACCCTCTTAGGGGAACTGGATTTGGTGGTAATCAGCCCGGGAGTGCCTACGGATCTTCCAGTGGTGAAGCTTATGAGGCAAAAAAAGGTTCCGGTAATTGGCGAGGTGGAGCTTGCTTATGAGCTTGGAAAAGGAGATGTACTTGCTGTCACGGGAACCAATGGAAAGACTACGACTACGGCGCTTCTTGGAGAGATCATGAAGGAGGACCGGGACAGTGTGTTTGTGGTGGGGAATATTGGAATTCCTTATACAAATGTGGTAGACCGTACAATAGACAAGTCGGTTATTGTTGCGGAGATGAGCAGCTTTCAGCTAGAAACGATTGTAGATTTTTGTCCGCGGGTATCCGCGATTCTTAATATAACGCCGGATCATTTGAACCGCCATCATACTATGGAGGCCTACATAGAGGCAAAAAAGAATGTGGCAAAAAACCAAGGAGCGGACGATATCTGCGTATTGAACTATGAAGATGAGACTCTGAGAGAATTTGGCAAAACATTGACTGCTCAGGTTCTATATTTTAGCAGCCGGCGTAAACTAGAGAAAGGCATCTTTCTTGACGGGGATCGTATTATTTACCGAAATCCGGAAGAATGCACAATATGCAGCATAAAAGAGCTGAAACTTCTGGGGGCGCATAACTATGAGAACGTGATGGCGGCGGTGGCTATGGCGGCTGCCTACGGCGTTCCTGTAGAGAAGATTCGGAAGGCCGTTACGGAATTTGCCGGCGTAGAACACAGAATTGAATTTGTCACGGAAAAGCGCGGGGTTGCTTATTACAATGATTCCAAGGGGACGAATCCGGATGCGGCGATCAAAGGGATTCAGGCAATGATTCGTCCAACGTATCTGATCGGGGGTGGTTATGATAAGGAGTCCTCATATCGGGAATGGATTGAAAGTTTTGACGGAAAAGTAAAGAAACTTATCCTGATCGGACAGACGAAGGAAAAAATTGCAGAGGAAGCAAAGGAATGCGGCTTTACGAAGACGGTTCTTTTGGACACCTTTGAGGATGCGGTACTTACGGCTGCAAAACTGGCGGAGCCGGGAGACGCAGTGCTGCTGTCGCCCGCGTGCGCGAGCTGGGGCATGTTTCGCAACTATGAAGAACGAGGCGATAAGTTTAAAGAAATTGTAAATTCCTTATAAGGGGGCGGCAGACCAAAGTGCCGGATTCAAAGAAGAAAAAATATGATTATACGCTGCTTGCGGCGCTGTTTTTACTTATGATAATGGGACTGGTGATTCTGTATAGTACCAGCGCTTACAACGGAGAAGTGAAGTTTCACGATTCCTTTTACTATCTGAAAAAGCAGTTGTTTGCCACACTTCTTGGGATTGCGGCAATGTTTGTGATGGCGGGTATGGATTATCATATCTGGAGAAGATTCGCAATTCCGGGATATGCGGCAGCAATTCTTTTATCCGTTGCAGTCATGCTGTTTGGAGATGAATATAATGGGTCCAAAAGATGGTTGTCTTTAGGACCCTTTTCCTTTCAGCCCTCTGAATTTGCCAAAGTGGCGGTGATATTGTTTCTGGCGTTTTTGGTTACAAAAAACGTAAAAAAAATGGGAAATATGAAAACCATGTTTCTAATTATGGTAAGTATCCTCCCAATCGTAGGGCTGGTAGGAGCAAGTAATTTGAGTACGGCCATTATTATACTGGGGATCGGAGTAATCCTGGTATTTGTGGCAAGTCCGAAATACGCGCAGTTTATTTGGATGGGAGCGCTGGGCTGTGGATTTATGGGGATCTTCCTTGCGCTGGAAAGTTATCGCTTAGAGCGTCTTGCGATCTGGCGGAATCCGGAAAAGTTTGAAAAGGGATATCAGACGCTTCAGGGGCTGTACGCGATAGGTTCCGGAGGACTTTTTGGACGCGGCTTGGGAGAAAGCGTGCAGAAGCTTGGCTTTGTGCCGGAGGCGCAAAACGATATGATTTTTTCCATTGTGTGCGAGGAGCTTGGACTGTTTGGGGCGGGGTTTGTCCTGATATTGTTTCTGATATTGATTTGGCGCTTTTTTGTAATCGCGACTCATGCGGCAGATTTATTTGGCGCGTTGATTGCATCGGGAGCCATGGCTCATATGATGATACAGGTCATATTAAACATAGCGGTTGTTACCAATACCATCCCCAATACGGGCATTACGCTTCCTTTTATCAGTTATGGAGGAACTTCGGTTGTATTCCTTCTTCTAGAAATGGGGCTTGTACTTAGCGTATCGTCTCTGGTAAAATAAGAGTACAGAATTTGGGAGGGGTATCGATGGCGAAACGAAGGAGAAGAAAGAAGAGTCACAGGTTATATGCGTTGATTGTAATCATACTTGGAATTGTGATCATCGCCGTATCCATGTATCTTCTATTTTATGTACAGAGGGTAGAAATAAAAGGAAATGATTATACGGAAGATAAGGTGATTTTAGAGTCCGTGCAGAAGGATAAGTATTCGGTTAATTCACTTTATCTAATTGTGAAATACCGCTTTATGGAATACGAAGTGCCAGGAAGCCTTATTTCTATGAAAGTAGGGCTTAAAAATCCCTGGACGGTAAAAGTTACGGTAAAAGAGAAGCCTATTATCGGCTTTATTTATGAAGATGATAATTATGTATATTTTGACAAAACGGGAACCGTGGTGTTAAAAAGCAGGGAAAAGGTAGAGGGAGTTCCCTGTATTGAAGGGATAGACGCGAAAGAGACGAAGCTATATAAACCGTTGAATATTGAGGATGGAAAGCTGCTTGACGCGGTTTTGAACGTGGCCAAAGAGATTAAGAATTATGAACTGGCGCCAGATAAGACGCTCTGTAAGAAAGATGGAATTGAAATGCAGTTCGGCTCGATCCGCGTAATACTGGGCAAAAGCGTCACAACAGAGAAAGTGGCTCAGATTACGCCGATTTTGGCGAAGCTGGAGGGAAAAGAGGGGACATTGAATCTTGAGCATTTTGAGGATGAATCCAGCGTGATTGCTTTTACAGAAGATATCCCGGAAGATACAGATACGGCAGGGGAAGAGTATACTGCCGGAAGCGTCAGCGGCAGCTATTATTGAAAAGGAACGGACAGTAGCAACAAAATATGTGAAAAACGACAAATAGCTATTGATATTTTACGCAAAAGCTTATATTATAGTATATATATGGCAAAGTCTGTGTATAATTCGTCTATCAAATATGGGCGATAAGGGATGTATATTTATATTATAAGGATGACGAAGGAGGAGAAACCCTTGCTGGAAATTAAGACAAACGAATCGGAAGCAGCGGCAAAAATAATTGTTGTAGGTGTCGGCGGAGGCGGAAACAACGCTGTAAACCGAATGATCGACGAACAGATTGCCGGTGTTGAATTTATAGCTATTAATACAGATAAACAGGCGTTGCAGCTCTGCAAGGCGCCTACATTGATGCAGATCGGAGATAAGATTACAAAGGGACTTGGGGCAGGAGCAAGGCCTGAGATTGGAGAAAAAGCGGCTGAAGAGAGTGCGGAAGAAGTTTCTGCCGCTCTTAAGGGAGCTGACATGGTATTCGTTACGTGCGGTATGGGAGGCGGAACCGGAACCGGCGCCACTCCGGTAGTAGCTCGTATTGCGAAGGAACAGGGCGCACTTACAGTAGGCGTTGTCACGAAGCCGTTCCGTTTTGAATCCAAGACCCGTATGAATAATGCTCTTGGCGGAATTGAGAAGTTAAAGGAGAGTGTAGATACGCTGATTGTGATACCAAACGACAAGCTGTTAGAGGTTGTTGATCGAAGAACTACCATGCCGGAGGCTCTGAAAAAGGCGGACGAGGTATTGCAGCAGGGTATTCAGGGTATTACGGATTTGATTAACGTGCCGTCTCTGATTAATCTGGACTTTGCGGATGTGCAGACGGTTATGACAGATAAAGGAATTGCGCATATCGGCATTGGACAGGGCCGTGGAGACGACAAGGCGCTTGAGGCAGTTAAACAGGCGGTTGCAAGTCCGCTTCTTGAGACAACGATTACGGGGGCTTCCCATGTAATTATTAATGTATCCGGAGATATTACGCTGATGGATGCATCTGATGCGGCCGAGTATGTGCAGGAGCTTGCGGGAGAAGACGCTAATATTATTTTTGGCGCAATGTATGACGATTCCAGAGCAGACGAAGCGACGATTACTGTGATTGCGACGGGATTACATAATGTTGGAGGCACCTCTTCTAAGCTGAAGTCCAGATTAGAAGGCGTACAGCGTCAGACAATGGTTCCGCCGGCATCTTCCTATGAGAGACAGGTTTATTCGCCGAGAGTGGATCTTGGCGGCGCTTCAGCCGTAAAAGGCGCCGGCGCGGCAATACCGAGAAGAACGGTAGGGGGAACGGCTCCTACATTAGATACGCCGAAGGTGCCTTCATCCAAGGTGAAGGAACAGTCTATTAAGATTCCGGATTTCTTTAAAAAATAAGATGAATTCACAGGCGGGATCCAGAGTCCATATAGTATATTCTGATAGGAAAATCCTCCAGATCGATGGATAAATGGAGGATTTTTTGTATTATTTAGAATCAGGCAGGCCGGAAAAGAAGTTGAGAGGTGAAACGATGGTTTTAAAATTGAAGGAAACCAGAAAGGCGGCGGCGCTATTTGAAGGCTGGCAGGAGACGATGATTTGGTCCTGCCTTCAGGGTGTGATGGGGAGTATTTATACAGATTCCCAGGAAAGCCCGGTATCTGCTGTGGCGGCGTTAGGAGATTTTCTTTTCTTTGGGGGAAAACCAGAGAAGGAACTTGTTATGTATGAACCGGAACAAAATCGGCTGAATGCCGGGATTCTCGTTCCTAAGGATGGCGAATGGGCGGAGCTGATTGAGTCATGCTATGGAGAAAGAGTAAAGAAGGCGGTTCGCTATGCAATAAAGAAGGAACCGGATGTGTTTGACCGGGACAGACTGCGAGCGATAGCGGACAGACTGCCTGCCGGATATACGTTGCATATGATAGACGAACCGTTATTCTGGCGCTGCCGGAAAACAGAATGGTGCAGAGACTGGGTGGGGCAGTACAGGGATTATGCGCTTTTCCAGAAATACGGACTGGGTGTCGTGATGGTAAAAGATGGGGAACCGGTATCCGGCGCGTCTTCTTATTCCGGGTATATTGGAGGCATAGAGGTCGAGATTGACACAAGAGAAGACTGCAGGAGACAGGGATTTGCCAGCATATGCGGGGCGAAGCTGATCTTAGAATGTCTGGAGCGGGGGTGGTATCCAAGCTGGGACGCTCACAATCGATGGTCGGCAGCGCTGGCGGAAAAGCTGGGTTACCATTTTGACCATGAATATATCGTTTATGAACGGACTGCCGAAAGCGGCATGTAAAAGAAACGCGCATAACTGTACGGAGAAATTGGTGGAGATTTTACAGGCATTGAACTATACTGATTCTATCAAAAACAAGGAGGATAGAATTTATGAGGTTAGGAAATCATTTATTTCACGCACGGAAAAAATGCGGGCTTTCCCAGGAGGACGTGGCGGCAAAGCTTGGCGTCAGCAGGCAGACGATTTCTAAGTGGGAAACAGATGAAACGCTTCCTGATATACGTCAGTCAAAACAGATGGCGCTGTTATACCATGTGTCTTTGGATGAACTGATCGAATTTGATGCTGAAGTGAAGGAAATCGAGGAGATCATTGAAAGAACCAGCGAGGAAGTGCAGGAAAAGATTGACTGGACGAGCGCCTGGGGAAAGAAATATCCGATTCTTATTACTTATCAAAATGAAGTTAATACCGCGAATTATGCTGTGAGACTGCGGCAGATGCTGGATGAGTTGAAGGAAGAATACGGATATCAGGAACTGGACGCCTTTCTGGTATTGAAGGATATCCTGGCAAAGGTATGGAAAAATAGAAAGGAGAAAGAGTAGCGCGGCTACTCTTTCAGACCGGGGGCGGATTCGACGGTAACGTTTATGAGCGGTCGAATACTTTCTATGCTGGTAAAATCGATCGCTTTTCCGTAAGTTTCCAGAAACAGCAGGTCTTCTTCGCGCAGATCGAGCGGAGCTTTCCGCAAGAGCATCTTGCGGAGCATGGCCATCATGCACTTATGGCGGAAGTTCAGATGTGGATAATCGATACTTCCCCTTAGATGGAACAGGTGTATACGCGTCAGCATTTCTTCGGAAAGAACCTGCGACAGGGAGTTTTGGATGTGGGAAATGTTGTCCGGGTCGTCTGGATCTGCAAGGCCGCAGGTAAATAAAATGACTTTTTTTGCGGAAAGGCTGCTCCAGTTTTTGGTGATGAATTTGATGCCGCTTACGCCGCCTGCGTAGAGACCTCCGCCGTAAATTATGGTGTCGTAGCGCGGAAAGTCCTGCAGAGAAAAATCCTTCCGTTCGATGACCGGACAGGACAATTCCTGACCGATCCATTGGGCGTAGCGTTTGGTAGAGCCGTATATGGATGTATAGATTACTGCTGTATTATTCATGGTTTCCTCCTTTGAGTCAGTTTTCATAGACTGATGATATTAGGGTATATCCGGCAGTGTGTGATGCATAGAAGTGTCACAAATGCGCCATGTTTTATTTCACTATATCTTCTTATCATGAAAAAAGCAAGAGATGGAAATAAAGTGCTACAGAAGAGAGAGTTTGTGCATGTTTGTTTGTGCCAGGATGTTGCGCTTGCCGGAAAATCCGTAAAGACGCATATCCTAAACTGAGAGGAGGCAATACAGATGGACGGGCATCAGAAACAAAGGAATGAGTCGGCAAGAATGATAGAAGACGCGCTGTTTGAATTGATGAAAGAAAAGGCGTATGCGCAGATTACGGTAACGGAAATTGTAAAGAGGGCGGATGTGTCCCGCCGAACATTTTACCGTATATACAAGGAGAAGGATGAGGTTCTGCGTTCCTTTTTCGGCAAATTGTGCCGGGAATACGAGAGAACGGTTCTGGCGCTGCCATACTACGATGTGGCTTGGATAGCCCGCGACTTTTTTTGCTTCTGGCATGGGTACAGAGAACTCCTGCTTTTGTTTCATAAACGCGGTATGGAGGAAATGCTGTATTACGAAATCAGCCGCGTCGCTGTAGAGGTGGTTGGAGGCCGTATGAAAGGCGCTGAGTGCGAAAATGCGGCGGAAACAGAATGTTTTGCATACTATTCAGCAGGAGGTTTTCTCCTGCTTCTTTGGCGGTGGATTCATCTGGGAATGAAGGGAGAACCAGAAGAATACGCAAAGGAAGTAAGCGGAGCTATTGAGAAATTTGTAGAAAGATAATGAGGATGAAAAATCAGGCTGGAAGAAACAAAAAGAATGAACGATTTTTATTTTGTTTCATAAGTTAGAAGAAAAGGGATTTTGCGGCAGAACTATCTGCCGCTGTGGTGGGTATATGAATTATTTAGACTTAGTTCCGGTTACAGGCGTTATTATGAATATCTCAGGAAATGACTGCTGTAATCAGATGATTGCGCTTCGTACCGATGACGGGGTGGTAAATTTCTTTCTTACGCCGGAAACCCATGTGGTAAACAGCAGGATGCTTCGGCGGGGGATGCGGATCGCGGCGTTTTATGACAGTACGCTTCCTGTGCCTCTTATTTTTCCGCCTCAGTATAATGCCGTGATGATTACGATTCTTGGAAGAAATGAGCAGATTGCCTTGAATTATTTCGACAGTAATCTGGTTGCAGGGGATAATTCTCTGCAGATTAATGTAGGCAGAAATACGGTGGTGCGTACTTTAAACGGGCAGACGTTCTCCTGCGGCCTTGGAGATAGAACGCTGTTAGTTTATTATACGGCTACTACCAGAAGCATTCCTCCGCAAACAACGCCGGAGAAAATTGTAGTGATGTGCTAAATATAGGGAAAGAAATTTACATGTTTTCACGGACTTTGCAGCAAATGCAAAGTCCCGGGCTGAACTGTTACAGGAAGGTTTCCATACAGGCGGTATAGATTGACAGTTTGCGAAAAAAAGAGATATAATATGTGTAAGAAAAAATGCCGCGCCCAATTTAGAGATGATTTTGGGATATTAGGAAGCATTTTTACAAGGATACGTATTCATATGATGAATGTACTGGAGTTATTATGCTAAGAGAAACGGTAATTAAGCTTGAAAGATTATCAAGGAAGTATCATGGATATATTAGTACGGAGGATTTGCTGAGGGAAGGGATTACGAACCGGCAGATTGGTGTATTTGTTGAGATTGAAATGCTGGAAAGGGTATGCCATGGACATTATTGGTTTCCGTGTTTTCCCTTTCCAAAACCCAGAGATTACAAGGCAATCGAAGTATGTTTTTCTGCTCCGGAAGCTGTAATTTGCGCGGACAGCGCCTGTTTTTATTTGGGGCTGATCGACCGGGAACCGGAGAAATTGTCAGTGGCGACCAGGCGGAGCGACCGGAGGCGGGTCGGCATGAATTTTCCGATATCAAGACATTATTATGCGGAACGGACATTTGGGGAGTATCAAAATACCGTGGAAACGGAATTTGGGAGATATTCCATTTATGATAGAGAGAGAAGTGTGTGCGACTGTATCCGGTTTCGGAAAGAGATCGAGGAAGATATTTTTGCATACGTCCTCGAAAACTATAAAAAGCAGGAACAGACGGGAGAAAAACTGCTTCAGTATGCGAAAACCCTTCGCCTTTTTCATCTAGTTAAAAAATATGTGTAATTACACTGTGTATATGCATGTTACGAAGCTTATTACTAAAAAATTCATCCTACATGTGTAATCATAATTATCCCAATACACTCCACGCATACTTCGGCGGCAGGCAGATGATGTTCACAACAAACCTCGTTCCCTCGGCAGTAAATTGCGTAATACGTCTGGAAAACGCCGCGGGACTATGCTATGATAAATCTGAAATATTTTGAAACAGGAAATCATTAAGAATAAATCAGAGTACCGGGAAGAAAAGAAACGAAAGGCGATGAAAGATATGAAGGTATTGATGGTGAACGGAAGCCCGCAGGCAAAAGGCAATACGTATATTGCGCTTCATGAAATGGAAAAGATATTTGTCCAGGAAGGAATTGAGACAGAGATTCTGCATATTGGCAACCAGGATATCAGAGGATGCATCGGCTGCGGCGGCTGTGTGGAAAAAGGAAAATGCGTATTTGAAGATATAGTAAATGAGGCTGCGCCAAAGTTTGATGCATGCGACGGGCTGGTGGTTGGAAGCCCGGTATATTATGCGTCGGCCAACGCTACCTTAGTTGCGTTTCTTACCCGTTTGTTTTACAGTACGCATTTTGATAAGACTATGAAGGTAGGGGCCAGTGTTGCGGCTGCGAGAAGAGGCGGCTTGTCTTCTACATTTGACGAGCTGAATAAGTTCTTTACAATCTCCGGTATGCCGGTGGCCTCCAGTCAGTATTGGAACAGCGTTCACGGCAGGGCGCATGGGGAGGCTGCGGAGGATTTGGAGGGTCTTCAGACGATGCGCACTCTGGCAAGGAATATGGCCTTTCTGATGAAGAGTATCGCTCTTGGCAGGGAGACTTATGGACTTCCGGAAAAGGAGGCTGTCCAGAGGACGAATTTTATCCGGTAAGGAAGGATTTTTATGGATATCAATTATCATTATTTTGTGATAAAAACACTGGCGTGCCATGCCGGTTTTAAGGAAAAGGATGCCCAGACAATTGCCTACTATTCCCAGCAGGTGGACAATTATAATCTGCGGGAGCCGCTTTGTGTAGACCGGAAACCGCCCGCCTTTTTCTTTGACGGGCGCTATGCGAAGAAAGTCGCGAAGGATCTGTGGTTTGTGATGCCCCATCCTACCGGGATTAATGTGGCGGCTTCACTGGGAAAAGAGTATCGACATACGTCTCTGGCTCCCTTTCATTTTATTCCGGCGTTAGCTTTTGACGAGTTGGAGAAGAAACCGGATTTTTCCAGAAAGGATTACCGGTGTATCCCGGCCTGCGAGGAATCTGCGCTGCTGATCCAAGAGATTGCAAGGGAAGCGGTAGAGGAAGTGAAAAAGAAAAAATGTATCCGGAGCCTGATGCAGCTTGGAATGGCGCTCCATACCTATGCGGACACTTACGCCCACTGCGGATATTCCGGTCTGGATGGCTGGGAGAATAAAGCGGTGATCCGAAAAGCGTATAATCGGCAGACCGGTGAGGAAGAGATATCGGAAGAGGAGCGCGAATTTTTTGAGAGGCTACCCCATATTGGCCATGGAAACGCCGGAATCGCGCCGGATATTACGGTATATCAGATTGATGTGGCGTGTCAGAAAGATGAAGAGGATACGGAGTTGTCCCTGCATATTGCGAGGGATAATCTGGAATGGTTTCTGCAGTGCGCCAGGGAGATTCTGGAGATGCTGTGCGAGGCGGCGGGAACCGGGATGTGGGAAAATGAGGCTTGGGATACGTTTAAGGATATTTTAGTAAAGGCCATGCAGACGCCCGCATATGACGAGATGCGGAAGAAAGCTTTGATTCCTCATTGGAAGAAGTTATTCCCGGACATCAAGTATAAATATGAGAAGAATCAGAGGTTTTTTTTAACAGAGAAGAAGAGGAAAGACAAAGGAATCTGGCCGGTAACTCAGGTGACGAAAGAATTCTTTCTATATAATGAGCTTTCCTACCGGAGAGCGGAACGGGTGCTGGGAGTGGAACGATTAAAGGGATATTGTCTGGATTAGTTTCGGATGCGGCTGTTTGTTCCGGTGACGGGATTCGGGAGTTTGAAGAAAGATATGCAAGTACAGAAGAGACGCTGGGAGGTATTGGGAGATGAAGGTTTATAAGATTATTTTTTAGTCCCACAGGCGGGACGGAGAAGGCGGCGGATTTGTTTTTTAGGAGCTGGGAAGAAGAGCAGACAGTCGTTGATTTGCTGGAACGGGAACGAGATTTTTCGCATATTTCATTTTCAGAGGAGGATATTTGTCTGGCGGCAGTACCGTCTTATGGGGGAAGAGTGCCGAAGCCTGCGGTTCAAAGGATTAGGAAGCTGAAGGGAAATGGCGCGAGAGTGATCTTGATGACGGTCTATGGGAACCGTGCTTATGACGATACGATGCTGGAGCTGTATGATATTCTTATGGAAGCGGGATTTAGGCCCGTGGCAGGGGTGGCGGCGGTTGCCGAACATTCTATTATGCGGCAGTTTGCCTCCGGACGGCCGGACGACCAGGATCGTAAGGAACTAGAAGAATACGGACGGCTGATTCATGCCGGACTCGGGGAATGCAGGCTGAATCGAGAAGAGGTACCTGGAAATAAGCCTTACAGACAGTTCGACGGTGTTCCGATGAAACCGGAAGCAGGGAGGGACTGTGACGGATGCGGCGTCTGTGCGTCGCTATGTCCGGCAGGCGCGATTTCAAAGTATGCGCCGGAGAAGACGGATAAAGAGCGTTGTATTTCCTGCATGCGGTGCATAAAGATCTGCCCGAAACAGGCGAGAAAAGTGAATAAACTGGTGTTGGCGGTGGGGGCTAAAACTTTGAAAAAGGCCTGCGGCACAAGAAAGGAAAATGAATTGTTTCTAAAGGTATAGTCTGCCGGGATTATCCAGGCAGGGATATGCCGGCATGGGTAAAACAGAAGAGAGTAGAAAAAACTGCCTCCGTTAGCCTTCGTGGGGCTGTCGGAGGCAGAAATTCTATTTTCATATTATTCCTTAATCACATCAATCTCTGTGAGACTGGCTTTTTACATTACACCTTCCAATGTAAAATCCGGGATAAAGCTTTCTTTGGCCGTTTCCCCTTCCTGTATAAAGGCATATTCGACTCCAAGGTTAATGGCGTAATGAATCAGGCGTTCGTAGTCTTTTTTTCTTACTTTGCGGGTCAGTTCCGGAAATTTTTCTTTGTTCAGCGAGTCTAAAGGCGTATACTGATTCATAAGGCTTAAATAAATTTGATTTCCATAGGTTTCGTACAGATAACGGACAATTCTTTTTGCTTCAGACAGTCCTCCCGGAAGCAGAAGATGGCGAACGATGACCCCTTTTGTCATAATGCCCCTCTCGTCAAACCGGGTTTTTCCGGCCTGTCTTGTCATTTCTTCTATGGCCTTCACTGCAATATCCGGATAATCCGCCGCTTCTGAATATCGTCGGGCTTTTTCTCCGCTCCAATACTTGAAATCAGGAAGATAGATATCTACCAGTCCTTCGAGTTTTTTTAAAGTATTGAAAGACTCATATCCGCTGCTGTTATATACCACTGGGATGCAAAGTCCCTGTGTTTTTGCCGCCTGGAGCGCCCGGATAATCTGCGGGATAAAATGCGTGGGCGTCACCAGATTTATGTTGTTTGCTTTTTTATCCTGTAGTTTGAGAAAGATCTCTGCCAGCCGGGCTTCTGTGATTTCCATTCCGATTTTGCTTCGTGAAAGGTCATAATTCTGACAATAGACGCATCTCAAATTGCAGCCGGTAAAAAACACCGTTCCAGAACCTTCCTTCCCGGATATACATGGTTCTTCCCACATATGCAGGGCGGCTCTTGCTACGCGCAACCGATTTGTCTCCCGGCAGACGCCCGTTTCGTTATGTTTTCTGTCTACCCTGCAATTGCGGGGACATATTGTGCATTCTTTCATAATTTTTACATTCTAGAACATGCCCGTAGAAAGCATTTATTTTGTTTTCCGTGTTAAAGACGGCTGCATACATCTGGCTGCCTATGGCGTTCTAAAGCGCTTCTGGAATCCATGACGCCATTTTCGTGTTTTCGCCGTATTATTTCATGATATTCTTATGGCTCATATTATCATAATCATGTACAAAATTCAATTAAGAAATCTGGACTTGCATATGAGAAAGTGATACAGTAGAGGAAAGGATTTACAAAGTATTCTATGCCCATAGCGGACATGGAGATGCGAGTTCATTGCCCGTTATGGGCGGCATATCGGGAGGAAATTATGGAGAAAAAGGAAAAGAATTACTTAGAGTATCTGGCGGAATTGTATCCTACGATTGCGGGGGCGTCCACGGAGATTATCAATCTTCAGTCGATTATTAATCTTCCGAAAGGAACGGAGCATTTTATGTCGGATATTCATGGGGAGTACGAGGCGTTTTCCCACGTGCTGAAAAATGGTTCCGGCGCGGTGCGTAAGAAGATTGACGATGTATTTGGACATACGCTTGAGATGGCGGAAAAAAGGGCGGTTGCAACACTGATTTATTATCCTCATGAGAAACTGGAGCAGATTAAGAAGGACGGCCTGGATACAGACGACTGGTACCGGGTGACGCTGTACCGGCTGATTGAGATCTGTAAGACGGTTTCTTCCAAATACACCCGGTCTAAGGTGCGCAAGGCGCTGCCGAGAGATTACGCCTATGTCATTGAAGAATTGATTACAGAAAAATCAGAGGTTTTAGATAAAGGGCAGTATTATGAGGCGATTATCCAGACGATTATAGAGATTGGGCGGGCGGAGAATTTTATCGTGGCAATGTGTGAATTGATTCAGCGTATGATTGTAGATCATCTGCATATTGTGGGCGATATTTTTGACAGGGGTTCTTATCCTCATTTAATTATGGAGCGTTTGATGGATTACCACACGCTGGATATACAATGGGGAAATCATGATATATTATGGATGGGCGCGGCGGCGGGACAGCCTGCGTGTGTGGCGGCGGTGATTCGGATCTGCCTGCGTTACAGCAACATGGATGTGTTAGAGGACGGATATGGAATTAATATGATGCCTCTTGCTACTTTCGCAATGGAGACCTATACGGATGAAATGATACCGGAATCCTTTTATTCCAGAGCCAAACCGTCTCCGGAGGTAAGTCCGGCGGTGCTGTTAGAAAGGAAGATGCATAAGGCGATTGCGGCAATCCAGTTTAAATTAGAGGGGAAGATCATTGACGAGCATCCGGAATTCGGTATGGAGAGCAGAAAGCTTCTTCACAAGATTGATTATACAAATCAGCAGATTGAAGTGGACGGAGCCGTGTATCCGTTGGTAGACTGTACATTTCCTACGGTTGACAGGGAGCGCCCATATGATTTGACAGAGAAGGAACAAGAGGTCATCGATAAGCTGGTGTGGGCGTTCCTGAACAGTGAGAAGCTGCAGAAGCATGTGGATTTCCTGCTGAAACAGGGAAGCCTGTATAAAGTCTTTAATGGAAATCTTTTGTTCCATGCGTGTATGCCTATGAACCCGGACGGCAGTCTGCAGAAAGTGATGATTTACGGCAGGGAGTATCAAGGCAGGGAACTTTACGATGTTTTGGAAAAATACGTCCGCCGGGCGTTCTTTGATTTGAACCAGGAGGAGAAAAAGAAAGGACAGGATATCCTGTGGTTTTTGTGGTGCGCTCCTGGGTCGCCGCTTTTTGGAAGGAATAAGATGGCTACCTTTGAGGGGTATTTTATCAAGGAAAAACCTGCAAGAAAAGAGCAGAAAAATGCGTATTATGAGCGGTTGGAGGAACCGGCCACGGCAGAGCTGGTACTGGGCGAGTTCGGCCTGTCTGGAGAATACGCGCATATTATCAACGGCCATGTGCCGGTTCACCACAGCGAGGGAGAAAATCCGGTAAAATGCGGCGGCAAGGTGCTGATTATTGACGGAGGATTTTCAGAGCCGTATCATAAGACCACTGGAATTGCGGGTTATACGCTGATTTACAATTCTTATGGACTTACCCTGACTTCCCATGAACCGCTGGCATCTGCAAAGTCAGCCATTCTTGAGGAAACAGATATTGTGTCCAGAAGAGTGGTGGTACAGCAGTATTTAAGGCGTCAGTTAGTAGGAGATACGGATAACGGCAAACGGATGCAGGAACGAATCCGTGAATTGAAGGAATTAATTGAAGCGTACAGAACAGGTCTGGTAAAAGAGAACATGCCGACCGTGAAGGCGTAGTCTTGTGCGCGGTCGTTATTTGACGGCCGTTTAGCCGCCTTTTTGATGGTTCGGCAGAAGAAAGATGTAAACCGAAGAAGGTAGGATGTTCCGGTAAGGCGTACAAAGATGGAGAAGCGGACAAAGAAGAAAAAAGAGGAACTGCTGCAGATGATATCCTGCGGCAATTCCTCCTTTTATTGTACATAACTTCTCGGAATCTTCAGCCCTTATTTCATGGGGCTTTCAGACCTCTGTCT
>CAJURK010000048.1:17590-23511 GCA_910588745.1 uncultured Dorea sp. | reverse complement strand
TCAGTTGTCAATTATCAGTTGGAATCTCATTCATTGAGATTCCGAGAAGTTATTAGCTTAAAATTTCTAACATTTTTGATAGTCCGGCGAACATCCCTGCTAAACAGAATCCTGACGGCAAATACTGCCAGATGAGCCGCGTAAATCCTGCCTTTTACCCGTATGTTTCCCTCCAGAACCTTCTCTGTGAAATCCGGCGTAATCTGAATATGGTCTTCAAAGAACGGATAAAGTACGCCGAACCCCGCCAGAACCATGCCTGTCAGCGCAGGATCTGCAAATCCATAATGGATATCAGCCTCCATTACCTGCGGGGATAAATGCCCAAGAAGCCTAATCAGCTCCCGCTTTCCCTTCCCAAAGGCATTCACATGAACCGGCTCTGTAATAAATGCTATGAGCTTGTCTCTTTTTCCTGATATTTCCTCCATTTTATCACAAAATTTCTGGATTGTACATTTGAACTTTTCAGGAAGCTGCCTAAGCTTCGCGGCAATCTTCTCAAGCTTTCCTTTTATCTTTTCCAGAAAAGACGGCTTTTTTTCGTCCTTTTCCCAAGACTCTTCGCGGCCTTGCGTCCATTTTTTAAGAGTCTCTGAAGCAGCTTCGCGGCCTTCTTCTGATACCCCGGATTTTTCTTTGCAAACCGCTTGATCTTCTTTGTATCCTTCATAATCTTCCGAATCGCTTTGCGAAGCTGTTTCAGGCTTTTGAAGTTTTTCATCCCTTTTATTTTCAGCCCTTTCTTCTTCCCTCTCCGGATTAGTTTTTTCAGATTCTTTCTGTTTACCGCCTTCTGCAGTCCCTTTATCTTTTCCATGATTTTTTTTCCTCTTATGCTTTCCATATTCTGCTTGTTCCTCTGTTTCCTGCTTAGATTCCGGTCTGTCTCCAAACTTTTTCCAGGCTATCCGGATATAAAAATCCGGCGCTTTATTCCGTATGTCCACCGCTGCCTTCACTAGCCCGAACAGCCAGCTTACCTGCCCGCGGGCTTGGATATCCTCCAGCCTTCCGCCGCTTTTCGCTTCTCCTTGATAGCGAAGGGGTACAAACAGGACAATACAGACCAGTAACAAAAGTATTCCCAATATTACTGCTAGTATGATACCGAGTATTTTTAAAATCACAAATAAAATATGTAGCATATCAGCCTTCCTGTTCTTTCCTGAGAATATAACTGCGAATATTCATGTTTCCAGTGTTATCATACACCTCCTGAGATATTTTTTCCACAATTTCCAGCGCATTTTCATAACTGTCCGCAATGCCCGCCACAAATAAGCCTGCCTTTGGATAATCCGGCTGGAGCAAGTAGGCTGCGTTCAATATCTCAAGCTGATTCCTCTCATTCCTGGGAAGAAGAACCAGATGGATTCCGGGCTGGAATTTGCCGCGCTCCAGCCGGTCCACGACCCTGCCCTTCTTTTTTTCAAGTTTTTCTGAAAGATACAGGTACTTGTAGTATTCCATCATACACCTCTTTATAAACATCAAACCGCATACGCCGCAATTTTTAATAATAATAACTGTCAAATACTTCTTTTGCTACATCCACCGCTCTTAATCCGCCGTTCGACTCCTCGACGATTACGCTGATTACAAGCTCAGGATTATCAATATTGGTAAATCCTACAAACCAGGAATGCGTCTGATCCGAAGACTCCATGCTGTATTCCGCCGTTCCTGTTTTTCCTGCCGCCGTGTAGCTCTGTCCGCTTAAAACCGACGCCGTTCCGTAATTGACCACATCGGTCATATAAGCTTTTAACTGGGATGCCTCCGCTAACGTCATTAAATCCGCATATTTTTCCGGCGTAGTCTCCGATACAATGCTTCCCTTATAGTTCGTCACCAGATCGATCAGATAAGGGCGCATCAGATAACCGCCGTTCGCAATAGAAGCTGTAATCAAAGCCATCTGATAGGGGCTTACCTGGGTCTCGCCCTGTCCCATAGCAGTCATCATCCTGTCCGCCATGGAATCATTCTTCTCTAAGGCAAAGCTGCTTTTCGCTTTGACAAAATCTCCCGGAAGTTTTGAACCAATCAGCAGATCCTTTGCGGTATTCCGATATCCGGCAATATTTAATCCCATGCCGATATTGCAGAAAGACGCGTTGCATGAATTCGCAAAGGAGCTGGATAAATCCTCCGCGCCATGAACGTTGTGTCCGGCACAGGGAATCGTGGTATCCTCATAAGTGATCTCCCCCGCGCATTCATACGTATAGGCAGAATAATCCTCCGGATGTTCTCTCATATATTCCAGGGCAGTCACGATCTTAAAGGTAGAGCCGGGCGCGTACAGCCCCTGCGTGGCGCGGTTCAGCAGGATACTGTCCGCGTCTGAGTTCAGCCAATCCCAGTTCTCAATTACTGAATTTGGGTCAAAGGAAGGCTTTGATACCATAGTAAGGATCTTTCCGGTGCTGGGTTCCATCACAACAACCGCCCCTTTATTATCGCCCAATGCATGATAGGCCGCCGTCTGCAAATCTACATCCAGAGTTGTTACTACATGATCCCCTATGTTCTTTTGATCTTGAAATTCTTTTTTCAGTTTTTCCAGAATAAACGCGTTTGAAGTCAGAAGTTCAAAATTCGCAGTGGATTCCAATCCCGATTTTCCCTGTACCGAATACCCCACCACATGGGCGAAAATATCCCCGTAAGGATAGTACCGGTATTCGCTGCCATCCTCTGTTAAATCTGTCTTGGCCAGCACATTGCCGTTCCGGTCAAGAATTTTTCCTCTCTCTACCCGGTCCGCCATGGAGTCAAGTCTTGGATTATAAGGACTTTTAATAATATCCTTGCTCGAAACAACCGTAAAATATCCGATATATCCCATTAACGTCAGGAAAAGCCCCACAAATGCATAAGTAACCCTAGCGAATTCTTTGTTGCGGGCGCGCTTTTTCTTTTCCTGCCGGTACTCTTCCTTTTTGAGCGCTCTTCGTTCCCGGCGGCTTAATTGTTTGTATTCCAGCTTTCTCCGGCCGCGCTCGTCTGCTTCTCTCAACTCGTAGCTGTTCTTGTTCTTCCTTCTTTCTTCTTCCGGCCAGACGCTGTTGTTCTTCCCTTTTCTTTCTCTCAATCCGTAACTGCTGTTCTTCCCTTTTCTTTCTTTCAATCTTCTCTTCCTCGTCTTCTCTCAGGATATAAAGTCCCTGAATAATTGCAAACATAATGAGCGTACTAAGGAGCGAACTCCCTCCATAGCTGACTAACGGCAGCGTAACGCCTGTAGAAGGGATAAATTTAGTTACTCCTCCAATCGTCAGAAATACCTGGAAGATATAACAAGTTCCAAGCCCTAACGCAACCAGTTTGTAGAACGGATCCCGAAGCTGCATGGCAATATTCAGAAACATCACATAACAACTCAAGCAGATCAATGTCAGGCAAAGGGCAAATATAATCCCCAGTTCCTCCGCAATAGCTGAAAAGATAAAGTCTTCAGCCGCGACCGGTATGGTATCCGGCTGTCCCTGGCAGAGTCCCATACCGAGCCACCCTCCGGTTCCAATTGCAAACAAAGACTGCGCCACCTGATAGCCGCCGCTGTCGTAAGCGGCAAAAGGATCCTTCCAGGCGGTAACCCTAACCTTCACATGGCCGAACAGATAATAGGCGATTACCGACGCCGCGCTTCCCGCGGAAACGCCCGCAATCATATAGAGAGGCTGTCTGGTGGCCACGTACAGCATCGCAAGGTATACCACAAAGATAATCAGCGCCGCTCCAAGGTCTGTCGAAGCAACCAATATCAGCACATGAACCGCCGCTATCACCGTAGTAACGACAACATTTTTAAAATCCCTGGATACTTTAAAACTCGCCGCCACATAAAATACAAAAACGATCTTCACCAGCTCCGACGGCTGAATGCTGATACCCGCAATGGTAAATCCAAGCTTAGCTCCGTAAGATACCTGCCCCATGATTGCCACCACGCCCAATGAGATCAGACCGCCGACGCCGTAAAACACCCTCCATTCTGACAAAAGCTTCACCCGCCGGATAATAATCGGAATTGCAAGACTAAGTCCGATAGCGCCGGCGGCAATTAAAAACTGCTTCACCGCCTTCTCATAAGACAGCCTTGTCAGCATGATCAGCCCGATGCACAGGAGCATACACATATTATTCACCACAAGCCTTGAAACCTTCGGATACAGTCTTGTGTACAGCAGGATGGTAGCGGCAAAAAGAATCATCTGAGCCAGATAAAATCCCGCCACCTTCAAATCCTCCATCTCTAAGTACAGCACCATAAATGCAATGAGCTGCAGCATAAACATCAAAAAGTTCTGCCGGATCAGCATCCCTTTTTTCTTCTCTGCGTCATGATAACCAAAAATCGTAAAACAAAGATAGGTATACATGATAATAATCGCAATGATAATATATTTTGAAAGCTCTACAATAATATTAACCAACCAATCACCTACTTTACGCCTCGTTTGAAATGTCCCCTGGTAAATTCCCCTTCCGGCGCCGGACATGTTCTGCCGCTCCGGTACGCCGCCGCATATAACTCCAAAACGTCCGCCGTTCTTTTTTTATCCTCGGCGCTAAACTGCAGCCTGACCGATTCCGGCTCTAAGCTTTTTATCTCCTGGAACCGGTCCGCAAGCATCAGCGGAGAGGAATTATAAATGGTATTATAACAGTAAACACACTCATTCTTCACAGTCATTTTCTTCCCCTGACGGTCCGTCATGGTAAGAAATCCGCTCTTCCCATCGCATGAAGCCGTCGTTTTCTTCACACAACCCGCCGAAACCATCACCGGAAGATAACCGTACACCGTAAGTTCCATATCCTGAACGCCAAGCTCCATAAGCTCCCATCGGTTCAGCTCCACAGGCGCCGATACTCCCGCCACAGACTGTTCTTTCCAGAAGTTTTTTGCATACCGGTTCCACTGATAGACGCTGTTGTCTGTAATTACCGGATATTGGCCCAAACGTTCTTTCACATAAAAAACACTCTCGATATTGCGCGCCAATGCGCCTGAAAAACACTCTGTAAGCTCCCCAAAATGCCTGTCATAAAAGACCCTCGCCTCCTGCCTGAAAATCCGGGCCATCGCAAAAAATACCTGCCGCCCCGCGCTTTTGCCCTCCGATACCATACGGCGAAGCTTCTGCCTGTCGCCGCTCTCCCACAATGCGTCCTCTACATATATTCTTACAATTTCCGGATACGCCAGAACCGCTTCCATCTGTTCCAGCGTTTCTACCGACGCGGTAAGTTTCAGACTGCCTGCCGAATGCATCGCCGGCGCTGCCGTTTCCATCTCTTTTTCCAGTTCGGATATCCTCTCCGGCGTTTTCCGCCGGAATTCCTCGAGAATCTTCTTTTCCAAAGCTTCTATTGCTCTTCTTCTCAGGCTGTTTATTTCCTGAATCGGGAGAAATACGCTCCCCTCTATTATAATTTCCAACTTATCAAAAACAAACGGTGTATTTCCGGTCTTTTTAAGCTGTTCTAAAAGCCTTTCTCTCGCAATGGGCTGCTGAATCGCCGGCTCTGCCTCAGCTCCTGAAATCTCTACCTTTGTTTCTTGATACTGCAGATATAATGTAACACGTTTTCCGGGAGAAAGCACGAATTTCCCGGTAATTTTTTCCTGGACTTTCGTATTCTGCTTCCAGTCTCTATGAATTTCCTGCTTCGGCCGTTCCAGAGAAATCATCTCTTTTCCATTGTGTCTGAAATAATAACCGCCGCAATATCCTCTTCTCTGGTATGCGCTTTCTAAAATACGGATATCCTCTTTGGACACCCGATATCCTTTTCTCCCTTCTTTCAGATACATGTCTGTATACTTCCGATACATCCCGGTAACGGCCGCTACATACTCCGGCTGTTTCATACGTCCCTCAATCTTAAAAGAAACAATCCCGCTT
>CAJURK010000048.1:0-17580 GCA_910588745.1 uncultured Dorea sp. | reverse complement strand
TCCCGCTTTCAATCAAATCCGGTACTGCTTCTATCGTGCAGAGATCTTTCAGGCTCAGAATATCGCCCGGCTTATGCTTTCCCACCTGGTAGGGAAGCCTGCAGGGCTGCGCGCACTGTCCTCTGTTGCCGCTTCTGCCCCCGATCATACTGCTAAGCAGGCACTGGCCGGAATAGCAGTAACACAAAGCCCCATGTACAAAACACTCTACCTCAAGTCCCGTGTTTTCACAAATCTTTCGGACTTCTGAAAGGGAAAGCTCTCTTGCGGGAACTACGCGCTTCACTCCAAACCCTTCCAAATACTTGGCCGAAATCACATTTGTAATTGTCATCTGCGTACTTGCATGGATAGCAAGCCCTGGAAATTGACTTCTAACAAAGCTCATCACACCCGCGTCCTGCACAATTACCGCGTCCACTCCCTGTCGGTAAAACGGAAGCAGATATTCGTATAAATCGGCAAATTCCCGCTCTTTCACCAGGGTATTTACTGTCAGATACAGCTTCCTGCCGTGCAGATGTACGAAATCAATCGCTGACAGTAATTCCTCTCTGCCAAAATTCTTCGCATAAGCACGGGCGCCAAACCGTTCCCCTCCTGCGTAAACCGCATCCGCCCCTGCGTAAACCGCGGCCTTCAGCGTTTCATTATCACCTGCCGGTGCCAAAATTTCAATCACAAATCCCTACTCCTCACTGCATATTCATCGTATTCACGTTACTGCATGCATCGCACAAGATAAGGCGAATTCCTATAACGACGCCCTTCTTTACTCATATGATTTAAGAAAGGCTGTCCTCCGACAGCCTTATTTACTCTTGCTATTCTTCATCTCAGTTTCCAACTGTACAATCTTCATCTGCAGCGTCCGGTTCTCTTCCTTTAACTTGTCCAGCGTCTTATCTGCATTCTCAAGCTTAATCTGCACGGATATCAGTTCATGCTTTAAGTCATACATCTCTTTATCCTTCGCCTCAATATCGCTTTCAAGAGTCCCGCCCTGTTTTTTAGCTTTAAAATAATCATCTGCAATATTCAGCGCAAGAAGAATACTCCTTGTCTCCGCACTCTGCTTGCGGTAACCCTCGCTGCTGGTACACTCTTCCAGCTTGTGGTTCAGATAAGTGGAAACCCTCTGCAAATACTCCTCGCTCTCAAATCCGCTTAAGGTAAAAACCTTCCCTCCAATTAATACCTCTGTAAAATTCTTTGATGATGCCATAGCGACCTCCCGCTTCTTTGTGTAAACTCTGGTTCTATTATAAACTATAAAATACCAAAAACCAACTATTTTTTCGTATTCAAAGCATAAAGTTCTCGATTCTTACTCCGGGCAAATCCCCAGATGTCCGCAGGCCAGCTCTGTCGCCACCCGCCCTCTGGGCGTCCGTTGAATGAAACCGTTTTTCAGCAGATACGGCTCATATACATCTTCTATGGTTCCCGCATCTTCTCCTATGGCCGCCGCCAATGTGTCCAGCCCCACCGGGCCGCCGCCGAACTTCTGGATCATCGTCAGGAGCAGATTCCTGTCCACATGGTCCAGTCCGTACTTATCTACATCCAGAAGATCCAGCGCAAAATCCGCCACATCTTTCGTTATCACACCCTCGTATTTTACCTGGGCAAAATCTCTTACGCGCTTTAGAAGCCTGTTTGCAAGCCGGGGAGTCCCCCTGGACCTTCTTGCAAGCTCCGTTGCTCCCTTTTCATCAATCTTCACGTCCAATACCCCTGCCGAACGCATGATAATCGTACATAATTCTTCCACCGTATAGAATTCCAGACGGTTAATCACTCCAAAACGATCTCTTAAAGGCGCGGTAAGCATCCCCGCCCTTGTAGTCGCCCCAACCAGCGTAAAGCGCGGAAGATCCAACCGTATGGACCTGGCGCTGGCTCCCTTTCCAATCATAATATCTATGGCAAAATCCTCCATCGCCGGATACAGCACTTCCTCTACCTGCCGGTTCAGCCGGTGAATCTCATCCACAAAAAGAACATCTCCTTCCTGCAGATTATTCAGAATCGCCGCCATCTCCCCCGGCTTCTCAATAGCGGGGCCTGACGTGATCTTAATATGAACCCCCATCTCATTTGCAATAATACCTGCCAGGGTTGTTTTTCCCAGCCCGGGAGGTCCGTAAAACAATACATGATCTAACGCCTCGCTCCGCTCCTTTGCTGCAGCGATATATATTTTCAGCATCTCCCTGATCTTAGACTGGCCGATATAATCATCCAGAGTCTGGGGTCTTAAATGATTCTCTATTTTTAAGTCTTCTTCCAGATTCTCTGTTGTAATAATTCTTTTTCCCATAATTCCCCTCTGTTATATACAATATTATTCAGACCGTCATATATTTCAGAGCCTGTTTCAGCACATCCTCCACTGTAGTATCCGGGGATGCCTTTACCTTTCTGACCGCCTTTAACGCTTCCGTACGCCCATATCCCAAGGCAGTCAGCGCCGCAACCGCATCCTGCTGTATATCGCCCGCCAAAACAGCGGACGCCGCGTCTGCCGTCTCAGTCTGCTCATGGTTCAGCGCGTCTTCTAAGTGCAGCTTATCTTTCAATTCCAGAATCAGCTTCTCCGCGGTCTTTTTGCCGATTCCCTGAGAAGCGGATATCGCCTTTGCATCGCCCGATAAAACCGCGAAGCGCAAATCATCCGCCGATAACTGAGACAAAATACTGAGTCCTCCCTTCGGCCCGATGCCGCTGACCGTAATCACCTGTTTAAATACCGCAAGATCATCCCTGGAAAGAAACCCAAATAATTGCATGGCGTCCTCTTTTACATTCAGATATGTGTGGATTGTTACCTCCGCTCCCATCTGCGGAAGCCCTGCCATCACTCTTCCCGGCATGAATATCCCATATCCTACGCCACCTACGTCAACAATCACCCTGCTTTCATCAACGGATGCCAGCGTTCCCCTTATGTACGAAATCATCTCTGTCCTCCTATCGGCCTTCCATACCCATCTGCAGGTTCACAAGGCGTTTTAACATCTCATTCGCGGTAATACCGATCATCAATCCGGTAATCAGTCCGGTAATCAAAAGCGCCGGAAGATAATACGACGCACTATAACTCTCCACAACAATCATAGCAACAATAAGCTGTCCGATGTTGTGAAATACGCCTCCTGCAATGCTGACTCCTATCACGCTGAATCCCTGCGTCCGCCTCATTACTGCCATTACCGTCAGGCTGAGAAGCCCTCCTGCCAGACTGTATAGGATTCCAAACATACTTCCGAATATAAATCCTGACAAAACCACTCTGGTTACTGACAGCAGGTATGCAGATTTTACATTCATCTTATACAGTACAATCACAATCACAAGATTAGCAAGCCCAAGTTTAGCGCCTGGGATCCCGATATGAAAAGGTATCAGTGACTCCACATAGCTAAATATCAAAGCAAGTGCGGTAAACACGCCAAAATATGCTGCACGAACCTTCAACGATTACCCCTCCCCGCACTAATTGGTCACCATATCAATCTGACTATCCGACTTGGATTTAATCTCGATAATAACCTTATTCGGAAGGCAGATAATATTCTCATTATTCGCAGAAATAGCTCTCTGATGTACGCAAAGCTGATCCGGACAATCCGCCTTGCGCATGTTTGCTCTTCCATTCTTAATTTCAAGAATATTCGCACCTTCATGAATCATGATCTCCTGATCCTCGTTCAAGCTGTAGGTTCCGGTGATCTCTCCGTCCACCTTAACGATTACGTTCCCCATCCCCGTGTCCTTTAAAAGCTGATGGGAAAAATACGCGCAGGCCGCCACGCATAATACGATGAGGATTAAGATCCAATCTTTCTTCTTCATAACATTTTTCATTTATTCACACTTCCTATACTCAGCTCTTCAGCGCTGTCTCAAGATATTCTAACACAATACGAAGCGTTGTTCAATCACATGTTCGGAACCTTTTCATGATCTATACCCATAACATTCCTATTTAGAGAGAAAACGCCTGCGGCGGCATTTGCATAATTCCTATTTTATGATATACTATTTTTATTCTATTGCAGTGAGGTGGATTATGAGATTTCGCAAAACAATTTGGCTATTAACAGCCGTCATTATCTTTTGCACAGCAACTACGGCAGGCTGTTCGGAATTTTCCAGAAAGCCTTTAACCTATACCGGCGTTGCCCTTGATACGGTAATAAGCATTCAGATTTATGATTCTCGCGATGAAGAACTAACCAAACACTGTCAGCAGTTGTGCGAGGAATATGAGGCTAAATTTTCCCGCACCATAGAAACTAGCGAAATAGCGCAGATCAACGCCGCAGGGGGAGCGCCCGTAGAGGTATCTGAAGACACCGTCGCCCTGATAAAAAAAGGAATCTACTACTGCGATCTGTCGGACGGCGCTTTTGATATCACCATCGGCTCTGTCACAAGCCTTTGGGACTTTAAAGCGGAAGACCCGGCTCCTCCGGCTCCGGAAGCTCTTGCAGAAGCAGTAAAACATGTTAATTACAGAAAGATTCTGATTAACGACAATACGGTAAGGCTCTTAGATCCGGCCGCCAAATTGGATCTTGGCGCCATTGCCAAAGGATATATTGCAGACCGGATTAAGGATTATCTAAAAAGCGAAGGCGTCCGGCACGCCCTGATCAATCTTGGTGGAAACGTGCTTGCTATCGGCGGCAAACTGGACGGAAGCCCATTTAACATCGGCATCCAAAAACCTTTCGACGAAGGAGGATCCCCGATTACATCTGTAAGGATTCAAAACAAA
Organism: uncultured Dorea sp.; assembly: GCA_910588745.1. Taxonomy (GTDB): domain Bacteria; phylum Bacillota; class Clostridia; order Lachnospirales; family Lachnospiraceae; genus Claveliimonas. The sequence continues at coordinate 12,794 of CAJURK010000048.1, read as the reverse complement.
TCCGTTGTCACCTCCGGTACATATCAGCGGTATTTTGAAAAAAATGATCTTTTGTATCACCATATATTAAGCAGCTCCGCCGGTACGCCCTGCAACAACGGATTAAACAGCGTAACCATTATCACCGATTCCTCATTAACCGCAGACGCGCTGAGTACTACCTGCTTTCTGTTAGGCCCCGAAGCCGGAATGAAACTGATTAACCAATTGGATAACGTAGACGCCGTCTTCATCAATACCGATAATGAACTTTCCTTTTCCCGAAACTATAGCAAATAAATCACGCAACAATATCCTCCGTACACAAAAAAACACTCGCTTGTATACGGAGGATATTTCCATCAAGCCCGTCCGCCGTTTCAGGCAGACCCGCTATTACGCTTCTTTTAATAGGTACTTAGCGCACCCGCTAAGGAAACGCCCCAGATAAAGAAAATGACAACATACAGAGCAATCACCACCGCCGTTATGATAAGCTGCGCGCGGCAGAAATTCCTTCTGTTCACATTTCCGTTCTTTCCAAAAGCCCATATCAGAGAAAGAATGGTTCCCGCACAGGGAATCATACAAGCCAGAATGGTCAGAAGCCAGTCTCCCATAGACATTGGGCTGGTATCCATTCCGCTGTATTGGGAATTGGGATTATTCGCATAGTTCTGCTGGTAACCGGAATTCGGAACTCCGATATAGCCAGATTGATACCCAACGTTCGGATTTCCATTATATTTTGACTGATAACCGTTATTTCCGCTGCCGGAATTCATACTGTATCCCGGGTTTCCGGAATTTGCATAATAATTCGGCTGCTGCTGAGCATTTCCATAAGTTGTCCCGCCTGCTCCGCCTTGGTATAAGTTCTGTCTTTCATTCCCATAACCGCCTGCATTCTGCTGCGCTCCCCAATTTGGGCTGCCGCTGCTGTTCGGATCCGTATAAGTCTGCTGTTTCTCAAGGGAAACGCGCTCTCCCTCGAAACTCTCCTGATCGACCCCCTCGTTGCTAACAGGCGTTTCTTTCACATCTGCCTCCTTGAAAATATCTTCCTTTTGCGTCTGATTATCCGGTGAATCACCTGGTATATTCGGAAACTGATTATCCATCTTTTTGTCCTCCTCAATATAAAATCTGATGATATATCCTTTATCATATCATACCATGTGTCAAAATACAATTGCCCGCAGCATCTGCAGCAGATTTCCCCGGTAATAAGTCATAGGCGGCGTATTTGGAAAATAACGCGCCATCCGATAAAAATAAAACGCAATCATGCCTATCATAATTACCGCCAGACACCCTTTTATCCACTTCACGGAATCTTTAAAAAGCAAATAACGCCAAATGCCCGCCGCAACCAAAAATACTCCCAGCACATAAATAAAAGGCTGCATATTCCACGCCTCTTCAAAATGCCCGGTAAGCGCAAGCACTCCGGCTCTCGTCATTCCACAGGCTGGACAGGGAAACCCTGTTAGCAGTACCACCGGACATAAACTATATAAAAAATGTCGTAATACGGCGAGGTGGGCGGCTGCAACCGCAGCCACCCACATAGACGCCCTACCGCATGAAATAGGTTTTTCCATAATTTCATGTTTAATCTTTTTGATGTAACGACCGAAAGCAGTCCTCATAAAAATCACCTTGTCTACAAGTTAGTGAGGGGATAAGAAATTTACTGAATCTGAATAATTTTCTTGGGACATTTTTCAGCACATGCTCCGCATTGTGTACACTTTGAGGGATCAATGTGCGCAATATTATTGTCCACGGAGATTGCCTGGCTCTCGCAGACCTTGACGCACATCTTGCAACCTATACATCCAACGGCACACGCTGCCATTACATCCTTACCCTTATCCTGGGAGCTGCACTGAACCATATACTTCTGGTCGTACGGCGCCAGTTCAATCAGATGCTTCGGGCATACTGCGATACACTTGCCGCAGGCCTTACATGCATCCTTATCTACCACTGCCACGCCATTTATAATGTGAATGGCGTCAAAGGGACACGCCTGAACGCAGGTGCCTTCTCCAAGACATCCATAATTACAGGACTTTGGCCCTCCATTCTGCATCATATTAATCATGATACAGTCGCCCAGCCCGTGATATTCATAGTCAGACTTTGCCTTGTCACAGGTTCCGGCACACTTTACGTATGCGGTCATATGTACCTGCTCGCCGGCCTCCTGACCCATAATCGTTCCAATCTTCGCGGCAACCGGAGCCCCGCCTACCGGACAGGCTCCAATCTCTGCTTCGCCTTTTACAATCGCAGCCGCAAGTCCGGAACATCCGGCATAGCCGCAGCCGCCGCAGTTGTTGCCCGGAAGGACGCCCACAATCGCCTCTTCCCGCTCGTCAACCTCAACCGCAAATTTCTTACCGGCAAATCCAAGGAATACGCCAATGAACAAACCGGTTCCGCCGACGATTACCGCCGCAATCATAATACCTGTTATCATAATATGCTCCTCCTTAGATTAATCCTGAGAATCCGAAGAACGCAATCGCCATCAGCGCTGATGTAATCAGCACGATAGGGGTTCCCTGAAAGGATTCACTAATATCATTATACTCCATTTTCTCACGAATACCAGCCAGAATTACAATGGCAACCAAAAAACCCACCGAGATTCCGATTCCGTTAATCACGCTCTCTAAAATATTATAGGACTTCTGCACATTAGTAAGCGCAACGCCAAGCACTGCGCAGTTGGTGGTAATCAGAGGAAGATATACGCCGAGAGCCTGGTAAAGGGACGGCATAGACTTCTTCAAAAACATCTCTACAAACTGTACCAGACAGGCAATAACTAAAATAAATACGATCGTCTGCAAGTACACAAGCTTTCCATCCATAATAGCCTCATTGGCCAGGATAAATTTATTAATAACCGCAGTTACAAATGATGCCAGCGTAATAACGAATACAACTGCGCCGCCCATGCCCGCAGCAGTATCCACCTTCTTAGAAACGCCAAGGAACGGACAGATTCCAAGGAACTGGCTGAGTACAACGTTATTTACAAGGGCAGATCCGATTGCAATAATCAATAATTCTTTCATCTATGTACTCCTCCTATTCTTCATTTCCGGTTGGAAATACTTTTCCGCCGCATGCACTGTTGGTGCAGGAAGCGCAGCCTTCCGCACAGGAAACGCTCTCCGGCGCCTTCTTGCCCTTCTTCGCCATGTTGTTCTTTACCTTATTCTGAAGCGCGGTTAACCCCGCCAGTACCAGGAATGCTCCCGGCGCCAGAATAAAGATGGTAATTGGAGTATATCCGGCCTTCCCTGCCGCTTCATCGGCAAGGGGCAGAATCTGCGCTCCGAAAATCTTACCGGAACCGATGATCTCACGCACGATACCGATTGCAGTTAAACCCACTGTGAATCCAAGACCCATGCCAATACCGTCAAAGATGGACAGAAGCACCGGGTTCTTAGACGCATAAGACTCCGCGCGGCCTAGGATAATACAGTTAACAACAATCAGGGGGATATAGATTCCAAGAGACGCATACAGGCTTGGAACAAATCCTTCCATCAGGAACTGTACGATTGTTACAAAGGATGCTACGACTACGATAAATGCCGGAACACGCACCGAATCCGGAATAATCTTACGCAGCATGGAAATCAGCATATTTGAAAGCACCAATACCACCGTCGTGGAAAGTCCCATGCCGAGACCGTTAATAGCAGAGGTCGTAACCGCCAGAGTCGGACACATACCCAGCATCAGCACGAAGGTAGGATTTTCTTTTACTAAACCGTTATATAATCTTTCAGTACAGCCATTCATTTTCTCTACCTCCTTATAATAATTCACTGTTAAAATATGCAAGCGCGGTATTCACGGCGCCAGTAACCGCCCGGGACGTAATGGTAGCGCCGCTTAGCGCGTCGATCGGCTCTCCGTCGCCGCCATCCTTAGACACTACAAACTTCTCCGTCTGCTTGCCTTCATATTGTCCATAGAATTCAGGCTCTGCGGCCCGCATGCCAAGACCCGCCGTCTCGTTGATAGACAGGATGGAAACGCCGTTCACTGTGCCGTCGCTGGTAATCCCCACCGTGATCTGAATATTTCCGCCGTAGCCTTCACTGTCTGTTACCGTAACAACATAACCCATATCGCCTACTGCGCAGACCTCGTCTACCGCAGCCAGGACGCCAAGACCCTCTGCCGCTGCTTTCGCCGCATCCGCGTTCACGTCCATCACTTCAAAATCGTCCAGAGAAGCCTCCGGAAATACCTGTTGCCACGCTTCCTTTTTGGAAGCGTCCTGAGCCTGTGCGATCGGCTCCTTGGTAATCTCGTAAACCAGTCCTAAAAGCAGACCGGAAACCAGTGTAATTGCCGTAAGAATTGCTGCATTTTTTACTATTTTATTCATTATTTTTCTCCTCCTTTACCGAATGGTTTTGGAAGAGTAACCCTCTCAATCAATGGAACTAAGATGTTACTGATGATAATTGCGTAGGAAACGCCCTCCGCGGAACCGCCGAAAAGACGGAACAGGCCGGTAAGCACACCCAGCAATATTCCAAATACAATCTGACCCTGCTTGGTAATCGGCGACGTCACATAGTCGGTGGCCATAAACCACGCGCCTAACATCAAGCCTCCTCCGCAGAGATGCGCGGTAATGTAGTGAGGATCAAAGAATCCTACATCCGAGGCTGTGAACTGTCCGAAAATACCAATAAAGATAACAAATGTTACAATATATGTACCCGGAATGCGAAGATCTATGATTCCCATCAGAATCAAGAAAATTGCGCCGATAATAATAGCGATCACAGAAGTCTCGCCAATGGTTCCCGGAATCCTTCCGATCAGCATATCCATAGAATTAATGCTTGACATGGAACCTTCCTTGATATACGCAAGAGGAGTCGGTCCCGTTTCGCCGTCATAGATAAATCTTGTCATCGGCCCGGTAAATGAAATCAACAGGAAGCATCTTGCTCCCAATGCCGGGTTCATAAAGTTCTGTCCCAATCCTCCGAATAACTGCTTTACAATCAGAATGCCGAACACACTTCCAAGCGCGCCCATCCACAGCGGCGCTGTCGGAGGCATATTCAGTCCCAGCAAAAGACCGGTTACAACCGCACTAAAATCACCGATAGTAATCTTCTTGTGCATCAGTTTCTCATAAATATATTCTGTCAATACAGCCGCCGCTGTTGTTACAATCAACATCAGCAGCGCATTCATTCCAAAGTTATAAACTCCAAATGCAGATGCAGGCAACAGAGCAATCGTTACCATGAGCATAATATTGCTGGAAGTAATCTTGGAACGTATATGCGGTGAAGACGAAATATTCAGTTTGTTCTCCACTTTTGTTCACCTCTTCCTCTCTTCATTATTTCTTTCTGCGGTTCGCAAGAACAATCTTTCTCATGGAACCGATCGCCTGCTTAAGCGGTCTCTTAGCAGGACATACATAGCTGCAGGAACCGCACTCCACGCACTCCATACCGTTCATCTTCTCAAATGCGGCGGCGTCGTGGTGCTGAGCATAATCCGCAAGCCTAGAAGGAATAATCCGGCTTGGACAGGCCTCTACACAGCGCCCGCAGTTAATACATGCCGTCTCGTCCAACCCCTTTACCGGATCCTTTAAGAAACTCAGAATGGAGGAAGATGTCTTGGTCACCGGAACATCCAGCGTAAACATTGCAAATCCCATCATCGGCCCTCCGGAAATCACTTTTTCCGGCTCTTCCTTAAATCCTCCGGCCGCTTCTACAAGCTCCATTTGATTCATACCGAAAGGCGCCCGGAAATTCCCCGGTTCCTTGACTGCATCGCCGCTTACCGTCACAATACGCTCAATGGACGGCATTCCCTTTACAACCGCCTGATATACGTTAATCATGGTTTCTACGTTATCTACAACACAGCCTGCATCAGCCGGAAGCATGGTAGAATTAATAGATCTTCCCGTTGTCGCAAAGATCAACTGACGCTCTGCGCCCTGCGGATACTTGGTCTTTAATGCCATAACCTCCATGCGGGGCTCGTCCTTCACAAGCTCTTTCAACTTCTCAATACAATCCGGCTTGTTGTCTTCCACGCCAAAGATTCCCTTCGCATGATCGAATACGGAAAGAATTACCTTCATGCCGCCCACTAAAAGCTCAGGCGTCTCCATCATCCGCCTGTAATCGGCTGTAATATACGGCTCGCATTCCGCACAGTTCGCGATAATATAATCAATCTTCTCCGGCTCCTTGGGAGAGAGCTTTACTCTGGTCGGAAATCCCGCGCCGCCCATGCCGACAACTCCGGCCTCTCCGATCGCGCCTAAAATTTCTTCTTTGGTCATCTCCTCTAAAGGTTTGACAGGAGCGTATTCTACTTCTTCATATTCGCCGTCATTCTCAACCACAATACAATTCACCTTCGCGCCCGTAGGATTAAAATGCGGCTCAATCGCTTTTACCGTACCTGACACAGATGCGTAAATAGGCGCAGATACAAATCCGCCCGCTTCCGCTATCTTCTGGCCTCTAAGCACCCGGTCGCCCTTCGCAACAATCGGTGACGCCGGAGCCCCGATATGCTGTGAAACCGGATAGACCAGATCGCCCTTTGGCTTCACATCGACAATCGCTTTGTCCTTCGCCAGACGCTTGCCGTCATCCGGGTGAATTCCACCCTTAAATGTTAACAGTGCCATCCTTTTTCCCTTCCTTCCTTAAAAATCCTTTATTTATACTATACAAGAAAATGCTCTGTCAATCCAGATAATCAGAGACAAATTATTGTATATTTCGAGAAACATCTTGTCGGTTATTTAACAGATTTTGTTGTTAATTTAACGTTTTTCCCTTAACAAACACAGAAAGATAGAGACCTCTCTATGTCCCTATCTTTGCTGTCTATACTATTATATAACCTATATAACCCTGTTTGTCATAAAAGACCTAAACCTCTCCATCCTCTGTATCATAAGCGTCCGACGCCTCTGCCGGTTCCAGCGCTTTCATACTCAGACTAATCTTCTTCTCCGCTTCGTTCAGGTCTACGATCTTCGCTGTAATCTCCTGGCCTACCGCTAACACGTCGGAAGGCTTATCCACATGCGCGCGTGAGATCTGGGATACGTGAAGCAGCGCGTCAACGCCCGGCGCTAATTCCACAAAAGCGCCAAAGTCTGTCATTCTCGCAACCCGGCCTGTAATCTCGGTTCCTACTGCATAATCCTCCGCAGCGTTGGCCCATGGATTGGTCTCCGGAAATTTCAGACTGAGGGCAATCTTTGTATCGCGGATATCCTTTACCAGAACTTTCAGCTTCTCGCCTACCTGGAATACTTTCTTTGGATTCTCAATTCTTCCCCATGACATCTCGGACACATGCAGAAGTCCGTCAACGCCGCCAAGGTCGATAAACGCGCCAAAATCTGTAATATTCTTAACAATACCCTCCACAGAATCTCCAATATTGAGATTTGCAAAAAGTTCTTTCTGTTTCTCTGCTCTCTCGGCTACTAAGAGCTGCCTTCTGTCTCCAATGACCCGGTTTCTTCTCGGATTGAACTCGCTGATTACAAATTCAATCTCCTGTCCCTGGTACTTGTTCAGATCCTTCTCATATGTATCTGAAACAAGACTCGCCGGAATAAATACTCTCGCCTCGTCTACCACAACGCTCAAGCCTCCGCCAAGGATCTGGGCAACAGGCGCTTTCAGAACTTCCTTATTCTCGAAAGCCTCCCTCAATCTCTCATTGCCCCTCTCGGCAACCAGTCTCTTATAAGTAAGCAGCACCTGACCTTCTCCGTCGTTTACCTTAAGAACCTTTACAGTCATCGGGTCTCCCACAGATACCATGGTAGTAAGGTCAGCATTCGATTCATTGGTATATTCGCTTCTCGTAATGATTCCGTCAGCCTTATAACCTATATTTAAAATAATCTCATCAGGCTTAACGTCGATAACGGTGCCGTCTACCACCTCTCCATTGCGTATCGTCTTCAATGACTCTTCCAACATCTGTTCAAAAGTTAATTCTGACATAATTTTGAACCTCCTCAATTATTTTATTGGGCGTGGATGCCCCTGCTGTAATACCTACTGTTTCCACGGACCTTAATTGATTCACATTCAAATCGTCAAGTGTCTGTATATAGTACGTATTGTCACATGCATGATTGCATATTTCAAATAGCTTCTGGGTATTGGAGCTATGCATATCTCCCACTACGATCATCGCGTCTACCCTGTCTGCAATGCGCGCCGCCTCCTCCTGACGCTCCTTCGTTGCATTGCAAATCGTATTTAAAACAATTATATCATAACCCTTTTTCAAAATAATTTCAACCAATTCTTTAAATTTATTGTAATTATATGTCGTCTGGGCAACGATACATACTTTACTTCCTTCCGGCAAAGCGAGATTCCCGGCGTCTTCCGATCCTGAAACTACCGCGCTTTTCGGCCCCGCCCATCCTTTGATGCCTTCCACTTCCGGGTGATCCGCATTTCCAACAATTACTAAAAATCTTCCCTGTTCCTCTTCCTCCATGGCAATTCGATGGATTTTTTTTACGTAAGGGCAGGTTGCGTCTACATAAGAAATCCCCAAGCTATCCAGCTTATCGCAGATTCTCTTCGGCACCCCGTGGGAGCGGATGATTACAATCCCGTCCCGAGCCTGCGTAAGCTCTTCCTCCCCTTTCAGAACGGTAACGCCTTTCGCCTCTAAATCCTTAATAACCTCTGCATTATGGATAATCGGACCATAAGTATAAATCTTTCTGCCTGGATTCTCCTGTACCTGCCGATACACCGTATCCACAGCCCGCTTCACTCCAAAACAAAAACCGGCCGTTTCCGCTAATATCACATCCATCTCCCGCGCCTCCTTCTCTACCTACACAGCTTAAGGATCTCTTCCGTCACTTCTTCAATGGTCATAGCGGAACTGTCGATTAAAACCGCGTCCTCCGCCTGCCTAAGCGGAGCCGTATCCCTTGTCATATCCCGGTGATCCCGCTTTTTGATATCGGCGGCAATCTGCTCCATGCTGCAGGAGACTCCTTTTGCCGTCAGCTCGTCATACCGCCTCTTTGCCCGGGTCTCTACGCTGGCCGTCAGATACACTTTCACATCTGCTTCCGGCAGGATATTGGTTCCGATATCTCTTCCGTCCATCACCACATCCTTCTCCTTTGCCAGCGTCCGCTGCAGCGCAAGCAGTTTCTCCCTTACTTCCGGGATAGGCGAACTTTTAGAAGCCATATCGCCGACCGCTTCCTCCCGGAGCATTCCTGTAATATTCTCGCCGTTTAAGTAAACTTGCTGCTGTCCGTCCGCATAACCGATGGTGACGCTCGCGTCCTTACAGGCCCGGATAATTCCCGCCTGATCCTCCGGCTGTATATGATTCTTTAAGAAATGAACCGCAAGTCCTCTGTACATCGCGCCGGTGTCCACATAGATATACCCTTTCCGCTGCGCCACCTGCTTTGCAATGGTGCTTTTTCCGGCTCCCGCCGGACCGTCAATCGCTATATTATATCCCATATTTCCCCGCCTTTCTACCGCGTCAAAATCCGTTTTATAATAGTTCAATTCCCTTTTTTACTTTTGTGCAGCGTTCTAAAACGAACTTTTTCAAGTCAGCCAGACTTCTTCCCTTCACGCTTCCCTTCTTCAATCCAAGGAAGGATTCTTTCTTCCGGTTCTTTCCAGCCACGAACACCAGCGTCGTATCTGTCTCAAACATCGCCTCGATCTCTGAGTACTGATATTCCTGGATCACGTCTCCAGTCGTGCATACAAAATGATCCTGAAAAAATTCCGCTTTAATCGTCCGTTCCCTGCGGCTGATCTTCCGTATTTCTTTCCACCGTTCCTCGGTCTTTTCCTGAACCTTTTCGCGGATATCTACAGATCGAAAGAAGCGGAGCCTCCTGGAATTTTTATACTTATAGTAAGCGTCGAACATCTCTTCTACCGCTTTCTTTGACTCTCGGTATTCCATGTAAAATTTCGTTTCCATGTGCGCTTTCTCCTTTATCGGACTGCCCTGGCCGCCATATATGCGGTAGACCAGGCAATCTGTAAATTAAATCCTCCAGTTACTGCGTCCAAATCCAATATTTCGCCGGCAAAATACAGGTTCTTAACCTTCTTCGATTCCATTGTGCCCGGATCGATCTCCTTAACGGATATACCGCCCCGGGTGATAATCGCTTCATTATAATCCCTGAATCCGGTAAGGGTAAGCCTAAAATCCTTGATCAGACGTACCAATTGCCTGCGCTCTTCTTTGGAAATCATGTTCACCTGTTTTTCCGGCGCTATCCCGCTTACATTTACCATAACCGGAATCAATTTTGCCGGAAACAATTTCCCAAGGGCATTTTTAAACAGCCGGTTTTTATTTTCCTCAAAATCCCTTAATATTCTCTGGTCGAGCTGTTTTTCCGAGAGGGCGGGTTTTAGGTCGATGGACAAAGTAAGTTCTTCCTCCCCTTTCCAGGCTCCAAGCCTGCTGCTGGCTGTTAATATCAACGGGCCGCTGACCCCGTAGTGTGTAAACAGCATCTCTCCGAACGCTTCATATAACTTTTTGCCGCCGTTCCACACAGAAGCCGCCACATTTTTAAGGGACAGCCCCTGCAGTTCTAACGCCCAGGACTCCTTTGCCTCCATCGGAACCAGTCCGGGAGATAATGGGGTCACCTGATGCCCCAGCATCTTTGCCCATCGGTAGCCGTCTCCTGTGGAACCAGTGGCCGGATAAGACAGGCCTCCTGTAGCGATGATGCAGCTATCTCCGTAAAATTCCGTTCCTTCCGCCGTCCGCACCACAAAACCCTCGCCTTTTTGAGCTACTTCCCGCACGGCCGCATGCAGATGAACGGCGGCGCCCTGCCTTTTTATTTCTTCCGCCAAGACGCGAATCACATCCGAAGAATGATCCGAGGCCGGAAACACCCTGTTTCCCCTTTCAACTTTCAGTTTCAGCCCAACCTCCTCAAAAAAATCCATCACAGCCTGGTTTGTGCAGACGTAAAAACTGCTGTAGAGGAACTTTGAATTGCGAAGTACCGCCTCAAACAACTCCTCCTGCCCGCAGGCGTTTGTAAGATTGCATCTGCCTTTTCCCGTAATAAATAGTTTCCTGCCAAGGCGGTCGTTTTTCTCAAAAAGCCGTACCTCATGTCCTCGTCTTGCGGCATGGACCGCGGCAAACATCCCAGCCGCCCCGCCTCCCACAATTAATACCCTGCTCATACTAATCCTCTCCGCCAAGATGATGGAACTCTACTTTATCCGTCACCATATTCAATTCATCCTTACTGTACACTTCATACTCATCCCAAATCTGCTCCAACATCTCCAGCGTAGATACCACCTCTTTCTGCTTTTTCATGCAAAGGGCAACCACCAGGGCGTTTACAACGCTTAAAGGCGCTACCAGGGAATCCACGATAGACGCCATATCGCTCCTTGCAATCAAATTGCAAGAGGAATACAGGTTAATCGGCGAGTGGATGCTGTCCGTCAGCGTAATCACCTTCGCACTCCGGTTGCTGGCAAATTCCAACGCCTTTAACGTCCGCATAGAATAGCGGGGAAAGCTGATTCCTATCACCACATCCTCGCTGCCAATCCGGATGAGCTGTTCAAAAATCTCACTGGAGGTATTGGAGTTTATCAGCGTCACGTCCTCGCAGATTAAGTGCAGATAATAACTCAAAAAGCTTGCAAGCGGCGCGCAGCTCCGGATACCGATCACATAGATCCGCCTTGCAGTCAAAATGGTATCCACCGACATCTCAAAAGCTTCCTGGTCTACGCTTCCCATCGTAAGCTTAATCTTTTCTATATCCGACTGCAGCACCGAAGCCAGAATCTCTCCCTGGCTGATACGTCCATAGGTAACCTCCATTCTCTGAATGGAATTCAGCTTCGTCCTTACTAATTCTTCCAGGGCTTTCTGAAATTCCGGGTATCCCTTATATCCCAGAGTCATTGCAAATCGAACCACTGTGGATTCACTGACTCCTACCACCTCTCCCATTTTGGCGGCCGTAAGAAACGCGGCCTTATCGTATTCCTGGCGGATATAATCCGCCAGCTTCTTCTGGCCCTTGCTGAGCCTTGGATACTTTTCATCAATTTTCTGGAGCAATTCATTGTTCATTCTCATTGTCAATTCTACTCTCTTCCAGCTATTTTTCCGGCTTTCCATAAAGAACCGCGAAGTTTCATCTGCCCGGAAGGCGCGCTTCGTCAAGGCATAGATAAGACAGAATCCTGTAATTCTAGGATTCTGCCTCCGAATGATTTTTGCTGCTGTCGCTTTCCTGCTTCTTCTCTTCTAACTGTTTTCCCTTCTGGTACTCCTGTTCAAACAGTTCATGAAGCCTGGGATAACTCTTTTTCAGAGAAATCGGCCTTCCCTTTTCATTCAGAAAGCAATGTCTGGTTACCCCTTTACAGTGAACCATATTCGTAGACTTATCAATCACCTGATAAGATACTGCAAGCTTAATGCTGTTGTATTCTGTCACAATCGCCCGAATCAGCACATTCCCCCCGAACCGCACCATACGCAGAAAATCCGCCTCTACAGACAGTACCGGGCTGATAATGCCCATCTCCTCCATTTTCTGATAACTGATTCCCATCTGGTCCATCAGATTAATCCTAGCCTCTTCAAACCACCGGATATAGTTAGAATGATGTACGATCCCCATCTGGTCTGTTTCATAATATTGTACTTTATGTCTATATAATTTCATCTTTATC
>CAJURK010000047.1 GCA_910588745.1 uncultured Dorea sp. | reverse complement strand
GAGTAAATTATAGAGTAGGTGAAAAAATGTCAAATATTTTAAAAGTAACGACTCCCACAACCGGATATGACAATAATGCAATCAATAAACCAAATAATGCGCAGCAAAACCAGGATTTGAGTATTAAAAATCCTGTTGACCCCAACCGGGTTGTCCGTCCGGACGGCAGAGGCCAGGCAAAAGGCGAGCATGATGTTAATAAGGGAATTTCATATGAATCGAACTTTGGTAATTTTGTACAGTCATTGAAGGATCTTCCAAGGCTTGAGGATGTGATGACTAAGCTTATCTTTACAGGTATGGCGAATGTGGTGGAATCTGGCGTGGGAAAGGGAACGGCGGCAGAGATACAGGCTTTACTAAATATGCTGCAGATGACGCCGGATCAGATGGCGGAATTCCTAAAAGGACAGATGGCGGGGGCTAACCGTATGCAGGGTCCTTTGTTTGATATGCTGCGTCAGGTGATGAGTGAAGCGACCACAGTAGAGCTTAAGGCCGGAATTCTGGATTTCTTAAAAAAGTATAATGATATGTCGTCAGGGAGCCATCTTCTACAGAATATTAAAGATGCCTTGAAGGAAATGGAAGGATATATGTTCCGCAATGACAGAGAACAGCTTGCAAAACTTGCAGAGAGATTGCTTCCTCACAGTATGAATGCGAATGCAAGAAACGCGCAGATATTAAAGGAACAAATTATTCCTTATCTCGGAAAATACATTTCGGAGACCAGAGATATGGGAAGAATCCGGGATTTAATAACGACGCTTACTCTGAATACATCCAGATATGAAAATGGGAATTTGGAGAGGCTTTTGCAGTCTTTCCAGAAACTGATGGAATTTCCTGCGTTTGAAAAGGGATTTGGCGGTATGTCTGCCGCTGATTTCCGCGCTATGATGCAGAACGTAGACTTTGACAGGGCGGCGGGAAAGATGCCGTGGGTTGATAATCTCCTGAATATTATGGAAGCCGGAGTAAAGGGAGAAGCAGGTATCGAGAATCGGGAAGCTTTTATGAATATTATGAAAGCGATGCTCGTAAATGAAAGTGTATATATGCCTGTTATGCATGTGATGCTTCCGGCAATCTTAAACGGCGTTCCTATGTTTTCCGAGTTGTGGATTGATCCGGATGAGGAATCGGGTAATCCTGGTTCTCGTGAGCGCGGTATAAAATTACTGATTAAATTTGATTTGAAAGATGTTGGCTTTTTTGACATGATGATGTATTATGAAAAAGGGAAGATGGATATTCTAATTCATTATCCGGAAGAGCTTTCAGATCGGGAGAGCGAGATCAGAGAAGGGATCCGTAAGATTATGAAAAAGAATAATCTGGAGATCGAGTATCTTGCCGTAGAGCAGGGGAAAGAATCTATACCAGTATCCGCCGCGTTCCCGAAGATATTTGAAAGGAGAAATTCGATCAATGTCACAATATAATGAGGTGCTGAACAAAAAAGCCGTTGCACTCCGCTATGATGAAAATAAAGACGCTGCGCCGGTAATTGTCGCATCCGGCTTAGGATATATGGCCGAGAGAATTGTGGAAATGGCCAACGAGAACGGAGTACCTGTGTATGAGGATAACTCTCTGGCAACTGTACTTACCCAGCTTGATTTAGGGACGCCGATTCCAGAGGAGCTGTATCAGGCTATTGTCGATATCTATGCATACTTTCTGAAATATACGCCGAAGCATTCCAGAGAAGAGATTGAGGCGGCGAAGGCGGAACAGGCAAAGGAAGAAGAATTAAAAGGTCAAGAAACTTCAGAAACATAATAGAAATTTAGTTTAAAAGCTGTTGCTATGATTAGAAAATGATTTTTACGTCTTCTTGACGAGGAGTCATTGGTCTTACAGGCAGCAGCTTTTTTAGAAAAGACCGCAAAAGGCATATGGGTGAATAGATGATAGAAACGGACTGATACAGAAAATCTGTTAATAACTGATTTTTGCTAATAAAAGAAAAAAGAGGGTACGAAACCCTCTTAATCATATTACCATACTTTACTTAACTGTTGTTTGTATACATACTGACGGATATCGCGTTCCGCACTGTTTGGAAGACGCAAAAACTGACAGCCGTATCCGTAGCGACCGTTGTTGAGATTCTGTTCTCTCAAAACAGATGCCTTCAAATTATATTCTTTCTTGATAAAAGTATAAGTAAATTCAAATTCTTCATTACATTCTAGTTTTGTTTTGGTAATGAAATAACAGCCGCCTACGCTGATATTTTGTATGACGCCTTTAAAATCGCCTCGTTCATAGGAAGTGAAAGTAATCTCCCGTTCCATCTTTGCACGCAGATCCTTCTGACGCTGTACAATCTCAATAACTTCCAGGATTTCGCAGTCGGCCATCCAGGGTTCTAATATGAGCGGATCATAATTCCTCCTGACATAAAGCTCGCAGTAAGTCTTGATATAACCGATCTTACCGTCAAAAAAATCTATTCGGACACGTTCTGATTCGGTAATTTCATCACTTTTTTTATAATGAAGTGTAATCCGTTCTCCTGTGCATTTGACACGGACTCTTGCCTGAATAGTCGTATCATCCGATCCGTAGACAGAGCATATGGTACAATCATTAAGAACCATGAAAATCATCCCCTCTCTCAATTGGTTTCACTGTAACAATTTTAGCATGATGAAGAAGGGATTGCAACGGTTAGTTTGTTGACTTTGCAGGTTAGGTTGTATATGATAGAGGAAGAATGTTAGGAGGCGGCAGATGAAGACAATAGGATTGGTTATGATAGTGAAAAACGAGAGCCGGAGCTTGCGGAAATGTTTGTCAAGGGCAAAAAAACTCGCGGACAAGATTTATATTACAGATACCGGTTCCACAGACGATACCGTAAAGATAGCGGAAGAATTTGGCGCGTGTATTTCTACCTATGAATGGAAAAATGATTTTGCGGGGGCCAGAAATTATGCGCTGGAGCAGTCGGACTGCGACTGGAACCTGATTCTGGACGCAGACGAATACTTGGTATCTGGAAATAAAAGAGATTTGGTGAGATTTGCAGAAAAAGGCGGAAGTACCGGAGCGATCAGACGGTATGACAGTTATAGAGAGGATAACGGGGAAATAAGTCAAAGTTGTATGTATACAACCCGTTTTGTCCCAAAGGGAACTTTTTATGAAGGGCGGGTACACGAACAGATTGTGAGCGATCTGCCGATTAAGCCGCTTCCCCTTGTATTTGAGCATGACGGGTATCTACAGGGCGGCAAGGGAGAACGGAATCTGGAAATTTTATTAGAAGAGCTTGAGGAAAAGCCTAATGACGCGTATATCCTGTATCAGGTTTCACGCACACTATGGCTGATAAAGGATTACGAACAGGCAGACGTGTATTTTAGAGCGTTTTACAGAGAAGTGCCGGATAAGGGAACCGGTTACCGGGTAAACGGGGTGATTGCTTATATTTATAATATACTGGGATTGAAGAAATGGGAGGACGGATTCCGCATTATAGAAAATGAAAAAAGCAGGCTTGGAGACTATGCCGATTACCATTTTGCATGCGGAACGTTCTATACGCAGGCTATTTTTTCAGATGTGGAGCGGTATGTAGGGTATCTTCCGGAAATAGAAAAGTCATATCTGCGCTGTCTGGAAATCGGGGAAGTGCCGGAGCATGAGGGCGTGAAGGGAAACGGCTCCTTTAAGGCGGCGTACAATTTAGGCGTGTGGTTCGAGGTTAATGGGAAACGGCAGGAAGCGCTTAAGTATTACCGAATTGCGAAGAATCAGGGATATCGGCCTGCGGGGGAGAGAATGAAGAACTTATAAGATCAGAATATGGTCCCCAATGTATAAAAGTATAGAAGGATCCCAAAACTGTGTCCGGAACACAGTCCGGGATTCTTTTTCATTTGGTTTCGATCAATATCTGATTTATTATATAACTCATTTCCTCTTCGCCGTATCTTTGATCGCATGGTAAAGGAACGATATTTTCTGTAAACTGCCATGCGGTGGAATTTGGCTGGGCTATATGAAATACGTCGTCCCAAAAACGGGGAATATATATTTTTTTATCTATGAGTTTCTCACGCAGCCGCATTCCATTCTTTACATAGAAGGGGTACATAAATGGTCCTTCGGGGGTTACCAATGTTAATTTATTCATTTCTTTTAAATGACGGTGAAGGAATGCAAAGTTATGTTCTCTTTTTTCCTTTACTTCATTATATGAAATATTTTTTAACATATTTTCTGTTAATTTCGACATCCTCTTAACAGGCTGGTTGTCAAAAATAGTATTGTTATGAGATGCTTCATGAAAAAATGATGACGCGTCCTTTTCATATCTTCCTAGTACAAATCTAATTCTGTCGTATGAAAAATCGATATCCAATTCATTTTGTATTTTGGACGTGGTGTATAAGTATGCGCCGTCCGAAACCCCAAAAAATTTCCTGCAGTTATAGATCGTATCGATTCCGTCTAATGGAGTCTGAAAAAAGGCTTGTACATTATCAACAATTACATTGCCGTAAGAATGAACAAGCTGTAATAATATATCATTAGAAAGCTGCCCATAGTAATTTACAATATACACATATTCATTGTCCTTTAATTCAACGCATAAATCAGGTAAAAAATTTTCCTGTATAGGATAATACGCGTATTCGCATTGGTATTTTTCACAAATCCGGCCAGCCGTATAGCACATATAATCAGGAATATAGAGTTTCTTGATGTCCTTTGC
The DNA here is from genome assembly GCA_910588745.1 of uncultured Dorea sp. Taxonomy (GTDB): domain Bacteria; phylum Bacillota; class Clostridia; order Lachnospirales; family Lachnospiraceae; genus Claveliimonas. The sequence goes on along the minus strand of CAJURK010000047.1, from coordinate 18,811 downwards.
CATAAAAAGGTATTCCAGACAATGCCTGCCGCTGTTAAGGGCAAGGGCATTGGTATGGTAAACTTGTCTGTTTGAAGTATCCATTTCAAGATATCCGCCGATTTCTTTCATAATATACTGCTCCATACTTTTTAGGCCCTGTAAAGGGGGAAGAATCCTGTTTGAATGTTAAATAAAGGATCTGCGTTTATCCGCTGTTGTACAAGGTAATCGTATTTGTGTTTGTCGAATACCCGCTTTCCTACATAATAGTTTAAATCATCGCCGCGGTTAAACGCTTTTTTAAATGCGTAAAGGCTATCGTGCCTGAGGCCTACGCCGCCGCCCATATGTAATGTTTTATAGCCATGGTTTGCCGCCCACAATGCGGCTTCATATAATAAAAGATTTGTTGGCGCAAACTTTTGGTAATCTTTTCTGGAAGCAGACAAATGATAGTGCATTTTTTCGTTACAAAACAAAAAAATTGCCATTGCGATAATCTGTCCGTCTTTTTTTACATAGAACCACATGGAGTTCTGTTTAAGGTCTTCCAAAATGCTTTCATAGAAATTTTTATCAAAATAATAATATTTAGCTGCAGAGTCCCGATCCATAGTAGCGTTGTACATTTCCATAAATGGGAGAATTAATTCTTGGTCCCGACCCCAATAAACGGATAATCCATTTTTTTGTGCTTTGCGGACCATATTACGGTTTTTACTGGTCATATTCTTCCAAATTAATTCTTCGTTTTCCGTGTTGATATATACGGTATCCCCTAAATGTTCCTCTGTATATAGGTTTTCTAAGGGCTTCTGATTTTTTAATAAAGGATGGAAACGGACAAATTCACAAATGATATGTTCCTTATGGCAAAACTGTAAATATTCTGATTCAAGAGATGGATAATCGGTGCCTTCTACCAAAAAACCCCCATATCCATAAGGCGTTATCAGATCGAAAAACGAATCTGGTTCTATGCGGTTTTTAAAAAATTCCGAGTCGGATATGTCCCTTTTAAAAATTACATTGACTGCCCGTGTTCCTGATGAGGAAAAATATAGTAAAACCGGTTCTCCGTCTCCGTTAATATGGAAAGCCCGGACATATCCTGATAAGTAGTAAACATCATAATCGTGGAATGATTTTACAATCTGGTCCCACTCTTTTGCATGGTCTAATGTATAAATCGTAATCATATTTATCAGCCCCCGAATATCTTATAGTGCAGCGCCGCGAAGCTCTTATTCTTCGTTTCTTCTTACAGGCAATATTGGCGGAGATATTTAGAATAAGGATCCAAAAAGCATCCTTCCCAGTCAAAAACCGGATTTTTCAATACCTCGCAGTAGTCGGAAAATTCAGGATGGTTTGGATTGAATATTTCATTATCGCTGCATTTCGACAATGTACTGCATGGTTCCGGGTGGCAGAGGGTAAAACGGCAGGAAGCGCGGTGTCTTCGGGCAAATTCTACAAATTCCGCCATTTCAGTATAATTTTCTTTTTGGACTACAAAGGAAAAATGTAAGGCGTTTATACTTCCGTTTTCTATACGTCTATTGATCCATTCGATATTTTCTTCTAACCGTTCCCATTTAGCGCCGATCATTATTTTTTCATATGTTTCTTTTTTTGCCGCGTTAACAGAAATTAAGATGGAATCTATTTGATTTAAAATTCCAAGCTTTGCGCAGTTAGTTTCGTTGCACAGGATTCCGTTGGTATGAAGCAAAAATTTCATATGCGGGTAACGTGAGGCGATAGCAGAAATTAGTTTCCTATAATGTCTGGAAGCAAAAGGATCACCGTTGCCGGCAAAATATACCGCGTCAGCATCTTTGCACATGGGTAAAAAGACGTTTTCAATCTGGTCATTTAAGGTTTTTAAGTATTCTTTCGTATGCGTCCTGACAAAGTCCCTGCACATAATGCAATGGAGGTTACACTCATAGTCGTGCATAAATTTAATAACAAGGGGCATTTTACCGGTTTTTGCTTTTTCTCTTTTCATAAAGCTTATCGCTTCCAAATACCTGCCGGCGGAAGCACAGGTGATAGGCGAGCAGTCAGAATAATCCCTGTTTTTAACTTTGTTTTTGATTATTTTTCCATAACCGGAATTCCAAACAGTGTTAAAGGAGGTCTTATCATGGAGTGAACCGATGGGATTTGAATTGTCTAGCGGCGTGCATGGATATACGAATAAATCACCCCAAGAACCGTCGGCAGAGTCTGCGGCGACAATATGCGGATGGAAAAAGGGAAGAGGGCATAGTTCGCTGCCCCAAGCCGCTTCGCATTCTTTTTTTAGGAAGTATGGGGACACGAGATCCGATATTTTTACTGCTTCACAAAACCGGATTCGTTTAAAAGGGATGCCTTCGTCTAACAGATAACGCAGCACGGAAGCCAGATTTGCAGAAGCCTGTGTTAAATACAGTTCATAATCCGGGTATGCTTCGACTGCTTCAGATAACGGAAGGATTTCAATGTTTTTGCCGCAGAGTTCAAACGACGTATGCCATTTCCATGAATCTTCGTCTGCAAAACAGGCTGGAACCAGACCTTCCTTTGCCCATAAAGCAGCTTTTATTCGGGCATTTTGTCCGGCTCCATAAAAAATTATATTTTTACTCATAAGAATCTCCTTTTTTGTATTTCCAGACACAGGTAATCCAATTCCTGCGATAACCTATGCCTCATGTAATCGGCATATATTTTGCCGTATCCCCTGTTTGTGTTATCCTCTGCCTCCCGGTTTAATTGCCGTAAAAGTCCGGGGAGTTTCCCCCAGTGGTTTATAAAGCAGTCCGCCCGCATTCTTGCACCATGCAGTTCCTGCAATTTAGGAGCGGTCCAAGTAAGGATATTTCCGGCCGGGATTCCATAGGAAAGGCAGGTAACCGCACCGTGCATGCTGCTTCCCAAATAGAATTTTGCGTTTTTTAATCTCTCAGGGTCTAATTCCCCGCAGCTCTGCTGCGTAACAAACTTTCTCATGGAGCGACCCTTCAGATACCCCGCAGCTCTGCTGCGGGGTAGTTCATTAAAAATCCAACGTTTGCAATGCTTAATTGGTCCGGCATCAGCAAAAAGGCGCCGCCGGCATATTCCTGTATTTTTGAAAGCGGGTAATAATCGTTCCAGGTTGATAACGCTCTCTTGCTTTTTGTATGGATAATAGGGAGAAGCATAACCTTTACATTTGTTTCACTTTGAAATTCTGACAAAGCTTTCGCTGAAAACCGGAGGATTTCATCGTCAAATTCATAGAATACTTCAAAAACCATATAATTCCCGGAAGTTAGGCCAACCATTGGAATATCTTGATCCATTCGGTCAAGATACTTGGCGAACAGCCAGCCGAGGTCTGGGACTATCCGTATTTGATTGTAATTATAGACGAGACTGCCTTCTATAATTTTCTTTGAAAGGCATCCCCTGACGGACAGGTAATCCAGTCTTGTTAACATGCTTAATATATCCTGCCGGTGTTCCTGCATTTGCGGGTGGACGCCAACAGAAAAGTATGCCTTATAGGGTTTGTCTAAAGCCAGCCATTCAAATATTATGTCGGATGGTTTCCGTCCAAGGGTGAGCGAATCGTATATATCGTTCCAATTTTCTTCGTCAAGCCGTTGTATTGTGTCTCCGCCTGCAAGTATGACTGCATCGTAATCTGCAAGGCCGGGAAGCGAGTATTTTGATGTATCATATAGCTCGCAATGGTACTCGGTGTTTGTGTATAGGTCAATATCTGCATTTGGAAACCGTGCCTTAAGTTCTGACCGGAATATGTATGGAAAGAATTTATCGCCATAATTATTAATATCAGCCAAAGATAAAACAGCAATTTTTAGATTCAATGTCTGTTCTTGGTGCATACCCATCCGTTTGCGTACCTCCGTATGAAACAGGATTATAATATGAAGCGGCTAATTAAGCAGGATATCGCAGATGCGGTTAATTTCTTCTTCTGATAGCGAAGCATACAAAGGAAGACATAGAACGCGGCCGGCGATATCCTCTGCAGCCGGCGTAGGTTCCGGATGCAGTAAATCCTTATAGCAGCTAAACGTACTTGTTAACGGGAAAAAATATTTGCGTGCGGTAATATTATATTTTTGCAAGTCTTCACAGGCTTTGTCCCGGCTTTTGGGCGCATCGTTCAGGAATACAACCGGATAGTAAGCGTAATTGCGTTCGAGTTCCGGAATATCTGGGAAAAGCTGCAGCCCTTTTACTTTTCTGAGGATTTTGTCATAGCATTCAGAAATATTTTTTCTCTTTTGTATTTCCTGATTAATATAGCGCAAGTTACAGAGCCCCATAGCCGCATGGAATTCGCTCATTTTCGCATTGACTCCAAGTTGGTCGCCGTCAAAGGCTCCCTGGAAGAATCCAAAATTACGCAGTCTGGAAAGCCTCTGATATACTCCAAAATCCCGGCATACCGCGCCTCCTCCTTCAACCGTATGGAAAACCTTTGTTGCATGAAAGGAAAACATGGAAATATCTCCATACCGGGCAATATTTTGTCCCTTGTACCGGACCTGAAAAGCATGCGCCGCGTCATAGATAACTTTGAGCCCATATTTTTTTGCAAGGGCTTCAATTGCATCCGTTTCGCAAGGAATTCCGTATACATGCACGGCGACAATCGCGCAAGTTCTGTCTGTTATAAGCGGTTCGATTTTTGCCGGGTCAATGGTAAACCTGACAGGGTCGATATCGCAAAATACAGGGGTAAGCCCGTTTCGGACAATCGCCTGCGTGGTTGACAGGAAGGTGAAAGGAGTCGTAATTACTTCTCCGTCCAACTTCAATGACTGCAGCGCAAGTTCCAACGCCATATGGCCGTTTGAAAAAAGCAGGAAATGATCTGCTTCAAATTCTTCTGCCAGACGCGATGTAAGTTTTTCATGCATGTTTCCCATATTAGTCAGCCAGCGGTTCTCCCACATGTTATGTATCATTTCTGTGTATTCGTCAAAAGGCGGCATGGAGGAACGGGTAACCAGAATAGGTTTATTACTTTTCATAACCATCACATCCTCAAGAACAAGAAATAATATTTTTTTCTGATATTTTCATATCAATGAGGTTTGTCCGCATCTCTTCCGCAAAAAACGGATTTTTTGTAGCCAGGACAATGTAATCATAATCTTGTGGAGACATATTAAGCAGGCTGTTTGGCGATAAGATGCATTTATTATCAAAGCACTGGTCTATCCACAAAACAACGTTACAGTAGCCGGTTTCCCCTAATTTGTGAACGAGCGCCTGTCCAACCTGCCCGGCGCCGTAAACAACAATCCTGCTGCCGGGAAGGACCTTAGCAGGAAGCAGGTCAATTCTTTCTTTTGCAGGATATGGGCGCGCAACATGTTCGGTATCTCCGCCGAAATTGTACACGCGGGGGTCGTCTAACGCAGGATCCTTTAATATTTCCAGATATTCTTCATGATACGGATGGCAGGGGTTTAACACATCCTTAAACCAGTAAACCTCTTCATCCATCGTACCCCATTGGTAAACGGGCCTTAATATAACTTGGTCGAAAGCATACTCCTGAAAACTTCGTTTGATAAACGATGGGATTTCACGGAAATTCCTATCCTGTATTACCAGAGTGTTCGTAAGATGTGCAATTTCTCCATTTTTTCTTAGCTGTGACATAAAATCAAGGTTATGTATCATTTTTTCGTAATTTCCGCCGCGGGAAATATGGCGGTATATAAATGGATCGAAACTGTTGATGGTCACCACAAGTTCAATTCGAAACTGCCCTAGGTGTTTGATCCGTTCCCAGTGCTCTTCGTCGAAGAACACCCCGTTTGTTTCTAGGAGAAAGCTTGCATCCGGGTCAGAAGGGTGCAGGTTTTCCAATACGGACATCATGTATTTTGATGCAAAAGGATCTCCGTGGCCGGAGGCGGTAATACGCTTTGCCTTATCAAGATAGGGCGCCAGTTTTTGCTGGATCGCAGACATTTGCTCTCCATAACCGGCCGGAGGGATAAATACGGATTTCCGGCAGGTCTCGCAGCTTTGGTTGCATACAAAATCATACGCCATGTTGATTTCGGCTGGATAATAGAAATTCTTTTTGCGTTTTTCGTATTCTTCAGGGGTAATTTCTTCTAATTCATTATTCTGAATATAGGGGCATGCTTCCGGACGGCAGAATTTAAATGTCTGGTCGTCCATTGTTGAACGCAGGTAATTTGCATAATCGCCGTTATATGCGTCTTCGACTTTGTCATGGAGCAGATTTCCGATACAAGAGTTTTTCGGATCCATCCATGGACAGAGGCATATTCCCCCGTCGCTGTTGTCAATGTATAAATAATCATAAAATAAATGACAAAATTTCATAGTAATCGAACCTCCTAAATGTTATATTGTGCAGAAAAGCACGGTCTCTGTTTCATTTGAATTGTAGTGACGGAGATAAAATTTATATTCCGGAACCAGTTCCAGCAGGTATGAGGTTATCTCTAAAATATCTTGATGCTTATGGTAAACACATACTGCAAGTCTGGGTTTATGACGGGTAATTGTCTCCTTCATTCCGCGAAGAACGCTCATTTCCGCGCCCTCTACGTCCATTTTTACCAAAGTAACCGGCTTTCCTTTTAAATAAGCATCCAGGGTTATAACGTCAACAGAGATCATTCCGTCGCTGCCATAGTTTCCGGAACCCTTATATACTGCAGGAAATTCCAGTTTGCCGATGGTGTCGCTTAACCCCAGTTGGACTAATTGCGTTTTGTCTTGGAAATCCGGGTCCATCTTTTTAAGACGCTCTAAGGAATTCTGATAACACTGGGGATCTGGCTCGAAAGCATAAATCTGTGCAAATCCTTTTTCTGCCCACTGCGAAAAATCAATACTATTTTGTAAATCAAAAACTCCGACGTCTACAAAAACCTCATTTTCATGCGGGGGAAAAATGTCTGGTTCTATATATTGCGGATGTCCGGTATCGGCAATTGGAAAAAGGATTTCTTTGTAAGGATTATATTGGGCCGCAACTTGTTTGGTCTGCAGGCACCATCCCGGGAAGCCGATAATTATACGGGTGTTTTCGTTGATGAAAGCCGGAAAATCCTTATCCCAGACGCAAGGGATATTCCGGTACGTTTTCGAATATTGGGACCCGGCAGGTATGACGCAGGCCTTTATTTTTATCCCCAGTTCCGGAAGGGCGTCTAAAAAGCGTTCCACTACCCAATCAAACTCATTCCATTTTTCAGGAAACAGCAAAAGATAAATGTCATGCTTTTGCACAGGGTAATTTTCTGCCAGCAGATCCCAGAGCGCGGGTAAGCCGTGCCTGAGCATTGCGTAGGTCTGCTTTTGGGATACCCATTGTAAATGTTCCTTGGATACCATAGCTTTATATATGCCGGCCAGCGAGTGGGAAAGCGTATATTCCAGCCTTCCCCAAAACCATTTTTTGGACAGTTCGTCTTGCATAGCTTGGTAAATCGGATATAGTTTTGGATAGAGGGTATTTGTATCCCGGACAATACCGGAAGAATCCGGATCCATACAAAATTTTATTCGTTCTTCCGGAATGCCTATGCTTATAAGAAAGCTTCTTATTTCGTACAAACTGGAAGGGATTTGCGTAAGGTATAATTCATAATCCGGATATTTTTTTATTGCTTCTACAAGGGGAAGGACATCCAAGCCCATGCAGGCAGTATGGTGTTTGGAAATATCCAGATCGGAAAAACAAACGGGAATCAAGCCCTGTGCTTTCCAGTCGTTAAAATGTTCATGGGCATTGCGTCCCGCGCCATAGAATATTATAGATGCCATCATTGACCCTCCAATCGCTTAGTCAGTTTTTGAATGTTTTTCCTCGCTTCTTTTCGAAGCCTTCGATATAGAAGCACATCGTAACGGTATTTTTTCAATGTTTTAACCAAGATCGTCATGAAAACTCCTCGGTCTTTTACAATACCCGCCTCAATTTCATCATACGCAAGCCAGTAAAATGTAAAAGAAGACAGATGGCGGTAAATAAGCCGTTCAAATTCATAATTTAACGTTTTATTAATATGGATCATCCGGTCGTAATGCCCGCGCAACTTTTTTTCTACCTGAAGCGAAGTGAAGGTGCTGGCCATATTCATAACATAGACGGACATAACCCGCTGGATAAAATATATTTTACCGCGGCTTAAGAGGTAAAAAAATTGTGCGTTATCGTACAGGAAGTCTTCCTTATCTGTCAGGCTGTCTAAATCTACGCAGCTCATGCGTATTACGCGGGAGTTATTATGGTTTGCCCAGCCTGCCCCATACAGCGGCTTGAAATCTTCCGCGCCGTATTTCCCGGTATTGCGAATATTACGGTTATATACAAAGATGTCCCCATCTTCTTTGGTCCGGTAAACATCGTCTTTATTGTGGTAAATCGTATTATGGGCGCAGAAGCTGCAGTCCGGATTCTGTTCTAACGCGTCAATCTGGAGTTCAAGCTTTTCCTCGTCGCACCAGTAATCGTCGCATTCCAGCATTGCACTGTACTTCGTATCTACAGATTTGTATGCGGCCCAAAAGTTTCCCTGCGCGCCCCTGTTTTCTTCCGCGATAAACGCTGTAATCAAATCAGGGTAACGCTCTTCATATTCCTTTATAATTTCACTGGTTCCATCCGTTGACGCATCGTCAAAAATATGTACTTTGAATTTGTATTTTGTTTTCTGTGATAGAACTGATTCGATAGCCAAGCGGATATAGGGTTCATGGTTATATGAAATCAGCAATACGGTACAGATACACTGGTCTGTATCCGGTTTTGGCTTTGTCATGTTATGTCCTCCAATCTAATAATACTTCGATTCCATCTACATCGAATACGGGAATACCTAAATGCTTTTGAACGGATTTCCGTTCGGCAAAGGCGTTATCGATAAAAATAGCCCCGTCCGGCTGTATAACCGTATATTTTGGTATGTCAAATGGAATTTCAATGATTTCATCAAATAGCCCGGCGGATATCCGGTGTTTTTGCAGCGCGTCAACAGCGGAATCCGCATGATCTGCTTTGTGCCGCGTCAGGAGTATAATCTGTTTTTTTTCGTTAACGCATTGGTAAATGAACTGTATGCTTTGCAGATTAACCCTTCCGTTGATTAAAACCGTATCATCCAGATCCATGTAAACGCGGTTATATTCAAAATCGCCCTTATAGCGGGATATTAATGTGCGGTCCACCGTAAGTCTGTAATGATTCTCCAGTATTTCCGTATCTTTACCCATTGCCGCATATACGCTGAGGAGCGGAAGGTTGACGCCCCGTCCTCTAGAAAGGCACATAGACCCGGCACATCTTGCGGATATTTCCAGAAGCTTGTAATTCCCTTCCTGATCCTGTCTGATTTGAAAGTACCAGAGTCCTAGGAAGCTTAATTTAGAATTGATTGTTTCGGCAATCTTTCGTATTTCTCCTGTCGCCGCCTCTGTTTGCCCACGTACGGAAATACCGCCGAAAATACGCTGTCTGGAACGCGGCAGCACTGCTTGAAGTTTCCCGTCGCGGCTGGTAAAACAATCTACAGTCATTTCATGGCCTGGCAGATATTCACAAATTGTATATTCCGGCAGGCAGATTCCGGGGGGAATATCCTCGGCACAGGAAATACATTTTGCATTTACGCTTCCCTGTCCCTTCCTGGGCTTGATGAATACTGGAAACTCCTTTAGGGTTTCGTATGTTTTAGGACAAAAAGGATATCCCGAAAATAGTTTATAAGTTGCTTTCTTATCCCGGCAGACTAGGGCTGTTTTATAATCTGCTGTTAAAACCTTTGCTTTGATATGTTCCCTCTCTTTTGCAAGGAATAATGCAATATCATCATGAGTCGGTATCACGACGTCAATATGATGGCGTTTGATTATACGGTTAAATTCACTAAGGAAATTGGATTCCCTTATATACGGAACGCCGGAAATATAATTTTTAAATATATATTCCCCATGCCGGTCTACGGAAGACGCGCCGTATAACCTGAGGTTTACACAGGTCGAAAGCGCGTCGTGGAGTTCGACGGAATTTATTTCCCCGGCAGGAAATATTAAAACACCAATTTTGGAATTCATAAAACTAACCTCGTTTACTAAATCATGTTATATCCGCCGTCGATACTTACGATGGCTCCGTTTATATATGTATTTGTGATAAGACTTATACACATATCCGAGACTTCTTCCGGTGTGCCGAATCGGTTTAAGGCGGTCTTTTTTTCTATTTTTTCCTTAAGCCAGGCTGGTTTCGCTAACTGCCACTGTGTATCGATAAATCCCGGGCAGACTACATTTACGCGAATTTTCCTTCCGGCAAATTCTTTTACGAGCCCCCTCGCCAGCATGTTTACGGCGGCCTTGCTTACCCCGTAGGGGAGTGATACGGCGTGGGGCCATATGGACATTGCCGAGCTGATAAACAGGATACTGCCGTTTTCCGCCAGAAGTCCGGACAGCCGCTGGATTAGGAAAAAGGGCATATTCACATTTGCATCCATTACAAGATTCCAGTCATTTGGCGTGATCTCAGGCAAAGGTTTCCTGCAGGTTGTACCCACATTGAGTACAAGAACGTCCAGTTTATCAACCCGTTTCAACAAATTATCTGCAAGGGTATTTACGCCTTCCAGCGTTGACAAGTCCGATGGAATATATGTTCGATACCGCGAATCCGTTTTCCTTCCGTTTCGGAATACGGTATAGCCGTGTTCTTCTAGTTTGTCCCCGATTGCTTTTCCGATTCCATTCGTAGAGCCTGTTACAAGTGCATATTTCATTGGACTGCTCCTGTTAGATAGTCATAGATTCTGCGTCCACGGAAGGCTTCCTTTAAATTGGCCTCTATTTCAGCGTCTTTTAATCCTGCAAGCCTGGAATAGAAGAAGATGCTGCGCAGTCTGGTATATGCGTGTATCTGCAGGACGCGGCAGAAATCAGCTAGGCCGTTGGAGGTATAATAATCAGCAAGGGCGTCAAACCCATCGGCGTATACTTTGGCAATATTCTTTTTCTTTGCCATAGTATATACGCTGGAGTTTTCCCTTTGGACATAGTTGTATAACCCGTCTTTTATGAAAGCGACGCGGTTTATATGCGGCAGCAGCTTGAAATTGAATAATGTGTCTGCGCCAAGCTGGAATCCTTCATATCGGATTCCTGATTTTTTTATAATATCCGCTTTGTATAGCCTGGTCCAAATGTAGTTATTCGGTTTTGGGCATGCGCAGAAACGGCAGAAATAACCGTATACGTCGTCCCGGATATCCACGGTTTCATTGCGCATGGCTGAATAACAGTAATCCGTATTACTTTCATATACCAAATTAAAATTACAAACGGAAATGTCCGCATGGTTTGAAATTAATGCGGTGTGAAGCTTTTCATACATATCTGGCTGGATCCAGTCGTCGTTGTCTACAAATGCTATAAAATCACCTTGGGCAGTTTCAATACCAAGGTTGGAGGCCGCGCCGGCTCCTGCGTTTTTCTGCTGCTTGAATACGACCCGTGAATCGTTTTTGGCAAATTCTGCAAGAATCCAAGGAGTTTCATCCGTTGAGCCGTCGTCAATGGCTATGATTTCAAGATTCTTATACGTCTGGTTAAGTATGCTGTCTATGCATGTTCTCGTATATCCCGCCAGGTTATAACAAGGAATGATAACTGATATTAAATCCTGTGACATTGCTTCCTATACTCCAATATTCTGTGATAATCTTCTATAAAATCAATTTCAGCCCAGAAATTCCCTGCAATATCTTCTGCCCATATAGGTTCTTCCTGCGCCATACTGTACAATACTTGCTCCCACCAGAAATCATGGTGCTGGTTCTGGACCAGAAGGTCCAAACGATTGCGGAATTTGGGGATTAAATCGCCCTGAATAGCGGCAAGCCCGACATATTCGCAATTTGCTCCGTAACAGTTATTGCCTTTTCCAAAGTCGAATAACCTGCCGTTTTCTACCCGGAAAAGGTAATCGCCCTGTTCCACCCGGCTTGAATCGCACAGCATAACGTTATTCCTCGTTTCGCCCATTAGTTTCTTCAACAGGGTATTCTCCCAATATACGTCTGCGTTTCCGAGGATTACCATTTCCCCTTCTATGGATTCTCTGGCAAACCATAAAGAAACCAGCGAGTTTGTAATGGAGTAAAATATATTTGTATGGAAAGTTACATGCAATCCGTCTAAAGCAGCGACAATATGCTCTGCGTTATAACCGACGACGATATGTACATCAATATGGTTATCAATAAGCATTTGAACGGTATAACGTATCAAGGGGATGCCACCGATATCAAGGGTACATTTACAATTCCCATGTATTTTCCGGCTGATTCTTGTTCCGCTTCCGGCCGCCATAAGAATAGCAGTAGTCATAGTGTTCTCCTTTGTTCTTCCAGCAGGTATTTTTTTGCGCGGTTATAAATAGTCTGGCCGCAGGTTCCCGTGGTTTGTATTCCCCCGTTTTTAGCAAGCCGGTTCTTTGCCTTGTGAAGCAGGGCAAGAAGTCCGGATGGGTTTTGTACTAACAATTCTAAATAGGCGTTTAGCGTTTTCCTGCGTTCCTCCTTTACTGCCAGTTCTTCTTCCTGTACAATGCGTTCATAATATAATTCCCAAACTTTTAGGAAAGAAGTATTGTCTGCATGAATATCGTGGTTTGACCATACATGTTCTCTTTGTATACTTCCGGAAACCGGGTCATAAAGAATTAATTTGCGCGAAATAGCGTCAAAGGCAAATATTTTATCCTCGCAATTCCCGGCAATGAAGAAACGCCAGTCTGAAGAGGGGAGGGCAGGGGCGCCAGTATTTTCCGAATCAAGTAACGGGAAGACTTCTGCCAGGTTTTCTCTCTTGTTGATTTTTAGCACGTGTTCTGCGGTTGTAGGAAATGCATAAATGAAATCCTCTGTATTGACTGCATGCAAATATGGTATATATTTTGTAGTACCGCCCCGGGATAAATCGATAAAGGCGTTCTGGCTTGGATCATCAGTCAGTTTCCGCATAGCTTTACCGGAGGTTTTTGGAAATAGCCAGCAGCTTTCATCATCATAAACAGCTTCTATATATGCCGTGCCGTTATTTGCCGCGCCGCATATGTTTAATTGGCAGGTTTCCATATCAAATTCAACAGATGCATTTGCCGCAACGCACCATAATTTAACAACATTGTCTTTTTGAACTCCTTTTCTGAAATAGTAGAGTTCAGGGCGCTTGGCTAATTTATTTAGTTGTTTCAGGGGTTCATACATATATTCTGTTTCATAGGTTTCCAAATTAAGTTTTATAATAGCCGGATAGGTACAAGGGAAGAAAAAGGCGTATCCCCCGTATTGTGTGCAAACTGAGAACTTACGGTATACAACATACGGAATATTTCCCGTAGTATTTTCTTTTTCAGCGTCTTGCGGATTATGCAGTGGAATGTTTATAAATTCGGAAGTATCCATCCGGTAAAGTGCAATCTGCTGTGCGGCAAATGGAGCGAAGATTAGCAAATTTTTATATTGGATTATATTAAAATATAATCGCAGCCAATCATTTTCACCGGGAAAACATCCCATAAAATCAGCTTTCCATGTCTTGGCGTTCATTCTGAACAATCCATTGAGATTAAAAGCAGTAAACCAATAATCGTTATCTACCTGTATAAAATTTTCAAATACAAGCGGAAGGTCGTCTATCTCTTGCTGCATTACGGGTTTGCCTGCGGCATGGAACAATACTTCAACAGAACTTTGGTCCCCGTAATATGCATCCGACCATGCGATTGCCCGGTGAAGGTCTGGCGTATCGTCGTAGATCCCCCAATTTTCCTGCCGGTATTCCATAATAATCTGTTCATATTCTTGCAAAAGCTCCGGGCGCATAGAACAAACCGCTGTTTTATTCAAAGGATGAGGGCGCCACCATAGAACGATGTTTTTATGGGACTGAAAGGTTTTTAGGACAGACCGGAGTTTTTCCAAATACCGCTCGTTTCCTTTTAGCAATCCGTTTATAGAGGTATTATAAAATACTACTGTTTTTTGCGTATGACCCGTATCAATTAGGCGTTTCCATTTGTCAGGTAATTCAAATTGTGTTTTTTCGGAACAAACTACCTTGTCAAATTTAGGGGACCCCAGAGCCAAGAATTTTTTGCTGGCAGTTCCATACCGTCCTTCACAGTTTTCTGATTTTTCAAATTCTTTGTATGCATGTATATAATTCTGCCGTACGCTTTCTGACTGTACGATTACACGATCTGCATTCAGTGTCCCGGATGTAATACAGAGTCCTTCCGGTAAAATCCCAAGTGTTACATAATAAGGAACGTATACCAGCAAATCGGTATATTCTTTTAGCCGGTTACTATAAAAATCTGGATGTATTGTTGTAACACGGTTGCCGGAATCATATGGGGAATGGATAAATACCGCGTCGGGATGTCTTGTTTCGATATTGTATGTATGCCAATCTATGACAGGTACTTCGTCAGGGTACATATCTTGTTCGTCATGCATTTGGCCAAGGGCGCCGTCGGGAGTCTTTTCATAATAAGGAATAGGTACGACGCATGCCCGGCAGTCAGGGTCGCTGTCCGCCGCTTTCCAGATACTTTCAAGGGAATCCCACATAGATGCTTTGTAAGGAAGAAACAGTAATTCTATATGGACTTTGATATCCTTTTTTATGCTGTTTTCTATCTGGATTAGGTCTTTGCGCAGCTTTTTGTATATTTTGCTTGGATCGGCAGGCTGGCCGCAAAGTACCTGTTCGTATATCCTATATACCGTTTCACAGTATTCTTCCAGATAAGTAACGGTAACAAAGTCTTCGCCTTCTTCCTGTTCGATAGCCTCGCCTATATTGATCGCGGCATCTTGGCACTGTTCAAGAAGGCGGAGGATTTCTTCTTTTTGGGAAGCCTGAAGCTTTATTCGGATTCCGTCGTGTATTTGGTCGAGAAGTCTGGTTATTTCCAGAACTTGTTGTTTTAGTATTCTTCTCATTACCTTGCTCCTTTCGATTCTGTATGCCTAAAATCCATTTAGCTTAAGAAGAAGCTCCTGTCTAAGCCGCAGCAGCTCTAAATCTTCCGGAAGCAGGCGGCAAAGCTGTTCCATTACCGATACCGCCTCCTTATACTGCTGCTGTCTAATAAGGGCTGCCAAGGTAGATTTCATCTGTTCGGCAATCCGCTGAAATTCCTCCCCGGCGTTAGAAGCCGGATTGTTTATACGGTTCTTTAGATAGCGGATTACTTCGTGAACAGCTCCGGTCAGCGCCGGATAAAAGGGCAGGGCGTGCCGCAATGCTTTGACTGACTCTGGAAGTCTTTGCTTGGCCATGTAATTCAATGCATCCGATGTAAGGAGCGCAAATTTACAGTCGTCGGGAAGAAGGTTCCACTTGTTTTTTTGAAACAGCTCTTCCCGATATATTCCTCTATAATAGGAAAGGATACATTCGGCATAGCCTGATAGGGCGCTCATAAGCTCCTCGCCTGCGAGGTGTGAGCGTATCAGTTTTTTCTCCAAGAGGTATTTTTCCATCCAAAAGCTGTAGGGCAAGGCTGTGTTTTTTAATTTTTTAGCCGCGTTTTCAATCTCCGTCAGTCCTGACAGAGGGGTATCTTCTATAAGCTGCTGCATATATTGCTTCCAATTGTCCAAATTTATTATTTCCGTATAGTCTGTCAGATCCATGTCCTCCATTATGGCTTCCTTTATAATCTGCAGACGCAGGAATGGAGAGATTGTCTGTTTCATGCAATATAAGAGATTCGTTTGTTTCTCCTGCTTTTCCATGTTCGGATTTAAAATTGCTTTTTGAAACAGAAGATATGCATTATCAAATGAAAGATTCTCTATAGCGGGTTTGAAGATATCCGGATATTGCATCTTCCAACTGTCAAAGAGAGAATAGTATTTTTGTAACCATGCTTCGTCTCCCCATGGCAGCAGTTGAAGAAAATAAATAGTTTCTTCGATATTGCCTAAATGTAAGGCGGCTTCCGCACAGCGAAGCCGGTTCATGGATAATTTTTCTGTATTTTTAATTTTTCCTTCGTTAATATCCCCATAACTCTGTTCGATCCAAAGGTATGGGTTGTCTTCTACATAGGCTAATAGGTTTTCAAACTTCCTGCCGTAGCCTAATGTCTCTTCATGTGTTTCTAGTTTTGTACATAAGAGAAGAAGCTTGCTGTAGAGGCATAAACGGACTAATTCACATGGTTTTTCTTTTTCTAAAATTGAAGTGATTTCATATTTTGCAGTTTCCGTATCGCTTTTTTCACATTGAATATACGCCCAGTATACTTGAAGCCACTGGACATAATTATCGGTTCCCTTTTTTTGGCGGCACATTTTCCGCGCTTTCCTACAATATTCTTCCGCTTTGTCAAAATCATCCTTCACATAATATTCTTGTATGAGCTGAAGATAATTCTTGATATAGTTTGGTTTTTTTCGAATATTTTGAAGCAGAATCGGAATGTTTCGGGATGTTTTTCCCGATTCGGCTTTTTTTTCACTGAGAACATAACCATAATGGTGTACGTAGGATTCAAAAAATTTGGCTGATCCTATTCTGGGAACCAATTCTTCATGAATTGGATTTTGGAATCTGACTGCGGCCGTAATCTTAGACATACGGAATGCATAGAAATCAAAATATCGGATTCCGTCCCAGTTTAAGTAATTTCTTACTTTATAAAAGGCTGTGCCGTAATCTTTATACTCGCCGGTCAGAAAGAAATCCCGGATCTCTTCCACATCGTCAAACCATTCGTCGTCATCCAGATATAGAAACCATTCTCCTTTTGCGGCCTTAAGACCAATATTCCGCGCGGCAGAAAAGTCATTGCACCAAGTAAAAGGAATAATCTGGTTTGTATATTTTGACGCAATTTCGCGCACGCGTGCGTCGGTACCGGTAACAATGACGATCAATTCACTGGGTACCTGCATCAATAATGGTTTTAGCGAATCCAGACATCGTTCAAGGGCGGCCGGCCTGTCAGATGCAAGCAGAGAAACGCTTAGCTGTATATTCATAATGCATTTACCTCCTGACAATTTTAGAATCTGTTTTTATGCATGTTTATAGACATAAAAATAAACGGGCGTTTTCTTTCGCATAAAGCAAATTATTCTTTATGTGAAAGAAAGCGCCCATCCAATGGACTGGCGCTTTCTAAAGTTATACCCTGAGAAATTACTGTAACAACTGAAGAACTCCCTGAGGTACCTGGTTAGCCTGCGCAAGCATAGCCTGGGAAGCCTGAACAAGGATGTTGTTCTTCGTGTATGCCATCATTTCCTTAGCCATGTCTACGTCACGGATACGGGACTCAGCAGCAGAGATGTTCTCTGTCTGAACGCCTAAGTTGTTGATGGTGTGCTCCAGACGGTTCTGTAATGCACCGAATGAAGAACGCATAGAAGAAATGTTGTCGATTGCTGCGTTGATTACAGAGATTGCTCCCTTTGCACTATCAGCAGTGGTAATATCAAGCGCAGCAATATCCTGTGGATTGGTAGCTGTACCGCTCTTATCAATTCCAGAAATGCTGGCTGCGTTGATTGCTGCAAATGTAACTGTAATCTGGTTAGCGTCTGTTCCTTCTTCACCAACATGAAGCTTAATAGAATCTACATCGCCATTGAACAGCTTTGTGCCGTTGAAGTTAGCTGTATCGCCGATTCTCTTGATCTCGTCAATCAGAGCCTGAACTTCCTTCTGCATCTCAGTACGGTTTCCAGAAGAGTATGTTCCGTTAGCAGACTGTGTAGCCAGCTCAACCATACGGTTCAGCATGGAGTGAACCTCTGTCAAAGCGCCCTCAGCCGTCTGAACGAGGGAAACACCGTCTTCCGCGTTCTTCTTAGCTGTCTCAAGACCTGTGATCTGAGCGCGCATCTTCTCGGAAATAGCAAGACCGGCAGCGTCGTCGCCAGCGCGGTTGATTCTGTAACCAGAAGATAATTTTTCAAGGTTCTTTGTTAATGCTGAATTGTTGTTTGTTAAGTTTCTGTGTGCATTTAATGCAGTAATATTATGTTGAATTCTCATGGTTTTTCCTCCTTGAATTTGCTTACAGGAAATTCCTTTTTCCTGCATAATTATAAAATTTGCGAAGGTTTCGAATATGAACCAAACGGGGTTTCTGATATGCCGGCAATCTATCCAGAAAAGTACACTCATTTGGACAAATTCAAAAACTTCTTGACACCTATATTATCGTACATTATTTGAATAACTTAAGGCCTTTTTGAAAAAAATCCTAAATTTTTATAAGGTATTTTTTTCCGGCCTATAAAAAATACATTTTTTCATTATCAAAATACAAGAAACCAGTCATAAAGCCCTTATAAAGTCATTGGACTTACAGCGTTTAAAATCCATTACAAAATACGTTGATTTATATTTTAGAGCAAATGAGATTCCAGCATTACAGATACTCCCTGACGCGCTATCTACACATATAGCAGTTGTCTTTGTTCAAAATGTTATTCAAATGAATACCTACCAGATAATAAGAAAATATATCGTGAAAAGTGTTATATGATTTTCAAAAGAATTTCAGCCGGGGTAAGCACAGGAATATCAAAGCCTTCAAAGTCTTTTTTGTTTCGAGTAGCAATATAATCGCAATGTATAGATTTGGCGCAAGTGGCAACAAGACAA
The DNA here is from genome assembly GCA_910588745.1 of uncultured Dorea sp. GTDB lineage: Bacteria > Bacillota > Clostridia > Lachnospirales > Lachnospiraceae > Claveliimonas. The sequence goes on along the minus strand of CAJURK010000047.1, from coordinate 94 downwards.
TCCTCAAAATCCTTTGCCCTATTCTGAAATGCAATAAGAACATCATTGTTCGTAACGCTGCACACCTTGACAATTTCCAAAAGTTTTCCAACTG
>CAJURK010000046.1 GCA_910588745.1 uncultured Dorea sp. | reverse complement strand
TCTATTGTCACATATTTTGCCACCCTAGTCGAGGTACGCACTATCTACCGTTTACTTTAATTTAGAAATCTTTGTTCTTAAATATGAAAAACATATTTTTTGATATAAGATATAAAAGTATTATCAAAATGTAATAGCATGATGGATTCCGTATAGTGATGCATGGAAATTCATCTAAAGAGAGTGCTGTTTGAGAGGGGAAAAATAAGATTATGGATAGTTATAAATCGAATTATAGGAACATGTAGAATAATTTTCTTAAAAACAAAGTTCCGCCGATAGTAGGTTATGTAGAAAGCAAAGGTACTGTAGGCTGTAAATGATATATTTCAAAGAATAGAATTTATTGAAAAAAGCGTCAGACGGTGTAAAAAACCAGCTGGCGTTTTTTGTTGTCGATTTTTTCTCCAAAATGTCGGCTGTTTTTATATATTTCATAGTGGGCGTTCACCACCTGTCAATCTGAATTTTTATCAAAAATTCAGATTGGAGGAAAAAATGAAAGGTAAACATCCAAAAAGACGAAGGGACAAGTATAATCCTTACACGATATATGAATTAAAAGGACATTATTATATCTCATTTAAAGATGGACAAGGAAGATTACATGAATTTGAAATCAGCAGGTCAATTTATAAAGCTTTTGATACTTTTGAACTGGAAGACTTGAAATATTTGAATGCATGGGACAGGCATATAGAACAAACAGAAGTATGGGAAGTTACATTGGATAAGCGTGCGTTTGTTAAAAGCAGAGATTTTGAAGAAAGTGTGATGAGAAACTTTCAAGTAGAGCAATTACATAAGGAAATCAATCGACTACCTAAAAAACAAAGAAAAAGATTGATATTGCACTACTTTGATGCCATGACATATGAGGAAATAGCAAGGAAAGAAAATTGTTCTATAAGGGCAGTAGAATACAGTGTGCATGAAGCTATACACAAGCTAAAAAAATATATAAAAAATTTTTAATTAGACTTTCGGGTTTTACTGTCTGAGTGAGGAAACAGATGAGAGGGAAAATTATTTTCAGCTCATCTGTTTTTCATTACATGAAAAGCATAATGTACTTTGACAATTTTACAAATCATTCATCAAATACATTCCTGTTGTTATCGTGATGAGCGTAAGCCATGTTAACAGATACGCCATGATTTGAATGTCAATATAAGGAAATAGAAGTTAAGTATAAGATTAATTGGATTGCAGTCTTTATATTTCATTCATGGAGCGGAATATATCGGGTTATAACTGCCAGTACGCTGCTGGCAGGGCGATGACAGACAATAGGGATAATGATACTCCTGTCCAGTCACAGGCCGAGCGTTAAGAGCGTCCCAGCCAACGAGGACAGCTTCGGGAGATCCCCGGAGAGGTGCAATTCCTGTGGAACTGATTTGCGGTCAGTCGTTTGATGATTTCCTTGTATTCAGTATGAAAATAGTGGATATATAAAGCCGGGGTGTCGGGGACAAATAGGCTTATTACTTATTAGAGAAGCAATTGGAGAAGGAGAGATGTGTATATGAGAAAACCTATGTGTAGGGGAGAGATGTATTTTGCAGACTTGAATCCAGTGATAGGTTCAGAACAGGGTGGGTATCGTCCTGTTTTAATTATTCAGAATAATGTCGGTAATATTTACAGTCCTACAGTTATTGTTGCGGCATTGTCGGGGCGAGTAACTACGAAAGCAGTTTTGCCAACGCATTATGTTGTACAAGCATATGCAGGATTGAAAGATGAATCATTAGTTCTTCTGGAACAGATTAGAACAATTGATAAAAAGCGACTTCAGGATTATATTGGACAGCTAGGTGAGAAGGATATGGAACAGATAGATCAATGCCTTGCTATTAGTTTGGAGTTGAATAGAACGTAGGATATGGTAAAAGATTGCCAGAAATCGGAATAAATATGGTGTACCGCATGAAGGAGGCGGATGTGTATGGAACAGAAAAAAGTAGCAATGACTGTACATGAAGCGGCTGAATATACAGGAATAGGAAGAAATAATCTTCGTACTTTAATTTTATGGGAGAAAATTCCAGTTATTAAAATTGGGAAAAAGTTATTAATACGAATAGCTGTTTTGGAGAAGTTTATGGAATTGAATGAAGGAATAAATCTTACCAAAAGGCACGAAGTAATTGCAGTGTGGAAAGAGTGACTAATTTAAAATACAATAGGATTGTACGAGACAAAGTAGTCCTTGCGTATGAAAGGAGTGAAAAAATGGGCAGGGACTTGAAAGGCAATTTATTGCCAAAAGGTATTTCGCAAAGGGCAAGTGGAAAGTATAGAGGTCGCTTTTTTTATGAGGGGGAAGAATACTCTCTGGATAATGCAGACCTCAATAAATTAATTACAGAATTAAATGATTTGCGTTATGAAGTAGCACATGGATTAAAAGGGAAAGGCGATAATGTAACTATAGATGAATGGTTCGATGTATGGCTTGGAACGCATAAGAAAAAAAGGCTTAAGGAAAGTACGATGGTTCGGTACGACGATTTTTATCATAGATATATTCAAAAGACAATAGGAAAACGTAAAATAAGTGATTTGAAGCTGATTACGTTGGAAAAATTGTTTCAGAATATGGCGGATAAAGATTATAGTACAAAGACAATTCGGGATACCTATAATATTTTAAATGCGATGTACAAATATGCAGTGCATAATCGTCTCATTATGTATAATCCGTGCGAGGGAATGGAACTTCCAAAGACAAAGAAAAAACCGATTAGAGTTCTGACTATAGAGGAACAAAGGGAGGTATTGCTGCATGCTAGAGGCAGGATTTATGAAAATTTAATTCATGTTGCGCTTGGTACGGGAATGCGTGGCGGAGAAATGCTGGGATTAACGTGGAATGACGTGGATTTCTTTAAAAAAGAAATAATAATTAATAAAACTTTAGTGCATATAAAAGATTTAGAAACGAAAAAATATTTCTTTAAATATCAGACTCCAAAAACGGAGAGTGGGATAAGGGTTGTTCCAATGCAAGATAGTGTATATAAGGCGTTGAGAAGGCAACGGATTCAATTGAAAGAAATGCAGATGGCAACAAGCCTATGGAATCCGCTGGAAGGATTTGAAAATTTGGTTTTTGTGGGTAAGACAGGGAAGCCCATTACGGAACATAGCTTTCAGACATCGCTTAATTGGATTGAAAAATCAATTAATAAAACACGTAAGGCTGAAGCTGAAAAACGGGATATGGAATATGAAGAGATTCCGCATTTTTATCCGCATGCATTTCGACATACATTTGCTACAAGATGTTTTGAAGCAGGAATAGAAGCGAAAGTAGTTCAGGAATATCTTGGACATTCCTCAATTGCAATTACTTTGGATTTGTATACACATATAACTAACGATAAAGCAAAAACAGAAATGAATAAATTGGAAGATTTATACAGAAATTTTGTATAGAAAGAAAAAATATCTTTAGAATAATTTGACCCAAATTTGACCAAAGTATCTAACATTGGAAATTGTAATACAAAGAAAATCCGCTAACCACGCGGGTTAGCGGATTTTTCTTCGTTATAGTTATCTAAAGGAATGAGAGTAAAGTGCGGCACCAAAGTCTATTTGGTGTTTTACTTTATGAGGGGGAGATAGCTGATGCACGATCAACTATCTGAATTTATTATATAAGTAAATTATGACAAAAGTATGTTGTTTCTCTAAAAGAAAAAGAAAATTTCTTAAAAACAGCTTAAGAAAATCGGAACTGGCAGTTAATAAACGGTGTTTTGTCGTAAGTAACCGCTTACAATATCCAAAAATTCTCCGGTGGTCGGTTTATTTAAGAGAGGATAAAAAGAGATGTCTTCTAACAACATGCGATTTCCACGTTCCCAGCATACGCTTACAACTGTTCGAAGGTTTCGTTCTACACTGTAAGCCGTAGTCTGGAATGCCTGGGCAATCTCCGGATAGAGGAGTTTGCTCACACTTAGTAGATAATCTTCATTTTCAAGACAAAGATAAATTGCATAAGTTAAATAACGATAACCCTGGTAGTTTCCGCCAATTCCTAGAGAACGCACAAGATATTGTATCTCCTTCATTTTAGGTATGTAACTCCTTTCTATAATTATAGTTTTTGATGAGTACTTTTAAATCATAAACTGAAAGAATACAATTTGGTAATATTCGATGATATACGATATAATTCGACATTAATAGACAGAAATTAAGGAACATTTTCCCATTTCAAGCATATGCTTATGGAGAGAGAACACAGCAGGAGAGATGTAATGATTATTTATGGAGCGGACATGGGTGAAACGGACGGGAACGTAAACTGGGCGCGGATGAAAGAGACTGGAATACAGTTTGCAATGCTTCGTGCGGGATATGGAAGCGGAAGTATTGATCTGCAGTTTAGAAAAAATGCAGAAGCCTGTGAAAGACTGGGAATTCCTTGCGGTACATACTGGCATTCTTATGCCTATACGCTTGAGATGGCGGAGAGAGAAGCGGATTACTTCGCAGAAACAATCGAAGAATTTCAATTTTCATATCCGATATATGTAAAATATGATCATAGTTCCGTGTGCTACGCTGGTTCTAAGGGCGTTAAGATGACGAGGAAGGACGCGAAGGAGATTGTAAAGAGGTTCTGTGCGCGGATGGAAGAGCATGGGTATGCGTCTTTCTACTTTTTGGATTGAAAAGCCCTGCATGGTGTTCGTTAAGAGATAAGTAAATGGCTTCAACATAATTGACGAAGCCATTTATAATACAATAACGACTCGAAATAAGACTTAACATTACTTACACTTAAAAATATCCTCATTTGTTAAAGCCATCCTATCACCCCTTTGTGATTGCGCCGTTGTTTTTGTAGTAGATCATATATCACATAAAAGGTATAAAGTCTATTGGATTGCCAAGGGCAAAAAAAAGAACCCCTGAAAATCAAGGATTCTTCCGACTTTTATATCCTGCGGAGAAAGGGACTTGAACCCTCACAGGATAAACTCCCACTAGAACCTGAATCTAGCGCGTCTGCCATTCCGCCATCTCCGCTCGCAAAAAATATTCTAGCATATACTTCGGAGTTTTGCAAACATTTTTTTCGTTTTTCTAATTTTTTTGGAATTTGGCGTTTAGATTCTTCTGTTTATGAAGTATAATTAGAGAAAGCCATGAACGGAAGAAGTGAAATTCATGGATAACCGCAGCATTGTGCGAACAGTCTATAAGTTTGGCAAAGTTATAGCGGCGGAAGGCGTAAATTAGGAAGAGTTCCGGAGATAAGTAAGTAAAGGAGAAGGTATGATGTATGAACAGGAGATAAAGAATTTGCAGGAAATAATAGATGACAGCAGAAAAATTGTTTTTTTTGGCGGGGCGGGAGTATCGACAGAGAGTAATATTCCGGATTTTCGCAGCGCGGACGGATTGTACCGGCAGGAGTATAAGTATACTCCCGAACAAATTGTAAGCCATAGCTTTTTTATGGGCAATACGGAAGGATTTTATGAATTTTATAAAGAAAAGATGATGTTTCTGGATGCAAAGCCCAATGACGCTCATCAGAAGCTGGCAGAGTTAGAGGCAGAGGGAAAGCTTACGGCGGTGATTACGCAGAATATTGACGGACTTCACCAGGCGGCGGGCAGTAAAAATGTTTTGGAGCTTCATGGGAGCATCCACCGCAATTTCTGCAGAGATTGCGGCAGGTTTTATGACGCGCGCTATGTGAAAGAGTCTGAAGGCGTGCCGAAATGCGAATGTGGTGGAATCATTAAGCCGGACGTGGTATTATATGAGGAAGGATTGGATTCCATGGTGATTGAAAAGAGCATCCGGGCGATCAGCGAAGCGGATACCCTGATGATTGGCGGGACATCGCTGGTCGTATATCCGGCGGCCGGATTTATTGATTATTTCCAGGGAAAGCATCTGGTTGTGATCAATAAGAGCGAGACGGCAAGGACAGTAAGAGCGGATCTTCAGATTGCCGCGCCTATTGGGGAGATATTAAGCCGGATTGCGGTATCGTAACAGGGGGAATTTATCACCGGCCTGGAAAGGCCGGAACTTTACAGGAGGAGCGAAAGACAAATTGAAAAAGTATGTAGATCTTAACGAGATTAAAATGATATGGAAAGATAAAAGAAGGAGAAAACCATATCTGACGGCGATTCTTTTGGCGTTATTATATATTGGAGATATCTTTTTTTTAAGCGGCATTTTAGGACAGAAGCTAGGTATTGCGGGAACCGTTGTCCATGAAATGATTCTGGCGGGGACGGGCGTAGCAGTCTTCTTTGTACTGAAGGGGAAGCTAAAAGTTATTTTCCCATTTCATAAGCCCCGGTGGTCGATGCTGGCGGGTACCTTTGTGATGTGGATCGGCGTCTGGCTCTGCGCCACGATGGTAAATTCTATTGTAATTTTCTTTTTCCCCAATCAGGTGCTGGGGGCAAATGAAGGTGTGGATTATCTGATTAACAACATATCCGTAGTATTGGGGATGCTGGTAGTAGCGCTTACGCCGGCTATTTGTGAAGAAATAGCTTTTCGGGGCGCTCTTCTAAGCTGCTTCCGCGGGGCGAAGAGTAAGTGGACGGGAATTATCATCGTATCCTTGTTTTTTGGAGCCTGTCACGGCAGTATTTGGAGAATGATCCCTACGGCGATACTCGGGATAGGGATGGGATATATTCTGCTGGAAACAGAGAACATGATTTACAATATGTTTTTTCATTTTATAAATAATGCCGTTCCGGTGCTGCTTCTCGGCCTTATGACCAGTCTGCTTGAGCTGTTCGGCGGAGAGGACGTATGGGAGATGGCGGAAAGTGTAGAAACAGTCGGCGATTTCAGAATGCCGCTTGCGTCCATCGGTTTGTATATGATTTACGCTGGCGCAGCTCCGATGTTGATTTATATGGGCAGATATCTGCTGCATAAGGGTCGGCCGGGATATGAAAACGGGTTGTTTCCGCCGGAGAAGAAAAAATTAATGATGGTGATGGTAGGATCAGGCGTGGGCGGCGTGCTGACCGGAAGCCTGCTGTTATTTATTTCCATCGGGCTTGAGACTGCAGCGTCGATGCGGTATATGTATTAAAATATATTGCCTTTCCAACGGCTGCTGTTATAATAGGAAGCAGAGCCGTAAAGGCGAATGAAAAATAATGCGGTAGAGAACGTATGCAATACGATGTTTACGGAGGGTGAAATGAAGATACTGATTGCAGGGGACGGTAAGGTCGGAGCCTTCCTGACCCGGGAACTCGGTGCGGCTGGGTACGATATCACACTGATTGATTCCAAACAGAATGTATTGGAGAGCAGCATAGAACGCTATGATGTAATGGCAATCCGGGGAAACTGCGCGTCCATGGATATACTGAACCAGGCGGGGGTAAAAGACGCGGACTTGATGATTGCGGCAACCAGCGCGGATGAGATTAATCTTTTAAGCTGCCTGACGGCGCACAGCATGAATGCGAAGATCCATACGATTGCCAGAATCCGCAATCCGGAATACTCGGAGCAGATTTACAGGATGCGGGGAAGATTCGGATTGTCGCTGGCAGTAAATCCTGAGAAGCAGGCGGCGATTGAGATTGAGCATTTATTGAAATATCCGGGATTTCTCAAGAGAGATACCTTTGCGAAAGGGCGGGTTGAGATTGTGGAACTTCGGATTAACGGCGAGAGCAAGCTAAAGGACGTGGCGTTAAATGATTTAAATACCATTGCGGGCTGCAAGGTGCTGGTCTGCATCGTCCTAAGGAAGGGGCAGGCAATCGCGCCGGATGGTAATTTTACCCTTCGGGAGGGAGACCGAATCTTTGTCACCGCGCCAACCGATAATATGACGATCCTTCTTAAGAATTTAGGCATCATTACCCATAAGGTAAGACGTGTGATGATTTGCGGAGGAGGAAGAATTACCTTTTACCTGGCGCATCAGCTTTTGAGAAACGGGATTAAGGTGCAGATTATTGAGCAGAATTATGAAAGATGCTTAGAGCTTACGGCCAAATTGCCGGCGGCTTGTGTGGTTCATGGAGATGCCAGCAGCCAAATCCTTTTGGAGAGCGAAGGAATTGAGGAATGCGATGCATTGATTACCATGACCGGCATGGACGAGCAGAATATCATCATTTCCTTATATGGAAATAGCTGCGGAGTACCCCAGATGATTACGAAAATCGCGCATTTGGAACATGCGCAGATCATAGAAAACCTTCCGCTGGGAAGTATTATTAGTCCCAAAGAATTATGTACCAACGCGATTGTCCGGTACGTGCGCGCGATGCACAACCAGACGGGTGCGGCGATTACGGTGCATGGGATTGCGGACGGACATGCTGAAGCGCTGGAGTTCCTTGTGGAACCGACCACCAGATACTGCGGCGTTCCGCTTAAAGATGTGCAGGTTAAGCGGAATGTGCTGATTGCGGGCATTTCACACAAGGCCAGGACAGAGGTTCCTGACGGCGAGTCCTGCTTTGACGCGGGGGATACGGTGATTGTGGTATCCACCAGGGAAGAAGTGATCTATCAGTTAAATGATATCTTTGAATAAACGAGGAGACGCTGGTATGAATTATAAGATGATTGGGCGTTTTCTCGCCCAGATATTAGCTGTTGAAGGCGTCTTTATGATACCTGCGGCAGTGATTTCCTTTGTAAACGGTGAAATTCAGGCGTTCCAGGCATTTTTGTGGAGCCTGTTGGCTATCTGTGCGGCGGTGATTGTATTGTATTTGTTCAGCAGAGGCACAAAAAGCAGATTTTATGCAAAGGAAGGGCTGGTCTGCGTCGGAATTAGCTGGATTGTACTGGGGCTTCTGGGCTGCCTGCCGTTTTTTTTGTCCGGGGAAATTCCGGGGTATTTGGACGCGTTGTTCGAGATCGTATCCGGCTTTACGACTACCGGGGCGTCCATTCTGCCGGAGGTAGAGAGCATGTCAAAAGGACTTTTGTACTGGAGGAGTTTCAGCCATTGGCTGGGAGGGATGGGAGTCCTGGTGTTTCTTCTTGCGATTATACCGGCGGGAGGGCGGGGAAGCGGATACACGATGCATATTTTGAGAGCGGAAAGCCCGGGACCGAATGTAGGCAAGCTTGTGCCGAAGATGAAAGATACGGCGAAGATATTATATTTGATGTATGTGCTTCTGACGATTTTTAATATTATCTTTTTATTAATTGGGAAAATGCCGGTCTTTGACGCGGTGTGTACGGCGTTTGGTACGGCGGGAACCGGAGGCTTCGGTATCCGCAACGACAGCATTGCCGGTTACAGCCCTTATCTGCAGAATGTATGCACTGTGTTTATGCTGCTGTTCGGCGTGAATTTTAGCTGCTATTACTTGCTGTTAATGAGGAATTTCAAAAATGTGTTCCGTGACGAGGAACTGAGGATGTACGCGGGGGTCGTACTGGGGAGCATTGCGCTGATCGTCTGGAATCTGAAAGACTATTACGGTACGTTTGGCGAAACAGTCCGCCATGCGGCGTTCCAGGTGGCTAGTATTATGACTACAACCGGCTTTGCTACAACCGATTTTGATCTGTGGCCGAGCTTTTCCAAGGCGATTTTGCTATCCCTGATGGTAATCGGGGCATGCGCGGGAAGCACCGGAGGAGGATTAAAATGCGGACGCGCGCTGCTTCTGCTCAAGAGTCTGCGCCGAAATATCCGCAAAGTGCTGCATCCGCAGAAAGTGCAGATTGTCCGGAATAACGGGCAGATGGTAGATGAAAAGGTTCTGGAGAATACAAACGCGTATCTGGCCGCGTATGTTGTGATTATTCTGCTTAGCTTTATCCTGATATCGTTGGACGGATTTTCGATTACTACAAATATATCGGCGGTATTTGCCTGCTTTAACAATATTGGGCCGGGGTTTGACGCGGTGGGGCCGACCTGCAATTTTGCGGCTTACGGTCCGCTTTCTAAGGTGATTTTAATTGTCGATATGCTGGCGGGACGGCTGGAGATCTTTCCGATACTGATTCTGTTTTCGCGCAGCACTTGGCTGCACAGATAGGGTTATGGCTGGCGGGATTGTAAGTAATAGTTGTATAATTCAGACAAACGCGATACAATAGAAAAGATGATTCTTATAAAAGGAGAACTTTTGACTATGAAATATTTCGGAACAGATGGATTTCGCGGAGAGGCGAATGAAGTACTGACAGTGGAGCATGCGTTCAAGGTGGGGCGGTATCTGGGCTGGTATTACGGACAGGAACACAGGGCGAGAGTCGTAATCGGCAAAGATACCAGGCGCAGCAGCTACATGTTTGAATACTCGCTGGTGGCGGGGCTGACCGCTTCGGGAGCGGACGTGTGTCTGCTTCACGTGACTACCACGCCCAGCGTATCCTATGTGACAAGGACAGAAGAGTTTGACTGCGGTATTATGATTTCCGCAAGCCATAATCCTTTCTATGATAATGGGATAAAGATTATCAACGGCAAGGGACATAAGATGGAAGCGGAAGTGGAAGAAAAGATTGAAGATTATATTGACGGGAAGATCCCGGAACTTCCGTTGGCAAAGAAGGATAAGATCGGCCGCACTACGGATTACTCGGCCGGCAGAAATCGGTATATCGGTTATCTGATTTCACTGGCGACCCGCTCTTTTGAAGGCAAGCGCGTAGGACTGGACTGCTCTAACGGCAGCGCGTTTATGATTGCAAAGAGTGTATTTGACGCGTTGGGCGCGAAGACGTATGTGATTAACAACGAGCCGGACGGAACCAATATCAATACGAACTGCGGTTCTACCCACATTGAGGTACTGCAGGAGTTTGTAAAAGAGAAACAGTTGGACGTGGGCTTCGCTTATGACGGCGACGCAGACCGGTGTATTGCTGTGGACGAGAACGGCAGTGTGATAGACGGAGATTTGATTCTTTATATCTGCGGCAAATATTTAAAAGAGACCGGCCGTCTGAACCAAGATACCATTGTCACGACGATTATGTCCAATCTTGGCCTCTATAAGGCATGCGATAAGGCGGGACTTCGGTATGAGAAAACGGCTGTCGGGGATAAATATGTATATGAGAATATGGTAAAGAATAATTATTCTCTCGGCGGAGAGCAGTCCGGGCATATTATTTTTAGTAAACATGCGACTACCGGCGACGGGATCTTGACTTCCCTGATGATCATGGAGGTTATGCTGGAGAAGAAGATGAGCCTTGGAAAGCTTACCGAGCCGGTGAAGATCTATCCGCAGCTTCTGAAAAATGTACGTGTCGTGGATAAAAAGACGGCAAGAGAGAACGCGGCTGTCAACGCGGCTGTGAACGCTGTGGCAGAAGAGCTTGGCGAGGACGGCCGCATACTGGTAAGAGAGAGCGGCACCGAGCCGTTAATCCGCGTAATGGTGGAGGCGGTTACGGATGAACTCTGCAGGAAATACGTGGATCAGGTGATTGCGGTGATCCGTGAGGAAGGGCTTGTTATTGAATAGAATATGCGCCCGGCGCGCAGACAGTAACATTTTCCAGTTGAACTGGGTCTGCTGATAGCATGAAGAAACGGTTTTTGGCAATAATACCTCCTGTAAAGGGAGGTATTATTTTTATGTATGGATTTATGCCGATTACAGATGTATACGCGAGAGAAATTCTTGATTCCCGAGGGAATCCAACGATAGAAGTAGAGGTACTGGCAGGAGAAAAGTTCACCGGACGGGCAAGCGTTCCGTCGGGAGCGTCCACCGGAAAGTTTGAAGCGGTGGAACTTAGGGACAGGGATAAACGATACAACGGACTGGGAGTAGAGATGGCGGCCGACCATGTAAACGCAAAAATTGCTCCGGAAATTATCGGAATGAACGTGTTCGGGCAGCGGGCGCTGGATGATGTGCTGATTCGGCTGGATGGAAGCGCAAATAAAGAAAATCTGGGAGCCAACGCAATCCTCGGGGTTTCTATGGCGGCTGCAAGAGCAGCGGCGGCGGCGCTGAAACTTCCGCTGTACGCCTATCTGGGCGGCGTAAGCGTCAGGCGGATGCCGGTTCCCATGATGAATATCATGAATGGCGGAAGACATGCGGATAATACCATTGACATTCAGGAATTTATGATTATGCCGGCGGGAGCCTGCTGCTTCAAAGAAGGGCTGCGCATGTGCGCAGAGGTTTATCATGCCCTTAAGGAACGCCTAAAAAGCAAAGGGTTCAGTACGGCGGTGGGAGACGAGGGGGGATTTGCGCCTGATCTTCCCGATGCGGAATCAGTCCTGCAGTTCATTGTGGAAGCAGTGAAAATGGCAGGTTACGAGCCGGGAAAGGACGTTGTAATAGCGCTGGATGTGGCGGCGTCAGAACTATATGACGGGCAGTTGAAGAAATATGTATTTGAAGGGGAAGGCAAGATGCATGGCCGCCGGATTGTCCGCTCGGCAGAAGAATTGATTGAATACTATGAGGAATTGGCAGAAAAATTCCCGATTGTTTCCATCGAAGATCCCTTGGATGAAGAGGACTGGGACGGCTGGGAGCTTCTGACGACCAGGCTGGGACAGGACATCCAGCTTGTGGGGGACGATTTATTTGTAACGAATACAAAGCGGCTAAAAAAGGGAATCGAAAAAGGCGTTGCTAATGCGATTTTGGTAAAAGTGAACCAAATCGGAACCTTAAGCGAGGCTTTTGAAGCAATCGAAATGGCGAAAACAGCCGGATACCGGGCCGTCGTATCCCATCGTTCCGGAGAAACGGCGGATACTATGATTGCAGATATTGCAGCCGCGTTTCATACCGGGCAGATTAAGACGGGCGCTCCATGTCGGTCAGAACGGGTGGAGAAATACAATCGGCTTCTGCGGATTGAAGAGAAGCTTGGAAGAGCGGCGATATATGAAAATCCTTTCGCAAACAACCCATAGAATTTACTTGCTATCTGAAGACGCCTGTGGTAGAATAAAAATGTTTAATCCGCAGGAGGTGTGAATCGTGGAAGTGTTGAAGATGGTATTGATGGTAGTTTTTGCATTAGATTGTATCGCGTTGACAATAATAGTTTTACTGCAGGAAGGGAAATCCGCAGGACTTGGAACAATCGGCGGTATGGGAGATTCTTTCTGGAGCCAGAACAAGAGCCGTTCTATGGAAGGGACGCTGGTGAAGGTAACCAGAGTGCTGGCAGTGCTTTTTCTTGTGCTTGCTCTGGCGTTGAACTTGAAAGTGTTTGCATAAGAGAATGATTTGGAAGATGATGGGGACACTCTTGTAATAAGGGTGTCCTTTCACTTTATAGCAGAGATAGTTCTAGCTGTAGGGATGGGAGCCTTCGAGCCTGTAAACGCATATTGAAATTTTTAGGAAAAGGAGACGGCAGGATGGATGATACATTTGAAAAACGAAAGAAGATCATTTATGAATTTATGTGCGACGATCTGTATGTGCCGATGAAACTTAAGGAACTTGCCGTTTTGCTGCAGGTTCCTAAGGAGCATAGGGGCGAGCTGAAAAGCATACTGGATATGCTTGAGGCGGAAGGTAAGATTTGTTTGACGAAAAAGGGTAAGTATAGGAAAGGCGAGTCTGTTGTGCTGACAGGGGTTTACCAGGCTCATCCAAAGGGATTTGGATTCGTATCGGCAGAGGGGGAGAAAGAAGATATCTTTATTCCGGAAGAGGCGGTGAACGGCGCGTTTCAGGGAGATACGGTTGAGGTTGCGATCACCGGGATTACCTCGGGAAAACGCAGGGAAGGAACGATTATGCGGGTAGTGTCCCATGGAATTACAAAGGTAGTGGGGCTGTATCAGTGTCGGGGAAATAAAAGCTACGGTTTTGTGCTTCCGGATAATCAGAGAATCCTGCAGGATATTTTTATTCCGGCGGAACGGGCAAAAGGGGCGGTGGACGGACACAAGGTTGTGGCGGAGCTTATGTCCTACGGAACGGACAGGGATAAACCGGAAGGCCGGATTGTGGAGATTTTAGGGCATGTAAATGACCCGGGAGTGGATATTCTTTCTATTATAAAGGACTTTGATCTGCCGACGGAATTTCCGGAGCGTGTGATGAACCAGGCGGAGAGGACGCCGGACTTTGTCAGCGAAGCTGACAGGAAGGGGCGGAAGGATATCCGCGATTGGATGATGGTCACCATTGACGGGGAAGACGCCAAGGATTTGGACGACGCCATTTCCATTACCAGAACAGAGGATGGAAGCGGGTATATACTGGGCGTGCATATTGCAGATGTGACGAATTATGTGCAGGAGCGGAGCGCTCTTGACCGGGAAGCCCTTGAGCGGGGAACCAGCGTATACTTAGCCGACCGGGTAATCCCGATGCTTCCCCATAAGCTGTCCAATGGAATCTGTTCCCTGAATGCGGGCGAGGACCGATTGGCTTTGAGCTGTATTATGACGGTGGACCGGAAAGGAACTGTTATAGAGCATGAGATCTGCGAGACGGTTATCCGGGTAGACGAGCGGATGTCCTATACCAGTGTGAAGAAGATTCTGGCGGATAAGGACGAGGAAGAAATCCGCCGATATGAGAAACTGGTTCCCAGTTTTGAGATGATGGAGGAACTGTCAGGGATTTTAAGGAAGCGGAGACAGAAACGGGGTTCCATTGATTTTGATTTTCCAGAAAGCAAGCTGGTGTTGGATGAAGAGGGTACGCCTTTGGAAATCAAGGCTTACGACCGGAATGTAGCGACAAAAATCATAGAGGATTTTATGCTTCTTGCCAATGAAACGGTGGCGGAGGAATACTATTGGCTGGAAATGCCCTTTGTTTACCGCGTTCACGAGTCGCCTGACGAGGATAAGTTAAAGAAACTGGCGACCTTTATCCAAAATTTCGGATATTCTATGCATCTGGGGGGAGACGAGGTGCGGCCGGGAGAGATACAAAAGCTCTTGGCAAAAATCGGGGGAACGCCCCAGGAAACATTGATCAGCAGGCTTGCGCTGCGTTCCATGAGGCGGGCGCAGTATGCGCCGGACAATGCGGGACATTTTGGTCTGGCGGCAAAGTATTATACCCATTTTACCTCTCCCATCAGACGGTATCCGGATTTACAGATTCACCGTATCATTAAGGATCATCTGAGAGGAAGGATGAATGAAGAGAAGATACAGCATTATCAGAAGATTCTGACGGATGTGACGAAACAGGCCAGCGATACAGAGCGCAGGGCTGAAGAGGCTGAACGGGAGACGATTAAGCTGAAGAAGGCGGAATATATGTCCCGCCGGATCGGCAAAGTATATGAAGGAGTGATTTCCGGGATTTCTACGTGGGGTATTTACGTAGAACTTCCGAACACAATCGAAGGTATGGTGCATGTGGCGAATATGCAGGATGACCATTATGATTATCACGAAGACCGGTATGAGATGGCGGGCGTCCATACAGGAAGGAGTTATAAGCTTGGCCAGACGGTGTATGTGAGAGTTATAGGCGCGGATTCTCTGACGAGAACCATAGATTTTGAGATGGCAGATGAAGGAGATGTGGAAGATGGCGAAGAGTAACGGGAAGCTGATTGCCAATAATAAAAAGGCATATCACGACTACTTTATACTGGATAATTATGAGACGGGCATCTCTCTTGCAGGGACGGAGGTGAAGTCTTTGCGGATGGGAAAATGCAGTATTAAGGAGGCTTTTGTACGGATTGAGAACGGCGAAGTATACATTTACGGAATGCATATCAGTCCTTACGAAAAAGGAAATATTTTCAACAAAGACCCTTTAAGGCCGAGAAAGCTTTTGCTCCACAGGGCAGAGATTAACAAGCTTCTTGGAAAGACCAAAGAAAAAGGTATTGCAATTGTACCGTTGAAGGTATATTTTAAAGGAAGCTTAGTGAAAGTAGAAATCGGCCTTGCCAAAGGTAAAAAGCTGTATGACAAGAGACAGGATATTGCAAAGAAAGACCAGCAGAGAGAGGCAAGCCGTGATTTTAAGGTTCGCAATCTGGGTTAGGAGGGGCATAGAATGACTTATTGTGTAATGTGCGGAGCGCAGGTAGAAGATGGAATTGGGATTTGTCCGCAGTGCGGGGCGGTAGTTCCGGGGGCGTTTGATACGCCGGATCCGCAGACTTCCGGCGGAGGCCGGGATATGTATAGCGACCCGACGTATGGAAATCAGGAGCCATATCAGGAACAGGCATATGGGAATCAGGAGCCGTACAACGGACAGACATATGGGGGCCAGGATTCGTATAACGGGCAGGCATATGGGGGCCAGGAACCGTATAACGGGCAGGCATATGGGAGCCGGGAACCGTATAACGGGCAGACATATGGGAGTCAGGAGCCGTACAACGGGCAGGCATATGGGAGTCAGGAGCCGTATGATGGGCAGGTATATGGGAATCAGGAACCATATCATGGGCAGACATATGGAAATCAGGGATCATATAACGGGCAGACATATGGGAATCAGGATACATATAGCGGCCAGACGTACGGAAATCAGGATGCATATGATTATGATCCGGATTATTTTCCGCAGCAAGAGGTGAAAGCGAACAAAGTGATGGGGATTCTCTCCTATCTGGGGATTTTTGTATTAATTCCGGCAATTGCAGGAGACAAAAACTCGGATTATCTGAAACAGCATATCAATCAGGGACTGGCGCTGTTTGTAATGGAGACAATACTGAACGTCGTAGAAAGGATCGAGGATCATATCATATTTATCAATAGAATACTGTCGGGGGTTATTGATATCGCAGGTTTCGCCTTTTTTATCCTGGCAGTCATGGGAATTGTATCCGCGGCAAAGGGTACAAGAAAGCTTCTGCCTACAATCGGGAATATAAAAATATTTAGATAAATATCAGAAAGAATACAAATGTGAGAGACGAGGGTTATTGATGAAGAGAGAAGGTTTTCAGTCAAGATTAGGATTTATTTTGGTCAGCGCCGGCTGCGCGATCGGAATTGGAAATGTATGGCGGTTTCCATATGTGGCGGGACAGAACGGCGGCGGTATTTTCGTGCTGCTCTACCTTGTTTTCCTGCTGGGAATGGGCGTACCTGTGCTGACTATGGAGCTGGCGGTAGGACGCGCCAGCAGGAAAAGCGCGGTATTGGGATATCAGGCGCTAGAAAAGCCTGGGAGTAAATGGCACATTCATGGGTGGTTCTGTATCTTCGGCTGTTATATGCTGATGATGTATTATACGACAGTATCGGGATGGATGGTCAGCTATTTCTTTAAATTTGCGGCGGGCGTTTTCCGGCCGGGAATGAACGCGGAAGAGTCGGGAGCGGTATTTTCTGAATTGCTGGCGTCTCCGGGAGAGATGGGGATATGGATGGCGCTGACGGTTATCCTGGGCTTCCTTGTATGCTCGATGGGATTAAGAAAGGGACTTGAGCGGATTAGTAAGATTATGATGTCGGCTTTGTTGATACTGATTGTCGTGCTGGCAGTCCACAGTATTCTGTTATCCGGAGCGTCAGAGGGAATCAGCTTTTATCTGGTTCCCAGTTTGGAGAAAGTGAAATCGGTGGGAATAGCTACAGTCATTACCGAAGCCATGAACCAGTCCTTTTTTACACTGAGCCTGGGTATCGCGGCTATGGAAATCTTCGGCAGCTATATGACAAAAGACAATTCACTGCCTGGAGAGGCGGTCAGAATTTGTGCGCTGGATACTTTTGTGGCGATTATGTCGGGTCTCATTATCTTTCCGGCCTGCTTTTCCTATGGAGTACAGCCGGATGCCGGGCCTGCGCTGATTTTTATCACGCTGCCGAATGTATTTGTAAATATGGCCGGAGGCAGAATCTGGGGAGCGCTGTTCTTCCTGTTTATGACCTTTGCCAGCTTCTCCACGGTTATGGCCGTGTTTGAGAATCTGATATCTTTCTGCGTGGATATGTTTGGGCTGGAACGTAAAAAGGCGGTATTGATTAACGGGGCGATTGTTCTGATTGCAAGCCTGCCCTGCGTATTAGGGTATAATGTGTGGAGCAGCCTGCGTCTGATCGGCGGACGGGACGTGCTGGATAGTGAGGATTTCATTGTGAGCAATCTGCTGCTTCCGATCGGGTCTCTGGTCTATCTCCTGTTCTGTGTGACCAGGTTTGGATGGGGATTTGACCGTTATTTGGAAGAATGCAACCAGGGAGAAGGACTGAAATTTTCCAAGAAGCTAAAACCCTATTTCCAGTTTGTGCTTCCGATGTTGATTATTGTGATTATTATTCAGGGACTGATTGGCTGATACGGCCGGGAGGATAAGAGATGGGTAAGATAAAAGCGGTTCTCTGGGATATCGACGGTACGCTGCTGGATTTTCAGGTGGCGGAACAGTATGCGATCCGCGCCTGCTTTGAGAAGCTGGGGTTAGGAGAGTGCAGCGATGAGATGCTGCGGGACTATATCAGGATCAACGCGGGATATTGGAGGCGCTTGGAAAAGGGAGAACTCACAAAACCGCAGGTTCTGGTAGGCCGGTTTGAAGAATTTTTTGAACGATATGGGATTGATGCCGCGGCAGCTTTGGCATTTAACGAGGAATATCAGGTAAGGCTTGGAGATACCATTTGCTTTTGCGACAATGCGCTGGAGACGGTTCGTGCTTTAAAGGGACGGGCGCTGCAGTATGCGGTGACAAACGGAACAAAGACGGCTCAGGAGAGAAAGCTTGAAAAGTCAGGGCTTAACGGACTGTTAGAGGGAGTTTTTATTTCGGAAATAATCGGAATAGAGAAGCCGATGAAGGGCTTTTTTGAACGGGTCTTTCAGGAAATCGGATATTTTCGCAAAGATGAAATGATGATTGTGGGGGATTCTCTCACCAGCGATATACAGGGAGGCAACAATGCGGGAATCGTGACCTGCTGGTATAATCCGGCCGGGGAGAAAAGTCCTGCAGATCTGCGGATTGATTATGAAATTAAGGATATCAAAGAGGTAGTTACGATTGTGGGGTAACCTGCGGCGCCAAAGATAAGGGAGCCTTTGGGAATAGGGATGGATTACGAGCTGTTATTACATGAAATATTAAATATAGGAAAAGAGATGATTAAAAGCGGCGCGGAGACAAACCGGGCGGAAGACAGTATGTACCGGATGTTGGAGAGTTATCATCTGGAGCATTGCAGCGTATTTGCCATCCAGAGCGATATACAGGCGACGATTAAACCGGCAGGCGGTCATTTTATTACCCAGATCAGGCGGGTTCACAGAGTGGGAATGAATTACGACCGGCTGGATTATCTGAATCATTTATCGAGACATATCTGTAAGAATCAGCCTTCGGTAGAAGAGATACATAAGATGTATGAAGAAGTGATGAACCGGAAGCCGCAGCCGCTGTATCTGAATTATCTGTCCGCAATTATGGGCGGCGTGGGATTTGGGATATATTTTGGCTGTGATTTCATAGATTCGGCGGCGGCCGTTCTCATCTGCGCAGTTGTGATTGAGTATATGGGCGGCCTCTTAGATAAGAGAGAACGCAATCTGGTAGTCTATAATCTGGTGATTGCCTTTCTGTCGTCGGCCGCAGTGTTTCTGGCCGATGGAGCAGGCGCCTGCCATCATCCGGATAGGGTTGTGCTGGGGCTGAATATGGTTTTGATCAGCGGATTAGGCGTTGCGAACGGGATCCGGGATATGGTGGATCGGGCATATTTGTCCGGTCTTTTGAATATTGTAAATTCCTGTCTGGGGGCAATTGCGATTGCCTGCGGAACCGGGCTTGCCATGATAATATTTGAGGGAGATATGTATGAGATGTACATTGCGCCGAATGTGGCGGTGCAGTTGATATCCTGCGGGGTGGCGAGCATGGGATTTGCGCTGCTCTTCAAAGCGTCGGTAAGGCAGTCTTTTTATGCGGGAATCGGCGGACTGATTACCTGCGCCTGCTATCTGCTGACGCAGTACCTTGGCGGAAATAATTTTGCGGCGGTTATGGCCGGCGCGGCTTTTGTAGCCGGCTACGCTTATGTGATGTCCAGGATTCACAGAGCGCCGGCTACGATTTTTCTTACAACGTCAATTATGCCGGTAATTCCCGGCGCAACGCTGTTTTATCTGATGCATGGACTGGTGCAGGAGGATTACGGGTTGGCTGCGCAGCAGACCATTGCGCTGGCGCAGACCTGTCTGGCCATTGCTTTTGGATTCCTGGTGGTAGAAATAGCGACCCGTTACCTGGGCGGGAAGAAGCAGAAGTCCTAATCGCGTTTTTTCGTATAAACGCCTGGATAAGATCGGGGAGAAAGGTAATACGGTAATGTACGACCGAAATATGAATTGAATATAGGAGGAAACAGGAATGCTTTCTTTTGAATGTGATTACAACAACGGAGCCCATCCAAAGATACTGAAACGGCTTCTGGAAACGAATGAGGAACCGTTAAGCGGTTACGGCGCGGATCCATACTGTGCTATGGCAAAGAAAAAGATACAGGCATGCTGCGAGAACACGGAGGCGGAAGTTCACTTTCTGACAGGCGGGACTCAGACCAATCAGGTTGTGATTGACGCGCTGTTGACGAAATACCAGGGCGTTTTGGCGGCGGAAACGGGACACGTAAGCCTACACGAAGCGGGAGCTATTGAATTTACCGGCCATAAGGTAATTACGCTTCCCCAAAGAGAAGGGAAGCTGGCGGCAGAAACGGTAAAACAATATCTGGAAGATTTTTATGGAGATGAAAGCCATGAGCATATGGTGTTTCCGGGAATGGTCTATATCTCCCATCCGACAGAATATGGAACGCTGTATTCCCGGAAAGAGTTAGAAGAACTGTCGGCGGTGTGCAGGGAATATGGAATTCATTTTTATATGGACGGCGCAAGGCTGGGGTATGGGCTGATGAGCAAAGGAACGGATGTAACGCTGCCGGATATCGCAAGACTTCTGGATGTGTTCTATATCGGGGGGACGAAGGTAGGCGCTCTGTGCGGAGAGGCAGTTGTGTTTACCCGCCGGAATACGCCGAAGCATTTTCTGACTACGGTAAAACAGCACGGCGCGCTGTTGGCAAAGGGCAGGCTTCTGGGCGTACAGTTCGATACGCTTTTTACGGATTATTTATATAGGGACATCAGTCAAAATGCGATTGAAATGGCGGAAGTTTTGAAGAAAATTTTCCGGGAAAAGGGTTACCGGTTTTTTGTCGATTCGCTTACGAACCAGCTCTTTATAGTGTTGGACAATGAAAGGTTGGAGCGTTTAAAGAGCCAGGTGAAATTCAGCTTCTGGGAAAAGCTGGATGAGGAGCATACGGTGGTGCGGTTCGCCACAAGCTGGGCGACGGCAATGGAAGAAATAGAAGCGCTGGAAAAGCTTTTGTAAGAAAGAGTGAGGAGGTTGGAGATGGCAGACATTATCTTGAAGAACAAAACGGTGGAAATCGGTGTGAATCTGCACGGCGCGGAGTTAAAGTCGCTGCGAAGGACGGATACCGGAACCGAATATCTTTGGTGCGGGGACCCGACATACTGGAGCCGTACATCTCCGGTGTTGTTTCCGTTTGTAGGCGGGGTAAAAGACGGCGTTTACCGTCATAAGGGAAAAGAGTATCAAATGGGTCAGCATGGCTTTGCCAGAGACCGGGATTTTGTGATGGTAAGCCAGACAGAGGACGCAGTATGGTTCAGGCTGGAGGATGATGAGGAAAGCCGCCAACGCTATCCTTTTGCATTCCGTTTGGAAATCGGCTATCAGCTTTTGGAGCGCGGGGTAAAGGTCATGTGGAAAGTGGAAAATCCGGCGGAAGAGGAACTGTATTTTGCTATTGGCGCGCATCCGGCGTTTTATTGTCCGCTTAAGACCGGAGATCGGCAGAGTGACTGCGCAATCCGCCTGCAGGATCAAGACGGGACGAATCTCCCTTATTTTATAAACAGCATTTTTGGACAGGAAGGCACGGTGACGCAGGCCAAAGAGGCGGTAAAGCTGTCAGAGGGAATTCTGCCGATTACAGGAACGCTTTTTGATTACGATGCGAAAGTAATTGAGGACAATCAGGTACAGCGAGTATCGCTTCTGGACGGAGATGGAGAGGAATATTTGGCAGTTGAATTCGCGGCTCCCCTGGTAGGCATCTGGTCGCCGCCGAAGAAGAACGCGCCTTTTGTATGTATCGAACCCTGGTATGGAAGATGTGACAGCGAGGTATTTGAAGGGGAACTGAAGGAGCGGGAGTGGGAGCAGGCGCTTGCGCCGGGTGAAGTATTCCAGGCAGAATATAAGATATTAATATAGAATTAAAATTGGGTGCCTTCCGTGGGATAAGAAGCGTATAAGCCATTGCTTACGGAAGGCATTTTGATAGAAAAAAATCGCCGCTGTCAATCATCATTGAAGACAGCGGCGGTTTTTATGGACCTGGCGGGAATCGAACCCGCGTCCGAAAGCTCTTCCATTCAGGCATCTCCCATTACAGTCATTATACGTTCATTCCCTCCGCTTTCCGCCTAATGACAGGCTGAAAGCATCAGTAGCTTCATAAAATCTTCCATTTCCTCAAAGCTTTGGAAACGAAGTTCTCCGTCTAGTCGAAGCCGGTTACTTAAGCGACGGAAGACCTAAGGCCGACTGCAGCCAAATTAGGCTGCGTACGCTAACTCTCTATTGTCTGCGTTTATATTTAATTAGAACTTTTAACGTAGTGTCCCGCTACGAATGGCTTCCCAAACTTCTAAACCCCCGTCGAAACCAGTACAAGCCCGAATCGCGAACTTCCGACGGCTATCCGGAGGATTGCCGGGAGGAAGTATCCTGTGCCGGTTCGCAGAAACTTTGTTTGCGTATTATGATTATATGCAGAGGCTGCAAAAATGTCAAGTATTATATAAGTATTATATAATGATTACATTTGTAAATTTGGATAATCGTTACGCCGCCTTCAGCAAAAGAGATGCGTTAGTTCCTGTAAACGTTCCAGCCGCTTGGATCGAATGCTTATACTATGTGCGTATACTATGCTTACATAATGTGCCTTGTGCAGCTTGTAATAGTAGTAAAAATAACATATAATATGTTTAATTAATCAATTAGAAAAAACTTTTTATCATTTTATCATGATTGAAATTTGAGAAAGTAAGCGTATCTATGTTAACAGTAGTAAAAGGAATTGTACGTTGGAATTTCAGTAATGTAAAAGGCGAAAGCCGGAAGAAAGGAGCAATTTGAATGAGGCTTAAAAATGTATTGATTGTGGTCAAAGATATTAAGAAATCGATTGCGTTTTATAAAGAACTGTTTGGCCTTGAGGTTATTCTTGATAATGACGGAAACGTTATTCTGACGGAAGGGCTGGTGCTTCAGGATAAAGCGATCTGGGAGAATTTTATCAAAAGAGACATTATACCAATGAATCACTCTTCCGAATTATATTTTGAAGAATCTGACATAGAAGATTTTGCCGTGAGGCTGGACGCTTATCATGAGCCGATTCAATATGTGAATAGGCTTATGGAACATGACTGGGGACAGAAGGTTATCCGTTTTTATGATCCGGATGGTAATTTGATAGAAGTCGGAACGCCAATGAATTAGCGCCTGCCAGGCTATTTGCCGTTCTTGCCGTCACCGTCTAACCATTTGAACCAGATGAATTCCATTGTTCTGGATGATGGCGTGAAAAAGAATTATGCAATTTTCCAGGATGTTTTGGCTAAAATAATAACTTCTCGGAATCTCAATGAACGAGATACCAACTGAAAATTGACAACTGAA
>CAJURK010000045.1 GCA_910588745.1 uncultured Dorea sp. | reverse complement strand
ATCTGCGAGCGTGATTCCCACAAGGGGATAATTATTGGAAAACAAGGAAATATGTTGAAAAAAATTGGCAGCACGGCAAGGTTTGAGATTGAGAAAATGCTGGATTTACAGGCAAATCTAAAGCTTTGGGTGAAAGTGAAAAAGGACTGGAGAGACAGTGATTTCCTTGTAAAAAATTTTGGATACCGGGAAGACGAATAAAAAACCCCTTCCATAGGATAACCTAACCGAAAGAAGGTTCATAACAGAGGATGAGGTGAGACTATGGAAGAAAAGTACTGGAACAAATTTATGGCGTCGGGAAGCGTACAGGATTACTTAAATTATCGGGGAATCGCAATCTGCGCAAAGGTAATGGGAAAATACGGACAAGGTCCGGCAGACAGAACAGGGGAAATTCCAAGTGAACCAGATAACGGTAATGGGTATGATCTTATCGGCCATGCCCATCGGTGAATATGATAAGCGGATTGTACTTCTTACCAGGGAGAGAGGCAAGATACCGGTGTTTGCAAAAGGGGCGAGAAGACCGGGGAGCGTTCTAAGCGGAGCGGTGATGCCTTTCTCCTTTGGGGAGTTTACGGTTTATGAGGGGCGGACATCCTATACGCTGGTGTCGGCCTCTATTTCTAATTATTTTGCAGAGTTCAGGGAGGATGTGGAAGGCGCGTATTACGGTTTTTATTTTATGGAGATTGCAGACTATTACTGCCGGGAGGCGAATGATGAAAGGGAGATGCTGAAGTTATTGTATCAGTCGCTTCGGGCGGTTATAAAGCATGGAATTCCAAACCGGTTAATCCGGCGCGTCTTTGAACTGAAAGCGGTCTGTATCAATGGGGAAGCGCCCCAGGTGTTTCAGTGCGTGGTCTGCGGCGATTCCGAACGGGACGGGCAGTTCAGTGTGAAAAAGGGCGGAAAAGTCTGCAGAGAATGCGACAGAGACGTGTTTGATGGGATGGAACTTCGGAACTCTACCTGGTATGCCCTGCAGTATATTGTTAGTTCCAGCGTAGAGAAGCTCTATACCTTTACGGTGTCGGAAGAGGTTCTTTGTGAGCTTGAAACGGTAATGGAGCGAATTATGGATGTATATGTGGAAAAACGGTTTAAATCGCTGGAAATATTAGAAAGTATGCGGCTTTAAAATCCTCTCAAACACATTTTATTGCGGCGAGGCAAGAGAAATAGTTTAAAGCAAAAGGGGGATTTTCATGAATGCAGCAGCTATAACGGCAATCGTATTATTGCTTGTGAGCAGTGCGGCATTGATAAAGCAAAGACGCGAGCGCGACAAAGCTGACAAAGGTAAAGATGAATAATGCAGAACAATCTCAGATACCGCTGCAGGGCATGCGCAGCGTGGGAAGGCCGCCTTTATTAAAAGGCGGTTTTTTGAACTTGAAAAGTCATACCGTAAAAGTTATAATATCCGTTAAGGGCTGGGCCGGACGACGAGATGAAGCATAAGCGCAGATCTCTCAGGCGGCTTCCCGAGAGCTTATAACTATTAAAGAGGAAAGAGGATAAACGGATGGTAGAAAAGACAATGGAAAAAATAGTAGCGCTTGCAAAATCAAGAGGATTTGTATATCCGGGTTCTGAGATTTACGGCGGTCTTGCGAATACATGGGACTATGGTAATCTGGGCGTGGAACTTAAGAATAACGTAAAGAGGGCGTGGTGGCAGAAGTTCGTGCAGGAATCTCCCTATAACGTAGGCGTTGACTGTGCGATTCTGATGAATCCCCAGACCTGGATTGCCAGCGGACATCTGGGCGGGTTCAGCGATCCTTTGATGGACTGTAAGGAATGCCATGAACGTTTCCGCGCAGATAAATTGATTGAGGATTACGCGCATGAGAACGGAATTGATATCGGAGACAGCATTGACGGCTGGAGCCATGAGAAGATGCAGGAGTTTATCGCAGAACACAAGATTGCCTGTCCGACCTGCGGCAAGCATAACTTTACGGAGATACGGGAGTTTAATCTGATGTTTAAGACGTTCCAGGGTGTGACGGAGGATGCGAAGAACGTTGTATATCTGCGTCCGGAGACGGCTCAGGGTATCTTCGTGAACTTCAAGAATGTACAGCGTACTTCAAGAAAGAAGATTCCATTCGGCATCTGTCAGATCGGAAAATCTTTCCGCAACGAGATTACACCAGGCAACTTCACGTTCCGTACCAGGGAGTTTGAACAGATGGAGATGGAGTTCTTCTGCGAACCGGATACAGACTTAGAATGGTTCGATTATTGGAAAAAATACTGTCTGGACTGGCTGAGCGCGCTGGGGCTTAAGGACGAAGAGGTTCGTTACCGCGACCATGACAAGGAAGAGCTGTCTTTCTACAGTAAGGCGACTACGGATATTGAATTTTTGTTCCCATTTGGGTGGGGCGAGCTGTGGGGAATTGCAGACCGTACAGATTATGACTTGTCTCAGCATATTGAAGTATCCAAGCAGGATCTTACTTATTTCGACGATGAGAAAAAGACCAAATATGTGCCGTATGTAATCGAGCCGTCTTTGGGCGCGGACCGTATGGTGCTTGCATTCTTGTGCAGCGCATACGACGAAGAGAATATTGGAACCGACGAGAAGCCGGATATGCGTACGGTGCTTCATTTCCACCCGACTCTCGCTCCGGTAAAGATCGGTGTGCTGCCGCTTTCTAAGAAACTGAAAGAAGGCGCGGAGAAAGTATACGCGCAGCTCTCTAAGAAATACAACTGCGAATATGACGAGCGTGGAAATATCGGAAAGCGTTACCGCCGCCAGGATGAAATCGGTACACCATTCTGCGTAACCTACGATTTTGATTCAGAGGAAGACGGAGCAGTAACCGTCCGCGACAGAGACACCATGGAGCAGGAGCGCGTAAAAATCGAAGACCTAAACTCCTACTTCGAGAAAAAATTTGAATGGTAGAATGAACGCAGCCCTTACGGAAGATGCGTTGTCTGCTTGCAGACAAAAGCATCTTCTGAAAGGGTTATGTGAGTGAAACGAACACTGAGATGGAGCAAAGCGGAATCGAAGGGCGTTCCTTAAGTGGAGAGAGGAAGCGTTGTCTGCTTGCAGACAAAAGCATCTTCTGAAAGGGCTATGTGAGTGAAACGAACACTGAGATGGAGCAAAGCGGAATCGAAGGGCGTTCGCAGATATTTAAGGAATTATGATGGATAACATTTATTTTGACAACGGCAGTACTTCGTGGCCGAAGGCGCCAGGGGTGTCCGAGACTATGGCGGAGCTGCTTACGCAGGGCGCGTTTAATATCAACAGAGGTAATTATGAAGGCGCATATGAGATTGAGGGCTTGGTGCTGGATACCAGGGAGCAGCTTGCCAGGCTTTTCCATGCGCGCAATTCTAAGGGAGTAGTGTTTACGCCAAATGTAACCTATTCCCTGAACTTATTTTTAAAGGGGTTCCTGCGGTCCGGCGATCATATTGTAGTGACAGGGCTGGAGCATAATGCGGTCATGCGCCCGCTGGAGCAGCTCAAGGGAATTGGCGTGACTTATGATATTGCGCCGGTAGACAGAGAAGGAAATTTAAAAGTTGGGGATCTTGAATCCTGTATACATAAGAATACAAAGGCGGTTTTAACAACGCATGCGTCAAATGTATGCGGAACCCTGGTTCCTATTCAGGAAATAGGGGAACTGTGCGGGAAATACGGGCTGATATTTGCAGTAGACACTGCACAGACGGCGGGAACCTTAGAGATTGATATGGAGAAGTGTAAGATTGATTTCCTGGCGTTTACAGGCCATAAAGGACTACTTGGTCCCCAGGGCATCGGCGGTTTTTTAATTTCGGAGCGTCTGGATTCGGAGATGGTTCCATTGATTGCGGGCGGAACCGGAAGCCTGTCGGATTCTCTCGTGATGCCAGAGAACCTTCCCGATAAATACGAGAGCGGGACAATGAATCTTCCGGGAATCATTGGGCTGCATGCGGCCTTAACCTATCTGGAGAAAGAGGGAATCCCCAAAATACACAGAAGGAAGATGGAACTTACAGAGTACTTTCTTGGTAAGCTAAGCAAGATACCGGAGGTTCGGATCGTAGGGAGAAAAACCTGTGAAAGCAGGGTAGCGGTGGTGTCTCTGGATTTTCAGAGGAAGGATAATGCGGTAACCGCTTTTGAACTGGAGCAGGAAGCCGGAATTATGACCAGGGTTGGGCTTCACTGCGCCCCTATCGCCCACCAGTCTCTGGGAACGTTTCCGAGAGGAACCGTGCGGTTTGCGTTCAGCGCGGCGAACCGGGAGGAGGAAATTGACCGGTGTATAGAAACGATTAATAAGATCCTATAGTTATAGATGGTTTGAATGGAAAAAGCATGGAAACGCATTGTTGATTCTGCATAAAAATGTTACTCTAATATAAGCAAATTATAGGAAATATATCAATAGGAGGTAACATTACATGGCTGATAATCACAAGATGTGGGAAGAACTGGGGATGAATCTGGAACTGCACGATCAATTGTGCGAAGTGCTTCCGCAGGCGGTAGGAGATGTTTTTTTGTCACAGGAGAACCGCCCGGAAGGAATGGATTATTATGATATGGTGGTTGCGGATATTCATGGCATCCGTCCTTCCGAACTGATTGCCCATCAGGAAAAGGGAGGCAAGGTATTCGGAACATTCTGCGTTTATGTGCCGGATGAAGTGATTTTTGCAGCGGACGCGATTGCAACCGGACTTTGCGGAGGTTCCCAGTTCTGGGTGCCGGGAGGAGAAAAAGTTCTTCCTACCAATACCTGTCCGCTGATCAAAGCTTCCGTCGGCGCAAGATTAGACCGGACCTGTCCGTTCTTTCGGATTGCGGATATGTATATCGGAGAGACGACCTGCGACGGCAAGAAGAAAGCCTGGGAAATCCTTTCGGAGGACGTTCCGGTTCATGTGATGGATCTGCCGCAGATGAAGCGCGCAAAGGATGTAAAAGCCTGGGCGGAAGAAATTGCAGCTCTCAAGGATGTTGTGGAGGAATTTACCGGTAATCAGGTGACTTCCGAGAAGCTGGCAGAGAGCATCAAATTAATCAATAATAAGAGAAAGGCTCTTGCAAGGTTATACGAATGCCGTAAGAGTGCGAATGTGCCGATCAGCGGAACAGACGCGCTGGTTATTTCCCAGATTGCATTCTATGATGATCCGGCCAGATTTGCCCAGATGACCAATAAGCTGTGCGACGAGCTGGAACAAAGGATTGCGGACGGCGTAAGCGTAGCGCCGGCCGGAACCAAGAGAATCATGCTGACCGGAACTCCTCTCGCCATTCCGAACTGGAAACTTCATAATATTGTAGAGACCAGCGGCGCGGTGGTTGTCTGTGAGGAGATGTGTACCGGAACCCGTTACTTTGAGCGTTATGTGGATGAGACCAAGGAGACGGTAGAAGAGCAGATCGACGCGATTGCGGAGCGTTATATGGGAATCAACTGTGCATGCTTTACGCCGAACCATGCAAGGATTGACGATATTATCCGTTTGGCAAAGGAATATAACGTTGACGGTATCATTGACGTGAACTTAAAGTTCTGCAACCTATATGACACGGAAGGGTATTTTGTAGAGCGGGCCATGAAGGAAGAAGGGATTCCTGTTCTGGGAATTGAAACCGATTATACGGACAGCGACGCGCAGCAGCTTCGCACCAGAGTCAGCGCATTTGTGGAGATGCTGAATAATTAGACGCAGGAAGCGTGATAAGAGCGAGGGAGATCAAATGCCGGATATTCAGCACTATGTATTGTTTCCCAATCATGATAATGCCATGCGGCTGTATAGAGAACTAAAGAAGCTGGGGGTTCGGGCGGTTATTGCCCCTACCCCCAGAAGTGCGAGTAAATGCTGCGGGGTATCATTGATGGTGGAAGGAGAAGACTTGGATCAGATTTGGGAAACGGCAAAGACGAAGGAGATAGAGATCTTGAAAATTGCGGAAGTAGAAAAGGACTTTAATCCGCACAGAGACAGGTATTGTTAATGTCCCGGAGCCCCGGGATGCAGGCAGAGAGCGGGGTTTTATGATTCCCGGTTCTGAACAGGCAGGGAATGAAGATTGGAGCAGCATAGCTGTCTCAGGAATGGAGAATTTGTTTCTAAAGGAGAAGATATATGTATTATGTAGGAATAGATATTGGCTCTACAGCCTCTAAGACGGCAGTCCGCGGGGATAAAGAGCTTATGTTTGTGCTGCCCACCGGATGGAGCAGCAAAGAGACCGCCATGATAATCAGGGAAAGGCTTCTGGAGGAAGGGATTGACGTGGCTTCCGATCAGGTGAAGGTAGTGGCAACCGGCTACGGGAGGATTGCCGTTGACTTTGCCGACCATGTAATTACGGAGATTACCTGCCATGCAAGAGGCGGCAGGGACATGGCCGGGGACGACTGTACCATTATTGACGTGGGAGGGCAGGACACAAAGGTAATTCTGGTGGCTCATGGGATGGTGCAGGATTTTTTGATGAATGATAAATGCTCTGCCGGAACCGGGAAGTTTTTGGAGATCATGGCAAACCGGCTGGGGGTGACTTTGCAGGAGCTGTTTGATATGGCGGGCGCCGGGGACGTATTGTCGATCAGTTCTCTTTGTACCGTATTTGCAGAGTCCGAGGTGATTAATTATATCGGAGAGGGCAAGAAGCGGGAGGATATCGCGGCGGGCGTGGTAGATTCCGTGGCGGCTAAGGTGGCGCAGCTTGCGGGGAGGAAAAATCTGTCGGCTCGGATTATCCTTACCGGGGGAATCAGTAGCTGCGCATATTTTACGGGAATCCTTTCCGAGAAGCTGGGGAAGAAAGTGGAGCCTACAAAGAACGGCAGGTTTGCCGGCGCGATCGGGGCGGCGTTCTTGGCGGAGGAAAAGCGTTCTTGAAAAATCCAGACGCACTTCGCCGTCTGTGCAAGCGGCCGACAGAGTATGTTTTATGTTTGCATGGATTTCGGAGCGGATAGGAATCCATATGTTTTGTGGATAGTAGACAAAAATCAATGCAGAAAATTGGATATAATTCTGAAAATGTAAAATTATCTTGCAAGAAAAGTTAGCGGAGGTTATAATGACAACGTAGGACAAAGAGGTGAGATAAGTGGGAAATGTAACGATTGTTGATATTGCTAACGCATGCGGGGTATCCATTAAGTCAGTCTCCCGAGTATTGAACAACAGCCCGAATGTGAGCGACGCCATGAGGGAGAAGGTAATGAATACCATTAAGGAGCAGGGATATCAGGTTAACATGCTTGCCCGGGGATTAAAAGGAAGCCGAACCAATATTATCGTTGTATTTGCAGAACGCCACCAAGAGGAACACTTAAGTATCTGGCATACGATTATGCTGAAACATTTGTTTACTTACGCCAAGAAGCAATCCATGAAAGTGGTTCTGTCGCCTTCGAGCAGCGAACGGTTCGAGGAAGATGAGACGGATGGATTCTATCTGATTGCAAGCGGCATTGCCGACGGAGCCATCCTGCTGGAAAATATTGTGGAGGATGCAAGGGTAGACTACTTTGAAAGCCACAATATTCCTTACGTAGTGTTCGGCGAACCGGTGAATCCGGAAGTGCCGTCCGTGAGTCTGGATAATTTTGACGTAGGTTACCGGGGAGGGGAATATCTTGCCGGCAAAGGATTTGAAAAAATCGTCTTGTTTATCGGAGAAAAGAAGTTCCTGTCAACTTACAACCGGATTGAGGGATTTGAGACTGCGATGAAGGAATATCGGAAAAAGTATTATGTGTTTTCTGGTATTGATACCGTGGAAAAGGCATATCGGAAAGCAAGGGAAGTATTAGATTCCCATGATGCGGAAGCCTTTTTTGTATCCGGTGATGAGAGAGCGCTCGGAGTATACCGGGCAATTTATGAAAAGAGATTGACGATTCCGGGAGATATTGCGGTATTAGGGATTGATAATATTACTTTGGGAAATTATTATTATCCGCCGATTTCTACGATTGAGCAGGATTTTGAGATTCTTGCAAAGACCTGTATCGATTATGTGATGAATAAGATTGAGAATCCGAATTGCACAGACAGGAAAGTATTTAAGTTTCCCTGCAGGGTAAAGGAACGGCAGTCCACGTGACGGGATTGATGAATTTAGAAGGAAAGCAGAGTAGTGACATATGTCTGAGAGGGGTGTCACTATAATGTTTTTTATAAGACAACGTTGTCATTATTATTTTTCCACTTTTAGACAACGTTGTCATATCTGGGAGGAGCATATGACAAAGGAATTACAAGAGAAGGTAAAACAAAGATTACGGCGCATATATCAGGATGAGAAGAAAGAGCAGGAAGCGTTGGAAAAGATAAGCGCCCGTCTTTCTAAGTATAAGGAAAGTAAGCGGGAAAACGCCGGGCTGTCAGAGAAAGACAGCATCCTGATTACCTATGGGGATACGATCTTTTCAGAAGGGGAATCAGGGATTATGACGCTGGAAAGATTCCTGAAAAACTTTGTAGGGGATGCAATAAAAAGCGTGCATCTTCTGCCGATGTATCCCTATACGTCAGACGACGGTTTTTCGGTAGTTGATTATAAAAAGATTAATCCGGAGCTTGGAACCTGGGAGCATATTAGGGAATTGTCCGGAAGCTACAGCCTGATGTTTGACGCTGTGATTAACCATATTTCAAAAAGCAGCGAATGGTTTCAGGGATATTTACAGGATAAGGAACCGTACAAGGACTATTTTATTACCTGCGATCCGGAGGCTGATTACAGTATGGTTACCAGGCCAAGGTCGCTGCCGCTCTTAACGAAGTTTGATACGGTGTCCGGGGACAAATATCTCTGGACGACGTTCAGTGAGGATCAGATTGATTTGAATTTCGGATGTCCAACACTTTTAGCGGAGATAATAGATGTCCTGTTGTTTTACGGAAGTATGGGGGCGAAGTTTATTCGTCTTGACGCGGTGGGATTCATGTGGAAGAAATTGGGTACATCCTGCATGCATCTCCCTGAGACTCATGAAATCATTAAGCTGATGAAAGATATACTTAAGGCTTATGCGCCGGATACAAGGATTATTACTGAAACAAATGTACCGCATAAGGATAATGTCAGTTATTTTGGGGAACATGGAGATGAGGCGGATCTGGTTTATCAGTTTCCGCTGCCGCCCCTTGTCATGCATACGTTCCTGACCGGGAACGCGCAGGCAATTTCAGGATGGATGGACGGATTGGAATTTCCGGAGGGAGGAGCGGCATACTTTAATTTTCTGAGTTCCCATGACGGAATCGGTATTCGTCCGGCGCAGGGACTTCTGACAGAAACGGAGCAGGAGAATCTTGTGAAAGCGGCGTTAAGACATGGCGGCGAAGTATCTTATAAGGATAATGGGGATGGGACAACGAGTCCCTACGAGCTGAATATCAATTATCAGGACGCGCTGGCGGGGCCGGAAGCTCCGGATGAGGAGCGAATCGGAAAGTTTCTTGCGGCTCAGACGCTTCTGCTGTCTCTGAGGGGAATTCCGGGAGTCTACATCCACAGTCTTTTGGGTTCTAGGAACGACTATTACGGAAAGACTGTTTCCGGGATACCAAGAAGGATTAACCGGGAGCGGTTAGCTTATGATTATCTGAAAAAAATGCTGACAGAGGATACGAACAGGAAAAAGATTTTTGATACTTTAATCCGGAGGATGCGCGTTCGGCGGAATGAAAGCGCTTTCTCCCCGGAGGCGGTGCAGCGTGTAAAAAACCTCCGGCCGGGAGTGCTTGCATTTGTAAGGGAGAACGAACGTACAGGAGAAAAAATTCACGTGCTGATTAATGTGTCAGGCGCTGCGCAGGAAGCTGCTTATAAGGAACTGAAAGGGCGGGATCTCATCGGCGAAAGAGAGGTATTAGGCAGAATCCGGTTAGCCCCATGGGAATGTGCGTGGGTGAAAGAAGAGTGATTGTAACAGAGAAGCATTTCCTGTTGACAATAAAAAAAGAAAAGGAGAGAAAGGTTATGAAGAAAAAGTTTATGTGTTCACTGCTGGTGGCGGCAATGACGGTATCCATGGCGTCAGGCTGCGGACAGAAGAAAGAAGAAAAAGTTTCTGAAGACGGAAAGGTGCATATCCAGTTTATGCATATGCAGGTAGAGCAGGAGAGGCAGGATGTGGTGCAGTCCATCATTGACGATTTCCAGAAGGAGAATCCGGATATTGTGGTTGAGCCGATTCCGGTCAACGAGGATGATTACGATGCAAAGATCGCTACTCAGGGCGGAAACGGCGAGCTGGCGGCAGTGGTAGAGTACAGCCAGGATCAGGCGAAAACCAGCGTTGCGAACCAGTTTACCAGTGTAGACGCAGTAAAAGAAGTTATTGAAGGGAAAGGCTTGGATGAGTTTTATGAAGGCGCCCTGAATGTAACAAAGACAGAAGATGGAGAGAGCTATGTAGGCGTTCCGATCAGTAGCTGGGTACAGGGAATTTGGGTAAATACCGAAATGCTGAAAGAAAAGCAAATGGAGGTTCCAACTAATTGGGACGAGGTTCTGGAGGTTGCCAAAGCTTTCTATGATCCGGACAACAGAATGTACGGTATTGCGCTTCCGACGTCAGACAGCGCGTTTACTGAGCAGGTATTTTCACAGTTTGCAATTTCCAACGGCGCAAATGTATTTGACGGCGACAAGAACGTAACCGTAAATACGCCGGAGATGAAGGAAGCCCTTGAGTATTATACAGAACTGGCTTCTTACTCCATGCCGGGTTCTACAGAGGTTGCAGATGTCAACGACGCTTTTGTAGGAAAGAATGCGCCGATGGCTATGTACTCTACCTATATTCTTGGCAATGTAAAGGATGCGGGTTTTGCGGACGACCTGACGCTGGTTCTTCCGAATAAGAAGCAGGAGGCGGCTTACGGATGCATCATCGTTCTGGGAATCGCAGAGGGAATGAGCGAGGAAGAAACAGAGGCGGCAAAGAAATTCGTAAGCTATATGCTGGAAAATGAAGCGAATGTTAAGTGGCTGAATATGGCTCCCGGCGGAGTGCAGCCGGTATTAAAATCTGTAGACGAAATGCCGGAATATACAGAGTTAGAAGCAAGAACCGCTTATGTTCATATGAATGATGCGATTGCCAACGCAGTGGAGAATCTTCAGTTGTTCGGCGCTGTTGACGGAAAGAATTTCACAGAAATGGGCGATGTGACGAATACCGGAGCAATTAGCAAGATGGTAAATAATGCGGTAGTACAGCAGGCGGACATTGATTCAGAACTTGAGGCTGCCCAGAGCGCAGTAGAGGGTCTGATGAAATAGTAAATTCTATTGTGGGAGGAAGGTTTTTCTTCCTCCCTGTTTATAAGGAAGATGGGCATGAAAATAAAAGGAAAAAAACTGGGAGGAAGCGATACAAAATTTGCATATGCGCTTCTCTCCCCAAGCTTAATATTATTGGTTCTGCTGATCGGTTATCCTCTTATCTATAATATTGTAATTAGCTGTCAGGAAGTTCCATTGAATCCAAGGCTTCCTTCGGAATTTGTAGGATTGCAGAATTTTACAGAAGTTTTTACCGATCAGTCATTTTATAAATCGGTTCTGGTTACGCTGCTGTTTACAGCGGTAGTGACAATCATCAGTACCGTACTGGGCCTTTTGACAGCGGTATTCTTAAACCGGTCCTTTGCGGGGAAGAAGCTGGTAAATTCCATTATCATTCTGTCTTATGTGGTTCCTTCCGTGTGTCTGATTTTTACATGGAGATATATGTTTAACAATATTTATGGAATTATCAATTATTTTGTGAAGGATGTATTTCATTTTGTAGATGCGCCGCCCTTGTGGTTTGACAAACCGGCCAGCGCGTTTATTCTGGTAGCGATTTTTGCAATATGGAAATTCTTCCCTTATGCGTATATTTCATTTAACGCGATTCTGCAGTCCATGGACAATACGCTCTATGAGGCGGCGGATATCGACGGGGCAACTTCATGGGATAAATTTAAGGCGATTACCTACCCTGCGATCAAGCCTACGCTGGTTACGGTTGTGAGCCTGCGGACCATCTGGGTATTCTATATCTATACCGAGGTATATCTGCTGACGAAACAGGTGGACGTGCTGGGCGTATATTTGTATGACATGGCGTTTGCAACCCATGATTTCGGAAAAGCGGCGGCGATTTCCATTATCCTGTTTGTATTTATATTTGCGCTTATTATATTGATCAGAAAGAAGGTGCTGAGAGTTGAAGAAGAATAAAAAAGCCCTGAAAGAGGCATGGTTCTATGCAAGAGTTATCCTGCTCGTGCTGGTGCTTTTGTTTCCCTTTATCATTATGCTCAGCATTGCTTTAAAGGGAACGGCGGAGACCATCGGCTATCCGCCGACCATTATTCCAAGAACATGGACAATGGAGCATTTTGTAGATATTTTTAACGCGAGAATATTTCCATTTGTCAAGTATATTAAGAACAGTCTGTATATTGCGATGACGACTTCGATTGTCGCGGTGCTGCTTGGGATTTTAGGCGGATACGCGCTTTCCAGACTGAAATTTAAAGGGAAAAGCGCGGTCAGCGAGATGTTCTTTCTGGTATATATGTTTTCCGGTATCCTGCTGATCGTCCCTCTGTTTAAAATGTTATCGGCAGTGGGTTTAAGTAACAGCAGGGAGGCGGTTATCATCTGTATGATCGTGCAGACGCTTCCTACGGCGATCTATATGACGAGAAGCTATTTTGATACGATTCCAAAGGAGCTGGAAGAGGCGGGAAAGGTAGACGGACTTAGTAAAATGGGAATTATTTTCCGGATTGTAGTACCCCTTTCTATGTCGGGAATCATATCGGTATTTGTATATGCATTTATGATTGCGTGGAATGATGTATTATTTGCATCCATTTTCATCGATTCACCGGATCTGATGACAATACCGATCGGATTGAACTCATTGTTTAACACGCCGGATTATATCTGGGGGCGTATGATGGCGGCGTCACTGGTAACGTCTCTGCCGATTGTCATTATGTATGGCTTCAGCCAGCATTTAATTAGAAGCGGCAGTACAGACGGCGGCGTTAAAGGATAAGATTAAGAAGGACAAGGAGAGAAGCTTTATGAAAAAATTAGTAGCAACAGCTCCAAGGACTGCGGAACTGAAAGAGTATGAAGACAGAGAAATTAACAGCAATGAAGTGAAAGTAAAGGTGGAATTTGCCGCGCCGAAGCACGGGACAGAGCTGGCGGATTTCCGTGGGACGACTCCCTTTATTGATGGAAAATTCGATGAGGAGTGGAGAGTCTTTACCGAAAGGAAAGCAGATGAGCCGAGGGGAATTGAGTTTGGAGATCTTCCTTTGGGAAATATGTTTGTGGGAACCATTATAGAAAGAGGAAGCGATGTGACAGAGTACGAACTCGGCGACAGGGTATGCTCCTATGGACCGATTAGGGAGACGCAGATCGTGAATGCGGTGGATAATTATAAGCTGCGGAAAATGAGTAGGGAAGCTTCCGCCAAAAATGCTGTGTGCTACGACCCGGCACAATTTGCTTTGAGCGGGATCCGGGATGCGAATGTAAGGCCGGGAGACCGGGTGGCGGTGATCGGTTTAGGCGCGATCGGATTGATTGCGCTTCAGATTGCCGCAAAAATCGGCGCGTCAACGGTGATAGGGATTGATCCCATTGAAAAGAGGCGGGAGATCGCTATGAAAACCGGCGCGCATTATACTCTGGATTCTACCGCCTGCGATGCAGGGATGGAAATGAAACGGCTGACCGGAAAACAGGGGGTGGACGTTATTATTGAGACCAGCGGGAATGTCTATGCGCTGCAGTCTGCCTTAAAAGGTCTTGCTTATCATGGAACGATCGCCTATGTGGCGTTTGCAAAGCCCTTTCCCGCAGGTCTGTGGCTTGGGCAGGAAGCACATTTTAATTATGGGAAGATTATCTTTTCTCGTGCCTGCAGCGAGCCGAACCCGGAATATCCCCGTTGGAACAGGAAGCGGATTGAGGACGTGTGCTGGGAGCTTCTGATGAACGGATATCTGGACTGTGAGGAACTGATCGATCCGGTAGTGCCCTTTGCTGAATGTGCGGAAGGGTTCTGCGAGTATGTGGACAGGCATCCGGAAAAGAGTATTAAGATGGGCGTAAAGTTTTAACAGGAGGTGGGCAGTATGCTGCTTGGAACACAGGATAAGGAATTCTTTCCCGGCGATCTTGCGGAGAAGTTTCACTTTGTGAAAGAGATGGGATTCGACTGCTTTGAAATAGACGGCCGGGTTCTGTTAGAAAACCAAAAGGAAGTAAAAAAAGCTGTTCAGGATACCGGACTTTCGGTATGTACGGCCTGCGGAGGATACCGGGGATGGATCGGAGATTTCGTGGAAGAGAAACGTTTGAACGGAATAGAAGACTTAAAAAGGATTCTCCAGGCAATCAGCGAAGTAGGAGGAACGGGAGTTGTAGTTCCCGCCGCATGGGGCATGTTTACGTTCCGGCTGCCGCCGATGGTTTCCCCGAGAAGCCGTGAAGGAGACGTAAAGGCAATTCTTGACTCCTTGACGGAGCTTGAGAAGACGGCAAAGGAAACAGGGACATATCTGTACTTAGAGTCGTTGAACCGATATCAGGACCATATGTTAAATACCCAGGAGGACTCTGTGAATATCATCCGCCAGGGCGGGTTTAGCCGGGTGAAGCTTACTTCGGATTTTTACCATATGGCGATTGAGGAGGACGATATCTCGGAAACCTTGCAGAACTATAAGGACTACGTGGGGCATATCCATATTGCGGAAAATCATCGTTACCAGCCGGGAACAGGCTCCATTGACTGGAGCAGGCATATGAAGACGCTGAAAGAAATCGGCTATGACGGGCCTGTTGTAAATGAAGGAAGAATCAGGGGTGAAGACCCGTTAGCAGCGTATCAGGAATCTGTGAAATTCATGAAGCAGTTCCTGTAATGCCAGAAAAACAGAGAGACTATTTCATAAAGTGAAGAGGAGATTAATAGAAAATGAAACGGTTAAAAATGGCGCTGATTGGTTCCGGTCAGATCGCGCAGGTAACTCATATACCGAATTACCAGTCTATGGAGGAAGTAGAAATTGTCGGAATCTGCGACACGCGGTTGGAGGCTGCCGGGCGCGCGGCGGATAAATTCGGAATTCCCAATTATTATAATTCCCATGTAGAAATGCTGGAAGAGCTTAAGCCGGATGCGGTTACTGTCTGTGTGCCGAATAAATTTCACTGTCGGATCGCGCTGGATGCTTTAGAGGCCGGGTGCCATGTGCTTTGTGAAAAACCGCCGGCGATTACTGTGCAGGAAGCCTCTGAGATGGAGAGAATGGCTGAAATGAAGGGAAAATTGTTATCATATGGGTTCCATTTCAGGAGCAGCGAACAGACGGCCTTTTTAAAAAACCGGATCCGGAAAGGCCGGATGGGAGAAATTTACCATACAGAGGTGAAATGGTGCAGAAGGCGCGGGATACCGGGCTGGGGATGCTTTATAAATAAGGAAATACAAGGCGGAGGCCCTCTGATCGATATTGGCGCCCACATGTTGGACTGCGCGCTGTATCTGCTGGATTACCCGGATATTTCCTATGTATGCGCCTCGGCAAGCAGCCGGCTTGGAAAAACGGCGGGCGTGGGATTGATGGGAAGTTGGAATCCGGACAACTTTACGGTTGAAGACGGCCTGTTCGGCTTTATAAAGTTCCAGGACGGAACCAGTCTTGATCTGCAGACGTCTTTTGCAATCAACCAGAAGCAGAAAGATGTCAGAAGCGTGAAACTGTATGGTTCTAAGGAGGGCGCAGAATTATTCCCTCTGGCGTTATATGGGGAAGAAGACGGGCAGCTATCGGACAAGCAGTTTCCATTTATGGAAATGAGAGACTGGCATATAGATGCAGACCGAAACTTTGTGCAGGCGTGCATGGGCAGAGCCGAACTTTTGGTTACCGCAAAGCAGGGAACCTACATCCAGAGAGTTCTGTGCGGGTTGTATGAGTCTGCCGATACCGGTATGCCGGTTATCATGAAATAGAATTGGAGAAAAAAGGATGGTTCATTATCAGACACAGAAAGAACAGGACAGATTCTGGCTGATGGAAACAGAATTTGCGCCGGACTTTGAGCAAAAGACAGAATCTGCATTTGCACAGTGCAATGGCTATATGGGGGTACGTGCAGCGCATCCTTTTCGTCTTGTGGAAGAGAAAAGAGGTCTGTTTATCAGCGGCGTGTTTCATAAAGCATATGAAGAAGAAGTTACGGAACTTGTAAATTGTCCGGATATTGTATGGATGGAAATAGAGGCGGATGGCAGGAAATTGTTTCCTGAGCGCGGAGGACTCCTGGAATTTAAGCGGAAGTTGGATATGCTTAGCGGAGAACTGGCGTTGGAATATGTGTTTCGTTTAGGGGACGGGAAGAAACTGTTAGTTGAATGCAGGAGATTCGCCTCGAAAGATAATATACACTTGTTTCTTCAGTCGGTAAAAATCCAGGTTCTGGAGGGAAGTGTTTCGGAAGTGAAGATTCGGACCGGGATTGACGGGCAGCAGACCAACAGCGGAGTTTCCCATTTTCATTCGGTAAAGGCAAGAGTGTACGAAAGAGAAATCATGGAGCTTGCCGGAGAACTGGCGCAGAATACGGTGCGGATTGCAGCAGGCGTTACAGTGCGCCGGGGGACGCTTAAGAAGAAGGACTTTTCCCTGGTGCGGCGTAAGATTCAGGGAGATTATGTGATTGCGCCGGACGAGTCAGGACAAATTCTGCTGGAGAAGATCAGCTTTATCAATCTGGCGGATGAGGGGACGGATGCCGGGAAAAAGATGGAAATGCTCTCCTTGGCGGCAGAGGCGGGGTATCCGCAGATGTTTGCGTCTCACCGCGGACGTATGGATGCGTTCTGGGAACATTCGCGGGTTCAGATTGAAGGAATCACGGAAGAGGAAGAAGCGGCGATTTGTTTTGCGCTGTACCATATCCAGGGAATGACTCCCTGGCATACCAGCGAGAGCAGCATTGCCGCCAAAGGCCTTACCGGGGAAGGTTATAAAGGCCATGTGTTCTGGGATACGGAAATATTTCTTCTGCCGTCCTTGTTGTATACCTTTCCGGAGGCCGCAAGAAGACTGCTGGAATTCCGGCACAGAGGGTTGGAGGGCGCCAGAAAGAAGGCTCGCGCTTATGGATTTAAGGGCGCCATGTTCCCATGGGAAGCAGCCGGAACCGGGGAGGAGGAGACGCCTCTTTATGCAGCTTTGAACATTTATACGGGAAAAGCGGGAAAGGTGTGGTCCGGTATCAAGGAGTACCATGTGACGGCAGATATTATCTATGCGGTGGATCAATATTATAAGGTTACGGGCGACCAGGATTTTATGGAGAAATGCGGCTATGAAATGACCTTTGAAGCAGCCAGGTTCTGGGTGTCCCTTGCAGAGTTGGACAAGGCGGCAGACAGGTATGTCATTTGCGACGTGATAGGGCCGGATGAATATACGGAACATGTGGACAACAATGCCTATACAAATTATATGGCCGGATACTGTGTAGAAACCGCCTGCCGGTACGCGGACGACCTGAGAGAAGAATGGCCGGAGCTGTACTGGAGGCTGGACGGGCAGATTCACATGGATTGCGAGAGGAAGCAGTGGAAAGAATTCCTTGAGAAGCTTTACCTACCGGAACCAAACCAGGACGGAATTCTTCCGCAGGATGATACGTTCCTTGCAAAACCCTGCCTGGAACATATTGAAAAATATAGAAATGCCAGACAAAAACAGTCCGTGCTTCTGGATTATTCCAGGGAAGAAATTGTAAATATGCAGGTATTGAAACAGGCGGACGCCGTTATGCTTATGAATCTGTTTCCGCGCCTGTTCCCGGAAGAGATCGTGAAAAAGAACGTGCTGTTTTATGAGAAGAGAACCATTCATGATTCTTCGTTAAGTTATTGCGCCCATGCGCAGGCATGCGCGGCGATTGGGGCAATAGAACTGGCGGACGAGTTTTTTGGCCATTGTCTGATGATTGATCTAGACGACAATCCTTATGACAGTATGGACGGAATACATTCCGCCTCCCTTGGGGGAATCTGGAACTGCCTGATTTTCGGATTCGCAGGGGTGAGCTGCGACGGCGGACATATCTATCTGGAACCCCATCTTCCAAAACACTGGAGGAAAATGAAATTTCAACTCATGATTTACGGAATGCGGATTGTATTTGAGATATCGGGGCAGTCAGTCAGGCTGGCCTGCGAACGGATGATAAGACCTGAGCTGAAAGTATGGGTCAGAGGGAAAGAATATGCCTTTCGGGGCGAACTGAAAATAAAACTGGATCATAAGGATGACTGAGAATGAAAGCTGTGATTTTTGATTTGGACGGAGTGGTTGTGGATACAGCCAAATATCATTATCTGGCATGGAGGAAGCTTGCGGGAGAGTTGGGTTTTGAATTTGACATCAGCCATAATGAAAGGCTGAAAGGGGTTAGCCGGATGGAGTCCTTAAATATTGTGCTGGAAACGGGCGGCGTGAAAGGACTTACAGAGGAAGAAAAACAGGATCTTGCGGATCGGAAGAATAGATACTATCTGCAGATGATCCAGGGCATCGGCGAATCCGAGATACTGCCTGGAATACCGGAGTTTATTGCCGGACTGAAAGAAAAGGGTTATAAGATTGCGTTGGGTTCCGCAAGCAAAAGCGGAGGAATGATTCTTGAGAAGTTAAAGCTTGCGGGAGTATTTGACGCGATTGTGGACGGCAATCTTGTAGCGCGCGCCAAACCGGATCCGCAGGTATTTGTGACGGCGGCAGAATTTCTTAAAATTCCCTGTGAGAACTGTACCGTAGTAGAGGATGCAAAAGCCGGAATCGAAGCAGCGAAAGCCGGCGGGATGCGCTGTGTCGGAGTGGGAAACAGGGAGATGCTGAAAGCGGCGGATATTGTAGTGGACAGTACGGCGGAGTTGAAGGGGCTTATAGAGGTTTTGTAGAAAAGAAACAGGTGTCTTATACTTGGAAAAGGACG
This sequence comes from uncultured Dorea sp., assembly GCA_910588745.1. GTDB lineage: Bacteria > Bacillota > Clostridia > Lachnospirales > Lachnospiraceae > Claveliimonas. The sequence goes on along the minus strand of CAJURK010000045.1, from coordinate 6,523 downwards.
CCTGTTTCTACATTTTATTATGGAAGTGTTTCCGGCGCGTATTGAGGGTGTGGGAGTATCCGTGATTGATAATTGTATTATGAAATCGGAATTCTTGTATAGTAACCCTCTTCATCTTCGTGATGGATATAAGCTCCGTTTTTAAGCTGTACCTTCAGGGAAGCCGGATTATCCTTCTGTACATGAAGATAAATTTCATCCTCTGGAATGATATTCTTTGCTATCTCAATCATCAGCATCAACCCCCGGGTAGCGTATCCATGCCCACGGTGTTCCGGAGAAATGCCGTATCCGATGTGGCCAGGGCCGTTGAAAAGAAAGTCGTTCAGGTAATGGCGGAGATTAAAGATTCCTATGAATTCGTTGTTTGCTTCTAAAAGGTAAATGGTGGCGGGAACATATCCTTCGGGCAGGCCGATTCCATTGGAATAGCCTTCATTTTTTCTAACATATTCTTGAAAACCGGCAAAGGATAAGCCGTAGGCGTTATTTAAAAAGCCGTGTTCATTTCTTGCGAAGGAGTTTTGGAGTTCATATGCCTTCCGCAAATCTGCTTCCCATAATTTTATCAGGTTCATCGTGTATACCTCCGGGAATTTTTACAGGTTAACGAGTACCCTCAGCCGCCAAAAAAAGAGGTATTTGAGGCGTGTATTCCATTGTCCGCTGATGGTATATATTACAAAATATTTTCATCACTAGCCGTATGAGGATGGATGCCGATGGAATATATGAGTACATGATAGTGGGAGAGAGTGTATATGTCAATAAATTTTTACCAGGGCAGTTCTGTTCCTATTACAGAAAAATATATGGTTCAGATACCGTTCCAAATACGTACCGGATATTGTTTCGATTATTTAAATGTTCTTGAGTGATGTTGAGCATGTGTTATTTTCTGTGTATAATGGATATACGGGGGGTACGCTCTGTACTTACAGATTAATAAAACAGGAAGGTTCTTGGAATAATATGAAAAAAAAAGAAAAATATACGGGTTCGCTTCCATTTGCAATAGGGAAGATATTTCTGTATGGAATCATTTTAGGCTATTTTTTAAATAGGATAGAATTTGCACTTGTATTAGCGCCGGGGAATCCGTTATGGTGGCTGCATATGAGATTCCCGTGGGTTCTTCCGGTTTTTTGGGGGATGCTTCTGGCAGCGGCAGGGGTGCTTTTGGGACGTACGGTTGTAGAGATCACCGATGAAACAATACATGTCGGAACAATTTTAGAAAAAGAGCTGTACCGTTTAGACCAGTTTGGCCATCCGGTGATAGAAAGGAAAGAACATATATTTATTTTCTTAAAGTTTATATCGGTGAAATGCTTTCTTGTATTCCGAAGAACGGAGGATATAAAAAGGTGCCGCCTTCATGGATTCAGGGAAAAGGATATGGAGAAGACGCTGTCGGCTATCCGAATTAGGCAGGCCAGACAGCTTATGCCGGAAAAAAGGATTGCAATTGCTGAATCGTACGGCGTTGAGAATTCGGAAGCGCTGATAAGTGGAATAAAAAGTGTCAATGAGTTTGGCCTGCCCACAGCTTTGCAGTTCTTGAAAGAAAAGAAAACTTTGGGGAAGATTTCTTTGATTTTTCTTGGCATTGGATTGATTGTTGGCTGGCTGGATGTGAGAACGATTATGTCAGGGGATGCAATGGGCTTTGACCTGTTTTTTATCACGCTGGCAGAAATAGGCGTGCTTCTATCGCTGCCTGTTCTGTATATCAGGCTGTATGTTAGAAGCAGGATCTGCGCGGAGCGGATTGTAATAGATGGGAACAGCCTGCAGGTTAATGGGAAAGTTTATCCTTATTCCGCCGTCCGAACGCTTGAGATGACTTCGCCGAGAAAGGTTGGCGATTCGATATTTCCAGTGCAGTATTATATGTATATTGTAACTGCTGAGGAGAAGAAAAAGTATTGGATAGGTTCAGACGTTTCCGTTCCCTCCTATGAAATAATGTGCCGGAGGATGGAGCAGGCAATGATATATTATCCGGATAAATTGAAGTATATTTCCTGACATGGAATTGAGAGAGCCCTGCTTGTAAGTATATTTTGAGTATGTTATACTAGGATTCATGGAATTATAAATAACCTATAACATCATAAGCAGGGAGGTAATTTCAAATGGAAAGAAATAATGTATGGTTTTCTTATAAACCAGATCAGCTTACAGAATTAGAACGTATCAATGCACTGTACAAGAATTGTCTTGACGAGGGCAAGACCGAACGGGAGTGCGTAAAGGTTGCAGTCTGCATGGCAGAAGAAAAAGGATATCGGGATATCAATGAGTTAATTAAGAACCAGGTATCGTTGAAAGCCGGAGATAAAGTCTATGCGGTATGTATGGATAAGAGCGTGTCTCTTTTCCACATTGGAACCAAACCTTTGGAGGAGGGTATGAACATTCTTGGCGCGCATATTGATTCGCCGCGTATTGATGTGAAACAGAATCCTCTCTATGAAAGCGACGAGTTCGCATATCTGGATACTCATTATTATGGAGGGATTAAGAATTACCAGTGGGTAACGATTCCGCTGGCAATCCACGGCGTAGTTGCAAAGAAAGACGGAGAAGTGGTGACGGTAAATATTGGGGAGAAAGAGGAGGATCCGGTATTTGCAGTAACTGATCTATTGATTCACCTGGCATCCAAGCAGATGGAGAAGAAAGCAAACGCAGTGATTGAGGGAGAGAAACTAGACCTGCTGATCGGCAGCCGTCCCCTGGATCAAGTGGAGGATATGGATAAGAAAGAGAAAGAAGCCGTTAAGCAGAATATATTAAAGCTTCTGAAAGAATTCTATGGCATGGAGGAAGAGGATTTTGTTTCTGCCGAGCTGGAAATTGTTCCGGCGGGACGCGCAAGGGACTGCGGTTTTGACAGAAGTATGGTCATGGGTTACGGACAGGACGACAGGGTATGCGCATTTACTTCTTTATTTGCGATGTTAGATACAGAGTCGGTGGAGAGAACTTCCTGCTGTATTCTGGTAGATAAAGAAGAAATCGGCAGTGTAGGCGCGACGGGAATGCACTCTAAATTTTTTGAAAATACAGTGGCGGAGCTGATGAATCTGATGGGCGAGTATTCAGACCTGAAGGTGAGAAGGGCGCTGCAGTATTCGAAAATGCTTTCCTCGGATGTAAGCGCGGCTTATGATCCGATGTTTGCAGAGGTGTTTGAAAAGAGAAGTTCTGCATTTTTCTCGAAAGGGCTGGTATTTAATAAATTTACCGGAAGCAGAGGAAAAAGCGGCTCTAATGACGCCAATGCAGAATATCTTGCAGATATCCGCAGAGCTATGGATGAAGATGAGGTGGCTTATCAGTTTGCCGAGCTTGGAAAAGTAGATGTAGGCGGCGGAGGAACCATTGCCTATATTATGGCGAATTACGGCATGGAAGTAATTGACAGCGGCGTGGCGGTGCTGTGCATGCACGCTCCATGGGAGATTACCAGCAAGGCGGACGTGTATGAAGCTTATAGAGGATATCGGGCGTTTATTAATCATATGTAACTAATTGAGATGCGCGCCGACCTTTTGCACGGCGGCGTTTTGGAGCGGACAAAGAACTGCGTAGTAGATGAGAGATCGTTTATTATGCAGTTTTTTGTGTTTTGCCGCATGTATTCCGGGCAAGCGGAGAAGGCTGCCGTTCAAGGACTTATTTGCGTTAGTTATTGTATGCAAGGGGCGTTTTGCATTTGTGTGGGAGGAACTTGTGAAATTTCCCTTTCTTCCTATAAAAAACTGGCAATTCCTGGGGTCAGACACTTGACGTACATTGTCAAAACCAGTAAAATATTTGTGTGACTTGACATGCAAAATATTTTTTAGGAGGTCATTTAAAAATGGCAAAATGGGTTTATTTGTTTAGTGAAGGGAATGCGAATATGCGTGAACTCCTGGGAGGAAAGGGAGCGAACCTTGCAGAGATGACAAGCCTGGGGCTCCCGGTACCGCAGGGTTTTACGATCACAACAGAGGCATGTACTCAGTATTATGAGGACGGCAGAGAGATTAATGATGAGATTCAGACTCAGATTAACGAACACATTGTTAAAATGGAAGAAATTACCGGAAAGAAGTTTGGCGATCACGAGAATCCGCTTCTCGTGTCTGTCCGTTCTGGGGCAAGGGCTTCTATGCCTGGTATGATGGATACAATTCTGAACCTTGGACTGAATGAAGCGGTAGTAAACGTAATCGCTGAGAAGTCAAACAATCCGCGTTGGGCATGGGACTGCTACAGAAGATTTATCCAGATGTATTCCGACGTTGTTATGGAAGTGGGCAAGAAGTATTTTGAAGAGCTGATTGACAAGATGAAAGCTGACCGGGGCGTAAAGCAGGATGTAGACCTTACGGCGGAAGACCTGAAGGAATTAGCAAACCAGTTCAAGGCTGAGTATAAGGCTAAAATTGGGGCGGACTTCCCGGACGATCCGAAGGAGCAGCTTATGGGCGCTATCAAGGCGGTATTCCGTTCATGGGACAACCCTCGCGCTAATGTATATCGTCGTGACAATGATATTCCTTATTCTTGGGGAACTGCAGTTAACGTACAGTCTATGGCGTTTGGCAATATGGGCGACGATTGCGGAACAGGCGTTGCTTTTACCCGTGATCCTGCTACAGGAGAGAACGGTCTGTTCGGTGAGTTCCTGACCAATGCCCAGGGCGAGGACGTGGTTGCCGGCGTACGTACGCCGATGCATATTTCCGAGATGGAGGACAAGTTCCCGGAAGCGTTCGCACAGTTCAAAGAAGTCTGCAATACTCTGGAGAAGCATTATAGAGATATGCAGGATATGGAGTTTACGGTGGAACACGGCAAGCTTTACATGCTGCAGACACGTAATGGAAAGAGAACCGCTCAGGCAGCGCTTAAAATTGCCTGTGATTTGGTTGACGAAGGTATGAGAACCGAGGAAGAGGCAGTTGCAATGATCGATCCGCGTAACCTGGATACTCTGCTTCATCCGCAGTTTGACGCAGCGGCTCTTAAGGCTGCAGCGCCGATGGGCAAGGGGCTTGGAGCATCTCCTGGAGCGGCTTGCGGTAAAGTTGTATTTACGGCTGACGATGCGGTAGCATGGGCGGCAAAGGGAGAAAAAGTTGTTCTGGTTCGTCTTGAAACTTCTCCGGAGGATATCACAGGCATGAAGTCTGCGCAGGGTATCCTGACAGTCCGCGGCGGTATGACTAGCCATGCTGCAGTAGTTGCCCGCGGTATGGGTACCTGCTGTGTATCCGGATGCGGCGACATTATTATGGATGAGGAGAATAAGAAGTTTACGCTGGCAGGAAAAGAATTCCATGAAGGAGACGCAATCTCCATTGACGGTACTACAGGTAATATTTATGACGGAATTATTCCTACTGTTGACGCTACAATTGCCGGCGAGTTTGAAAGAATTATGGCATGGGCCGACAAGTACAGAGTTCTGAAGGTTCGTACAAATGCGGATACGCCGGATGACGCAAGAAAGGCAAGAGAGCTTGGTGCAGAGGGTATTGGTCTTTGCCGTACAGAGCATATGTTCTTCGAGGAAGACAGAATTGCCGCGTTTCGTGAGATGATCTGCGCAGATACCGTAGAAGAGAGAGAAGCAGCTCTGGACAAGATTCTGCCATATCAGCAGGGAGATTTTGAAAAACTGTATGAGGCTCTGGAAGGAAATCCGGTTACCATCCGTTTCCTTGACCCGCCGCTTCATGAGTTTGTGCCTACCGAGGAAGCTGATATTGAGAAACTTGCCGAGGCTCAGGGAAGAACGGTAGAGGAGATCAAGGCAGTAATCGACGGCCTGCATGAATTTAACCCAATGCTGGGACACAGAGGATGCCGTCTTGCAGTTACTTATCCTGAGATTGCAAAGATGCAGACCAAGGCTGTTATCCGCGCGGCGATTAACGTGAAAAAGGCTCATCCAGACTGGGATCTTGTACCGGAGATCATGATTCCTCTGATTGGCGATGCGAAGGAGCTGAAATATGTGAAGAAGTTTGTGGTAAAGACTGCAGATGCTGAGATTGCAAAAGCTGGCGTTGAGATTAAGTACGAGGTTGGTACGATGATTGAGATTCCAAGAGCAGCCCTTACCGCCGATGAGATTGCACCGGAAGCTGATTTCTTCTGCTTTGGTACAAACGACCTGACCCAGATGGCGTTTGGTTTCTCACGTGATGATGCAGGTAAGTATCTGGAGGCATACTATGATGCGAAGATTTACGAGAATGATCCATTTGCGAAACTTGATCAGACAGGCGTAGGCAAGCTGATGGAGACCTGTATTAAACTTGGCAAGCCGGCAAATCAGAAACTTCATATTGGTATCTGCGGTGAACACGGCGGAGATCCAAGTTCTGTAGAATTCTGCCATAAGCTTGGACTTGATTATGTATCCTGCTCGCCATTCCGTGTTCCGATTGCGAGGTTGGCGGCGGCACAGGCGGCTATATCACAAAGATAGGCGAAAACCATTCTGGACTTTTACCAT